>JAHECB010000143.1:0-11967 GCA_024641925.1 Betaproteobacteria bacterium
GGGGGGGGAGTTCTACCGCCCCATGGCGGTGGCCATCATCGGCGGTACGCTGACCAGCACGCTGCTGACACTGCTGGTCATTCCCAGCTTCTACGACAGCATTGAAAACGCCCGCGACCATGCCCTGGCGCGTTATCAACAGCGTGTACCCCGGCGCGGTGCGGCGCTGGCGGCGCTGATGACGATGGTGGAAGCGCTGCTGACCCTGGTGATGCTGCGCGCGTTGTGGCGCGGCGCCCGTGGCCTGCTGGGGTGGTTGCGCGGCGGTGGGCGCCGATCATCGGTGGCCGGCTGATGTTGACAGTGCCCGAGCTGATGGCGCTGATGCCCGGCATCGAAGCGGCTGCGCGCGATGCCGCGCGCCTGATCATGCAGGTCTACGCCGCGCCCTTTGACGTGCAGCACAAGCGCGATGCGTCGCCCGTCACCTTGGCCGACGAACTGGCCGAGGCCAGCATCACGCAGGCGCTGCATCAGCTGACACCAGATATCCCGGTGATCGCCGAAGAGGCCGCCGCCAAGGGCCAGGCGCCGCAGGCCGCGTCCCGGTTCTGGCTGGTGGACCCGCTGGACGGGACGCGCGAGTTTGTGGCCCGCAACGGTGAATTCACGGTGAACATTGCGCTCATCGAGGAGGGCATGCCGAGTTTGGGCGTGGTTTACACGCCGGTCAGCGACGACCTGACCATCGGCGGGCCCCAACTGGGCGCTTGGGGCGAGCAGGGCGGCCGGCGCATGCCGATTCAATGTCGGCCAGTTCCGCAACAAGACCGGGTTCTGGCCTGCAGCCGCTCACATGGCGACGAAGCCGCGCTGAATGATTGGTGGCAGGTGGAGTTTGGTGCCGCCGCGCCGACTCAGCGGGTGGCCGTGGGTTCGTCGTTGAAGTTTGGCCTGCTGGCGCGCGGCCTGGCTGACGTCTACCCGCGTTTTGGGCCCACGATGGAGTGGGACATTGCCGCCGGCCACGCCGTGCTGCTGGGCGCTGGTGGCCAGGTGCTGACACTGGACGGCCAGCCTTTGCACTACCGCAAGCCAGGCTTTCGCAATCCGCACTTTGTGGCCTGGGGGCGTCTGTGAAGGGCATTGAAGGGTGCTGGATGACAGCCGGGTTTAGCCCGACCGTGGCGCATGGAGGGGGGCTTCTAGAATCAGGTGTCACCTGACAGGACTTCCTTATGCCCAGCACCCGCCGACCCAAGGTCGAACCCAGCTCTACCGATGGCGAGACTTCCACGTCGCGCCGCGTGCTCAAGAAGTACCCCAATCGCCGTTTGTACGACACCCAGACCAGCAGTTACATCACGCTGGCCGACGTCAAGCAGATGGTGCTGAAGGTTGAGCAGTTCGAGGTGCGCGACGCCAAGACCGGGGAAGACCTGACGCGCAGCATCCTGCTGCAGATCATCCTGGAAGAAGAAAGCGGCGGCGTGCCCATGTTCACCGCCGACACGCTGTCGCAGATCATCCGTTTCTATGGCCACGCCATGCAGGGGCTGATGGGCACCATGATCGAAAAGAACCTGCAGGCCTTCACGCAGATGCAGTCGCAGTTTGTGCAGCAAAGCAAGGGGCTGTACGACCCCAAGCACTTGAGCCCCGAAGCCTGGGCGCAGTTCATGGGTGGGCAGCCCGCGGCGTTGAAGGGCTTGATGGGCAGCTATGTCGAACAAAGCCGCAACCTGTTTGAGCAGATGCAGCAGGCCGGGGGCCTGTTTCCGGGCATGGCCGGATTCACGGCCGCCAAGAAGACGGACAAGAAGCCCTAGCGCGACCATTTTCGCCGCAGGGCACGCGTCGGCCCCAGGTGGGCACCCGGCCTTTGCTGCCGCCCAAAGGTGCTGATGAGGAAATAAGCGGCGCGGCAGCAACGGTCTGCGCATGGCATGCCCCAAAATCAAGCCATGAATGCACCGAATACCGCGCTGGGCCACCCAGCCACCCGGGCGCCCACCGTGGGCTTTGTTTCGCTGGGCTGCCCCAAGGCTCTGACCGACTCGGAACTGATCCTGACGCAATTGCGCGCCGAAGGCTACGAAACCAGCAAGACTTACGTGGGCGCTGACGTGGTCATCGTCAACACCTGCGGCTTCATCGACGACGCCGTCAAGGAAAGCCTGGATAGCATTGGCGAAGCACTGGCCAGCAACGGCCGTGTCATCGTCACCGGCTGCCTGGGTGCGCGCGATGCTGAAGGTGGCGGCAACCTGGTGCGGCAGATGCACCCCAAGGTGCTGGCCGTGACCGGCCCGCATGCCACACAAGAGGTGATGGATGCCGTGCACCTGCACGTGCCCAAGCCGCACGACCCCTTTGTGGACCTGGTGCCGGCGGCGATGGCAGAGTTTCGCGGCACGGCCGGCATCAAGCTCACGCCGCGCCACTACGCTTACCTGAAGATCAGCGAAGGCTGCAACCACCGCTGCACCTTCTGCATCATCCCCAGCATGCGCGGCGACCTGGTGTCGCGCCCGATCGGCGACGTGCTGGGTGAAGCCCGTGCGCTGTTCGAAAACGGCGTCAAGGAATTGCTGGTCATCAGCCAGGACACCAGCGCCTATGGTGTGGACGTGAAGTACCGTACCGGTTTCTTCGACGGCCGGCCGGTGAAAACCCGCATGCTCGACCTGTGCGAAGCGCTGGCCACCCTGGCCGAGCCGTTTGGCGCCTGGGTGCGGCTGCACTACGTCTACCCGTATCCGCATGTGGACGACGTACTGCCGCTGATGGCCACAGGCCGCGTGCTGCCCTACCTGGACGTGCCCTTCCAGCATTCGCACCCCGACGTGTTGAAGCGCATGAAGCGCCCGGCCAGCGGTGAGCGCAATCTGGAAAGGCTGGCGCGCTGGCGGGAAAGCTGTCCCGAGCTGGTGGTGCGCAGCACGTTCATCGCCGGTTTTCCTGGCGAAACCGAAGCCGAGTTTCAGCACTTGCTGGACTTCATGCAGGAAGCGCAGATCGACCGGGCCGGCTGTTTTGCCTACTCGGCGGTGGCCGGGGCCACGGCCAACGACCTGCCCGGCATGTTGCCCCAGACCTTGCGGGAAGAGCGGCGGCAGCGTTTCATGGCGGTGGCCGAAGCGGTGTCCACGGCCAAGCTGCAGCGCCGTGTGGGCGCCACCATGCAGGTGCTGGTGGACCACGCGCCGGCGCTGGGCCGACGGGGCGGTGCCGGGCGCAGTTATGCCGACGCACCCGAAATCGACGGCATCGTGCGCCTGCTGCCGCCCGAAAAGGCCAGCAAGACCTTGAAGGTGGGCGAGTTCACCCGTGCCCGCATCGTTGCAACCGAAGGCCATGACCTGCTGGCCCAGCCCATCTGAACCTGCGCACAGGACCTTTGCACATGGCCCGCCACATCAGCACCCAGCTCATCCACCACCCCTACCAGTCGCCCGAGGGCTTTGCCGCACCGCAGCCGGGGGTTTTCAAGGCCAGCACGGTGCTGTTCAAGGACGTGGCCAACATGCGCGCCAGAGACTGGCGCAGCCGTGCGGGCTACACCTACGGTCGGCATGGCACACCCACCACCATGCTGCTGGAAGAGCGCATCGCCACGCTGGAAGGCGGCCTGCAGTGCCTGCTGGTGCCCAGCGGTCTGGCGGCGCTGGCGCTGGTCAACCAGACGCTGTTGTCCCCGGGTGATGAGCTGCTGCTGCCCAACAACGTGTACGGCCCCAGCCGCGAAATGGCGCGCCATGAGTTGACACGCTGGGGCATCACACACCGCATGTACGACCCCCTGGACGCCGTGGCCTTGCGCGAAATGATCAGCCCGGCCACCAAACTCATCTGGCTGGAAGCGCCGGGTTCGGTGACGATGGAGTTTCCCGATTTGACCGGCCTGGTGGCGGCGGCGCGCCAGCGCGGTGTGATGACGGCACTGGACAACACCTGGGGTGCCGGCCTGGCGTTGCGGGGCTTTGAGCACGGCATCGACATCGTCACGCAGGCCCTGACCAAGTACCCCAGCGGTGGTGGTGACGTGCTGATGGGCAGTGTCTGCACCCGCGACCTGGCCTTGCACGAGCGCATCAAGGGCACCCACATGCGCCTGGGGCTTGGCGTTGCGGGCAACGATGCCGAACTGGTGTTGCGTTCATTGCCCAGCATGGCCCTGCGATACGCGGCGCAAGACCAGGCCGCCCGGCAGCTGGCGCAGTGGCTGCAGACGCAGTCGGCCGTGGGCCGGGTGCTGCACCCCGCGTTGCCGGATTCGCCGGGCCACAACCATTGGGCCGGCCTGTGTGATCAGGCGGCGGGTTTATTTTCGGTCTTGTTCAAGCCGAAGTTCAGCGCGGCGCAGGTGGACCGGTTTGTGGACGGTTTGCAGCTGTTTGGTATCGGCTATTCGTGGGCCGGCCCCATCAGCCTGGCCGTGCCCTACGACCTGCGGACCATGCGGGAGCGGTCCCCGTATCAAGGCCATCTGGTGCGTTTGTGCATCGGGCTGGAAGCGGTGGCCGACCTGCAGGCCGACCTTCACCAAGCGATGGCCGCTGCTTTCGAAGCTTGAATGGATGCCAACTGAGTGTCGCGGGGTGGGCTGATCAGTCCTTGCCCGGCCCGGAAACCTTGTGCCGCATCAGGCGGCCTTTTTCGCGGTCCCAGTCGCGTTCCTTGACCGTGTTGCGCTTGTCGTGCTCGGCTTTGCCCTTGGCCAAGGCAATCTGCGCTTTCACGGTGCCACCCTTGTAGTGCAGGTTCAACGGTACCAGCGTGAAGCCCTTCTGTTCAACCTTGCCCACCAGGCGGCGAATTTCCGCCTTGTGCATCAAGAGTTTCTTGGTCCGGTCGGCTTCAGGCGACACGTGGGTGCTGGCCGAGCGCAGCGCGTTGATGCGGCAGCCGATCAGATACAACTCGCCGTCGCGGATGTGCACATAGCCGTCGGTCAGCTGCACCTGCCCCGCGCGGATGGCCTTGACTTCCCATCCGGCCAGCACCATGCCCGCTTCGTATTGCTCTTCGATGTGGTATTCGAAACGTGCGCGGCGGTTTTCGGCAATGTTGGACATGGGGACGGCAGGGGCAGGGCTGGGCAACGGCGTGCTGCCGGCACTTCTACAATGATCCCCATTGTATGAAGCATGTGCAAAAGTCCGTTCTGCTGTGGTACTCGCCGCCCGAGATGTACGCGTTGGTGACCGACGTCAGCCGCTACCCCGAGTTCCTGCCCTGGTGTGACCGCGCAGAGGTGCTGGCCCAGGACGATGACAGTGTCACGGCGAGGCTGGGGCTGTCCATCGGCGGCATACGCCAGACCTTCACCACCCGAAACACCCACAAGCCCGACAGCCAGGTCAAGCTGTCGCTGGTGGAGGGCCCTTTTTCCAGCTTGCACGGCTTGTGGGTTTTCCGGCCCCTGGGCAAGCCGGATGATCCTGTGAAAGCCTGCAAAGTTGAATTCGACATGCGTTACGCCTTTGCCAGCGCCACCTTGCAGACTGTGGTCAGCCCCGTTTTTGACCGCGTGGCTGACACCTTGGTAGAAGCCTTCGTGGGCCGTGCACGGGACGTTTATGGCGAACGCTGACCTCATTCGGGTGGAGGTGAGCTACTGCCCTGCACCTGGGCAGGTCGATCATGTTCAGCTTCAACTGTCGCCCGGCACAACGCTGAGCCAGGCTCTGCAGGCCAGTGGTGTGCTGCTGCGGCACGGGCTTGATGTCGACGCTGTGCGTGTTGGCGTGTGGGGCAGGGCACATGCCGCAGACGGGCTGTTGCGAGACCGCGACCGGGTCGAGATCTACCGGCCGCTGTTAGTGGACCCCAAGGAAGCCCGCCGTCAGCGCTACGGTCGCCACAAACTGGCTGCTCAGGCGCGCAAGGACCTGAAAGAGCGCCTGGCGCGCGAAGCGCTATCGGCCAAAGAACCGTTGGCAGACGCCTAGCAGTCGCTGGCCATCACGTCCTGTGCGCGGCGCAATTCTTCGGCGCGGGCGCGGTCGTCCAGAAATTCCCGTTCCCCGTTGCTGTTGGTGCGTGCCAACCGGGTGCCACTTTGCAGCGTGGCCGCCTGGGTCCGGGCTGCGCGGCAGTTGCCGGCGCGGGCGCCCACCGCGCGCTCCTGTTCCGCCTTGGCCTTGTCGGCCTGTGCCTTTTCAGCGGCTTGTTTTTTGGCCAGTACCTGCTTCTGAAGTGCAGTCAGGGGAGCAGAGGCGGCCGGAGCCGCCACGGGTGCTGACGCAGGCACACCGGAAGCTGGCGCATCGGGCGCCGTGACGGCCTCAGATGTTTTCGACATGGCGCGGCGGGCATCGGCGGCGGGGCGTTTCAGGATGTCCTTTTCGGCCACGGAGATGGGAGGTGGACGGTCGCTGGCGTTGACTCGTCCATCGGGGCCGCGCCACATCCACTGGGCGGCAGCAGGGTCTGGGGCCAGGGCCAGCAAGGGCAGCAGCGCCATCAGGCTGGTGGCTGCCCAGGCCGAAGCTGCGGGTAAGAATTTGTTGCGCAGAGCCATGGATGCAGTGTAGACCCAGGCTACGGCAGCGCAACAGCGTGAGTGTGCAGCCCTCCCTATAATCCGCTTTTGCGTCTGGAGTCTTTTTCATGCGCCTACTCGGCAAAGCGCTCACCTTCGACGATGTGTTGTTGGTGCCTGCGTACTCCCATGTGTTGCCCCGCGACACCAGCCTTGCGACCCAACTGTCGCGCAACATCACCCTGAACCTGCCTTTGGTGTCCGCTGCCATGGACACCGTGACAGAAGCAAGGCTGGCGATTGCCATTGCGCAAGAAGGCGGCATCGGCATCGTGCACAAGAACCTCACGCCGCGGCAGCAAGCGGCCGAGGTGGCCAGGGTGAAGCGCTACGAATCGGGCCTGCTGCGTGACCCGATCACCGTGCCGCCAACAGCCACTGTGCGGGAAGTGATGGACCTGTCTCGCCTGCACGGTGTGTCGGGCTTCCCGGTGGTGGACGGCAAGACGGTGGTGGGTATCGTCACCAACCGTGACCTGCGGTTCGAAACCCGCCTGGACCTCCCCGTTCGCGACATCATGACGCCGCGTGATCGCCTGGTCTGGGTGCGGGAAGGCGCATCGCCCGAAGAAGGCAAGGAACTGATGCACAAGCACCGTCTGGAACGGGTGCTGGTTGTCAGTGACAAGTTTGAACTGCGCGGCCTGATGACAGTGAAGGACATCACCAAGCAGACCGATTTCCCGAATGCAGCACGCGACGCCCAGGGCAAACTGCGCGTGGGCGCGGCCGTCGGCGTGGCTGAAGGCACTGAAGAACGCGTGGAGCTGCTGGTGAAGGCGGGCGTTGACGTGCTGGTGGTGGACACCGCACACGGCCACAGTGCCGGCGTCATCGACCGCGTGCGCTGGGTCAAGCGCCACTACCCGCAGGTGGACGTGATCGGCGGCAACATTGCCACAGCGTCCGCTGCGTTGGCCCTGGCTGAAGCGGGTGCCGACGCCGTCAAGGTGGGCATCGGCCCCGGCAGCATCTGCACCACCCGCATCGTGGCCGGTGTGGGCGTGCCGCAGATCATGGCCATCGCCAACGTGGCAGAAGCACTTCGGGGCAGTGGCGTGCCGCTGATCGCCGACGGCGGGATCCGATTTTCGGGTGACATTGCCAAAGCCATTGCTGCGGGCGCCAGCAGCGTGATGATGGGCGGCATGTTTGCCGGCACTGAAGAGGCACCGGGCGAAACCATTCTCTACCAGGGCCGCACCTACAAGAGCTACCGCGGCATGGGCAGCATGGGCGCCATGCAAAAGGGCAGCGCAGACCGTTACTTCCAGCAAACCGACGGGGAAGCGGGCAACAACCCCAACACCGCCAAGCTGGTGCCCGAAGGCATTGAAGGGCAGGTGCCTTACAAGGGCACGGTGGTGCAGATCATCTTCCAGATGGCGGGTGGCCTTAAAGCTTCCATGCACTATTGCGGTTGCGCCAGCGTGACCGACATGCAGCAGCGGGCAGAGTTTGTCGAGATCACCACGGCCGGTATCCGCGAAAGCCATGTGCACGACGTGCAGATCACCAAAGAGGCGCCGAACTACCGCGCCGAATGAGTCTGCCCAAGCTTGCCGAGCCGCTGGCCTCGCCCGCTGCCAAACCCCCCGGCGGCCGGCAGGCTGCCATGTCCTTCATCCTCGTGGCGGTGTTGATCGACATGATTTCGATCGGCCTGATGGTGCCGGTGTTGCCGCACATCGTGGGCAAGTTCACGCAGAACAACGACGAGCAGACGCTGGCCTTCCTGATGGTCACGGTGGCCTTCGGCGTAGCCAATTTTCTGGGCTCGCCCATCCTGGGGGCATTGTCGGACCGCTATGGGCGCAGGCCGGTGTTGCTGATCGGGTTTGCAGGCCTGGCGTTGAGCTTCTTTGTGACCGCGGCGGCCACGGCCTTGTGGGTGCTGATAACGGTGCGCGTGTTTGCAGGCGCGATGCAAAGCAACGTGTCCATCGCCAACGCCTACGTGGCCGACATCACGCTGCCCGAGGACCGAGCGCGCCGCTTCGGCTTGCTGGGTGCGATGTTCGGCATCGGCTTCATCCTGGGGCCGGTGATCGGTGGCATCCTGGGCGATATCGATGTACGGCTGCCGTTCATCGTGGCGGGCTGCCTGGCGGTGGTGAACTGGCTGTACGGGTTTTTTGTGCTGCCCGAATCCTTGCCGCCCGAGCGGCGCCGGCCCTTCGAATGGCGCCGCGCCAACCCGGTGGCGTCGCTGAAGGGCCTGGCGCTGCTGCAAGGTGTCGGGCCGCTGGTGGTGGTGATGGCGCTGGCCAGCCTGGGGCAGTTCATGCTGCACATGAGCTGGGTGCTGTACACCAAGTTCAAGTTCGGCTGGGGCCCCGGTGAAGTGGGCTGGTCGCTGTTTGCCGTGGGCGTGGTGTCGGCGGTCAGCCAGGGCCTGCTGCTCAAGCCCTTGCTGAAACGCTTTTCGCCGCAGCGCCTGGCTGTGGTGGGGCTGAGCGTGGGGTCGCTGTCGTACCTGGGCTTTGGACTGGCCAGCGAAGGCTGGATGATTTACGCCGTGATCTCGTTGGGACTGCTCGGCGGCGCGGCCACGGCCGCCCTGCAAAGCATCTTCTCCAATGCCGCTGACGCGACGCGCCAAGGCCAGACCATGGGCGCGGTGTCGTCCTTGAACAGCATGATGGCCGTGATCGCGCCCGTGATCGCGCTGGAAATGCTGCGCTGGGTGTCGCACCGTCCACCGGGTGATTGGCTGATCGGCCTGCCCCTTTACGTTTCATCCGCCTTGCTGGCCATGGCCGCTGTGCTGGCGGCATCCTTTTTCAGCCGCGCGCCAGCTGTCGCAACGGCACAGGCCTGAGCAGAACCTCACCAACATGACGCACGACAAGATCCTCATCCTCGACTTCGGCTCGCAAGTCACGCAGCTGATTGCGCGCCGAGTGCGCGAGGCGCAGGTGTATTGCGAAATCCACCCCAGCGACGTGTCCGACGACTTTGTTCGCGGCTTTGGTGCCAAGGCCATCATCCTGTCGGGCAGCCACGCCAGCACCTACGAAGACCATCAATTGCGGGCACCGCAGGCCGTCTGGGACGCTGCCGTACCCGTGCTGGGTATCTGCTACGGCATGTTCACCATGGCGGTGCAGCAGGGCGGGAAAGTGGAGGCCAGCAGCCACCGCGAGTTTGGCTATGCCGAAGTCCGGGCCCATGGACATACCCGATTGCTGGACGGGCTGGGTGACTTCACCACCCGCGAAGGCCACGGCATGCTCAAGGTATGGATGAGCCACGGCGACAAGGTCACCGCGCTGCCGCCGGGTTTCAAGTTGATGGCCAGCACGCCCAGTTGCCCGATTGCGGGCATGGCCGACGAAACACGCGGCTATTACGCCGTGCAGTTTCACCCCGAGGTCACCCACACGTTGCAGGGCAAAGCCTTGCTCACTCGATTTGTGCGTGACATTGCCGGTTGCAGCGGCGACTGGATCATGGGCAACTATGTCGAAGAGGCTGTGGCCCGCATCAAGGCGCAGGTGGGCGACGAAGAGGTCATCCTCGGGCTGTCAGGCGGTGTGGACAGCAGCGTGGCGGCGGCCTTGATTCACCGCGCCATTGGCGACCAGTTGACCTGCGTTTTTGTCGATCACGGTCTGCTGCGCCTGAATGAGGGCGAGATGGTGATGGACATGTTTGCAGGGCGCCTGCATGCCAAGGTCGTGCACGTGCAGGCGGCCGATCAATTCCTGGGCCACCTGAAGGGCGTCACCGACCCTGAAGCCAAGCGCAAGATCATCGGGCGCGAATTTGTCGAGGTGTTCCAGACCGAAGCGGCCAAGCTGAAAGCCGCTAACCAGGGCGCCAAAGGTGCACGTTGGCTGGCGCAGGGCACCATCTATCCGGACGTGGTGGAAAGCGGCGGCACACACACCAAGAAAGCCACCATCAAGAGTCACCACAACGTCGGCGGTCTGCCGGCCAGCCTGGGCTTGAAGCTGTTGGAGCCTCTGCGCGAGTTGTTCAAGGACGAGGTGCGCGAGTTGGGGCTGGCCTTGGGCCTGCCGCGCGACATGGTGTTCCGTCATCCGTTTCCCGGGCCAGGCTTGGGCGTGCGCATCCTGGGTGAAGTCAAGCCCGAATTTGCGTCGATGCTGCAGCAAGCTGACGCCATCTTCATCGATGAGTTGCGCGCCACCATCGATGCCAACAGCGGCCAGAGCTGGTACGACCTGACCAGCCAAGCTTTTGCGGTGTTTGTGCCTGTCAAGAGCGTGGGCGTCATGGGCGACGGTCGCACTTACGAATACGTCGTGGCCTTGCGCGCTGTGCAGACCAGCGATTTCATGACCGCCGACTGGGCCGAACTGCCCTATGCCCTGCTGAAGAAGGTCAGCAGCCGCATCATCAACGAGGTACGCGGCATCAACCGCGTGACTTATGACGTCAGCAGCAAGCCACCGGCGACGATTGAGTGGGAATGAGTCACCATCGTCCCACGGGGCATCCGGGTATCCCAAGACAACCCGATTTCGCTGTGGGGACAAGGACTTCGCGTCCCACGGTTTCCCACTCGATCCAGAGGCGCCCCAGGCGTCCCGACGGTTGCGCCACCTTGCCAATCAACAACTTGGGGGAAGTTTCTCAAGAGGCCGAAATTTCCAGCTACTTTATGCGGCGGACAGTTGGTGAAGCATTGAGACCCTCAAACTCCATTCGGAACGACCCAAGTGCTGCTCGACGGACGATCACCTTGCGATTGAGTGGCCCTACGTAGCCGCTGCTGCCATCGACAACCTCCCAGACCTGACCGTTCTCGAGGAGGATTCGACCGTTGGATCGCCAGCCATCGAACTCAGCCCCAACCGATGACGCAATGATTTCCTTGCGCTTCTCGGCGTCGAGGCTCACGAGGCCGAAATCATTCTTCGCCGAATCCGAATCCGGAGCCGAAGCAGCGGGAATGCTGTCATAGCAAGCCAGCCGAGCTGCTGCGTCAGTGATGCCCCGACACTTCCGAAGCGGCAACTCTTGCGCGTTTGCCAAACTGCTGAGGGCAATGCCGACCATCGCCAGGTACTTTATGAACACGAGAAACCCCTCCAAGGGTGGCCTTGCAGTCCGCCATTGAAGTTCCAGTGTAGCGAATGCGAACGTAATAGTCCGGTAATAGTCCGACAGATGCTGACCAACCGACAGCACAGGCGCAAGAACGGGGTTGGTCGGACTATTACATGCGAACGAACTTTCCACTTTCCAGTAAGCGTGTCGTGGTGACCTGGACGCTTACGTCGGTCCGGACGTTCACAAGGACAGTATTGACGTTGCCACGACCGACGCCGGGCGAGGCGGCGAGGTCCGACATATCCGCAGCATCGGCGAGGATCTCGTTGGGCTGGACAAGACGCTGCGCCGGCTGATCAGCCAGGCGCGGCGACTTCACGTGGTCTACGAAGCGGGCCCGTGCGGATTCGTGATCTGGCGGCACCTTGGAGCCCAAGGCATCGAATGCGAAGTTGTGG
>JAHECB010000143.1:11977-12423 GCA_024641925.1 Betaproteobacteria bacterium
GCTGTCCAGGCCGGGCGACATCACGGCGGTGCACGTACCGAACGCGGCCGACGAGGCCCTACGCGATTTGGCGCGCAGCCGCGAGGACGCCGTGCGCGAGTGCCGCAATACGCGACACGCTGCCTCAGTGGAGCCTGGCGCCTGTCGTTCAACTTCAAAGGCCGTTTGTAGATGTGCAGTCAGTTCTCTGTCGCACCGCACCTTCGACCTCACAGGTTCTCAGTGGAAAAAACCAAAGATCAAACAGCCGGCTGGACCAAGGAGAAATGCAGAATGCTCATTTGACCACCCGGGAAGTCCTTGCCGAAGGGTTAGACGGCTCTGTTCTTAGTTCTTCTGGTCTGCAAAGCCGTTGCTCCAATGGCTGCCGTCGCAGAACGGCTTGTTCTTCGACCCTCCGCATCTACAGAGGGTGTACCGGGCGCCTGGACTTGTTTGGCCAGTCG
>JAHECB010000395.1 GCA_024641925.1 Betaproteobacteria bacterium
CGCGGGTGTCGCCTGCCCCATCAACCACGCCTTGGACGACCACCACCTGGTCGGGCTGGTCAACGCCACGGGCGCGCAGATCATCGTCACGCTGGCGCCAGGCCACGCGGTCGGTGACATTGGCCAGCGGGTGCAAGGTTTTGCTTCACGCTGCCCGGCACTGCGCCATGTGGTCGGCGTGGGTGCCCAGATGCCGGACAACTGGGTCGACTTTGAACAGGCGCGCCGGCAAGCGTCAGATGCGGCGCCACAAGCGGCCGAGGCGGGCAATCCGGACCCCGCCACCCTGGCCGCGCTGTTCCACACCGGCGGCACCACCGGCCTGCCCAAACTGGCGCAGCACACCCACCGCAACCAACTTTTTGCGGCCTGGGGCGCGGCGCAACTGTTTTCCGCCGACGAGCACGACGTCATCCTCAATGGCTTTCCGCTGTTCCATGTGGCCGGTGCGTTTGTCTACGGCCTGTCGATGCTGCTGTCGGGCGCGGAAGTGGTGCTGCCACCCCCGGCAGGTTGGCGTGACAGCCACTTTGTGGCGCGCGCCTGGGCCATCGCCCGCAAACGCGGTGTCACGCTGATGGCCACCGTGCCCACGGTGATGACGGCCTTGCTGGCGGCGCCCCGCGGCGCAACCGACGCCACCGGTCTGCGCCTGTTGCTGACCGGTGGATCCCCGTTGCCCACCGGCCTGGCCAGCCGCTTTGAAGCGGAAACCGGCGTGCCCGTGCGCAACATCCTGGGCATGACGGAATGCGCCGGCCTGATCGCCATTGAACCCGCGCTTGCCCCAAGAACGGCCGGGTCCTGCGGCTTGCCATTGCCCTTTGTCCAGGTGGCCGTCGACAACGAGGGGGTGCTGCGTGTGCGCGGGCCCAACGTGGGGCCGGGCTACACCGACACGGCGCGCAACGCCGGCACTTTTGAAGCGGGCTGGCTGATCACCGGCGACATCGGCCATATCGACGCCGAAGGCCGCGTTTTTGTCACCGGCCGTGCCAAGGACTTGATCATCCGCGGCGCGCACAACATCGACCCTGCGGTCATCGAAGACGCACTGATGCAACACCCGGCGGTGGCGCTGGCCGCGGCAGTGGGCGAACCCGATGAATACGCCGGTGAACTGCCGGTGGCCTATGTGGTGGCAAAACCGGGCGCCGACATCGACACTGCGGCCGTGTTGGCCGATGCCGCCACGCGCATCCCCGAACGGGCGGCTCTGCCCAAGCGCCTGACCGTGCTGCCAGCCTTGCCGCTGACGGCCATCGGCAAGGTCTACAAGCCGGCCCTGCGGCTGATGGCCGCTGAACGGGTGGTGCAGGAACGGCTGGCCACGGCGGGACTGGGCCAGGCTGTCGCGGTTCGTGGCGAAGATCGCGCGGGCAGCGCCGTGATCTGCTTTCAGACCAGCGGCGACCTGGACACGCTGCGCCAACAACTCGCGCCCTTGATGGCGGGTTTTGCGCTGGATTGGGAACTGCAGCCGAGGCAGGCGTGACGCCACATTGGCCAGGGGTCAGGCCCACCGACCGGGCCGTATCCGATAAAACCCTAGCCCACCGCCGATCGGCCCGATTTGGGCTGCGTTGGCACGCACAATCCAGACGCTGCCGTTCAGTCAGGGCCGCGGCGCACGCACGGACTCACCCGATGGACCCCTTGTCTTGAAACTGCTGGAATCGCTGGCCAAGCTGTGCGCCATCACTGCCGGGCTGTTGTTGACAATGATCACGCTGATGACCTGCGTCAGTGTTGTCGGCCGCAACACCGTCGGCTGGACCATCACCGGCGACTTTGAACTCACAGGCGCAGTCGCGGGCGCCGCCGTGGCGATGTTCCTGCCGTGGTGCCAGGCCAAGCGCGGCAACATCGCGGTGGAGTTTTTTACCCTGCGCGCCAGCGCAGCCACCCGGCACCGCCTCGACCGGCTGGGTGCCTTGCTGCTGGCCGGGGTGATGTCGCTGCTGACCTGGCGTTCGGGCATCGGCGCCTTGAACGCCTGGACCTCGCAGTCGGGCTCGATGATGCTGGGCTTTCCGGAGTGGATCGTCTACGCCTTCATCGTGCCGGGGCTGGCGTTGACCGCGCTGATCGCCTGGGTGCAGTCCGTTCGCGGCTTCGAGCCTGCGGCTGAAAACGGCCTGCCCACATGACCCCCGTTCAGCTGACCCTGCTGATCTTTGGCCTGATGGTGCTGCTGATGGCGCTGCGCACGCCCATTGCGGTGGCCATGTTCCTGTCGGGGATGGTGGGTTACGTGATGCAGGCCGGCTGGCTGCCGCTGGCCAACTTCCTGAACACCGAAGCCTTTGCGCGGTTTGCAAGTTATGACCTGTCGGTGATTCCGTTGTTCATCCTGATGGGCAACTTCGCCACACAAGGCGGCATCAGCCGAGCGCTGTTCCAGGTCACCGCCGCCGCCACCGGGCGCATGAAAGGTGGCCTGTCGATGGCCGCCGTGGTCACCTGCGCGGCCTTTGGCGCCATCTGCGGCAGCTCGGTGGCCACGGCCGCCACCATCACCTCGGTGGCGCTGCCCGAGATGCGCCGCCATGGTTACCACGACCGCCTGTCCACCGGCACGCTGGCCGCAGGGGGCACGCTGGGCATCCTGATCCCGCCGTCGGTGCCGCTGGTGATCTACGCCATCCTGACCGAGCAGAACATCGCCAAGCTGTTTGCCGCCGCCATGGTGCCGGGCCTGCTGGCCATGGTCGGTTACATGCTCGCCATCGCGGTTTATGTGCGGCTGGTGCCGGGCCAGGCGCCCGACCAGGACGACGCGCCCCGCCTGGCGGCCGGCGCGCTGACAGCAGTGCTGCCCATCACGGTGATTTTTGTCATCGTCTTTGGCGGCATCTACGGCGGCATCTTCACGCCCACCGAAGGCGCAGCGGTGGGCGCGTTCAGCACCTTCCTGGCCGCGCTGTTGAAGCGCGAGATGACGGTGCAGAAATTCAAGAACTGCTTCTACGCCACGGCCGAAGCGTCAGCCATGATCTTCCTGATTTTTGTCGGCGCCGACCTGATGAATTCGGCGCTGGCGCTGACCCAGGTGCCGGCACAACTGGGCACCCTGGTACAGGGCTGGGGCCTGTCACCCATGATGGTGATGGTGGCCATCGTGGGCTTCTACCTGGTCCTGGGCTGCCTGATGGACGAGCTGTCGGTGCTGCTCATCACCATCCCCATCTTTTTTCCGGTGGTCATGGGGCTGGACTTCGGCATGCCGCGTGAAAGTGTGGCGCTGTGGTTTGGCATCATCGTGCTGATGACGGTCAGCTTCGGCCTG
>JAHECB010000144.1 GCA_024641925.1 Betaproteobacteria bacterium
GCCGCGTGAACGCGCCATTCAGCAGCGGCTGCGACTGCTGAAGACCTTCATGGTGAAAACACCGGACTTCCGCTTCACGCGGCCGCTGAAGGGGTTCGAGACCTTTGCCGAGGGTGAGCTGATCGCCACCGACGGCAACGAAGAAATCCGCGCCCTGTGCCCCGACTGCACCGTGATGATGCCCACCCGCGAGCCCATCGTGGGGCGCGAGGCGGTGTACCTGACGCAGCCGGTGGCGTAACACCAGCCGCCGCTTCAGGCTGCGGCTTCGCCCAGGTTCACGTCCAGCATCAGCTCACGCGCCAGGTCGCCCAGTTCCGCGCGCAAGGCGTCCAGGCTCACGGCGTTGGGCACACGCAGCTGGGCATGCACCTTGAACGTCGGCGTGCCGGGCTGGTGGCCATCCACCAGTTCGGTGTGCATCTGGTCGATGCTGACGCCGCGCTCGGCCAGGCGGCTGGTCAGGCGGCTGACGATGCCCAGGCGGTCGTCGCCCGCCAGCTCCAGGGTCACGTTGCGCAAGCCTGGGGTGGGGGTGGTGGCGCCACTGGTGGCCACCGTCACCTTCAGGCCGGCCACAGACAGGTCCTGCAGCGCGGTGGTCAGGGCCGCGGCCTGTTCGGTGGGCACGCTCAGATGCACCATGCCAGCAAATTCGCCGGCCAGACGTGTCAGGTGGCTGGTGGTCCAGTTGGCGCCGTAGCGGCTGGCACAGTCGGCCACCTGGCTGACGATGGCGGGGCGGTCGGTGCCGATGACGGTGAGCACCAGCGCCGTGGTGGCGGCCGGTTCGCCTTCGGTCAGCACCACCGAGCGGCGGATCATGGGGGCGCGGGTGGCATAGCGCGTGTCTTGTGTCTGGGCCGGCAGGCGGCCGGTGTCGCGCGCTTCACGCACCACGCGGGCCAGCAGCTCCAGGCCCATGGGCGCCAGCGCACGTTCCCACAGGTCACGGGCGGTTTCGCCCTTGGCCACAAAACACCAGTCCTGCGCCGCCACGGCACCGGCGTCCCAGCCGTCGGCCAGGTGGTAAACCGTGCCGCCGGCGATGGGGTCACCGGCCAGCACGGTCCACTCCACCGCCGCGATACCGCGGTGGCGCGGCAGCAGCGAGGGGTGGTAACCCACGCCGCCCAGGCGGGCGCGGGCCAGCGCTTCGTCACTGATGCGGGCGTGGGTGTGGGCCGCGATGATCAGGTCGGTGCCTTCGGCAATGGCGTCACCTGCAACCAGTTTGGGGTTGTCCATGATCACCAGCTCCAGGCCTGCGGCCTGGGCAGCCAGCGCCAGGCGGTCATCGACAGCCGGCGCCACCACACGGGTGAATCCCACACCGGGTTCGGCCAACAGGGCTTTCAGCACCTGGGCGCCAAAGTAGCGGGAACCGACAAGAGCACATTTCATGGCAAGGTTTCCTTGGGGCCACAGGGTCTGCGGCAGTACAGGGTTGAAAGCTTCGATGACACGACGCCGGGCTGGGCGCGCTGCTGCCTGCATTTTTGCACCGCCACACAAGCCGGCCGTCGAGCACCACCGCGGTCGCGCAGCTTCAGGGCCCGAGGGCGCTGGTCTCCTGCAGCCACCGGCCCGCCCAGGCCACGGCTTCTTCGTATGTCAGCTTGCTGCCTTGCTGCAGCGCGCCGTCAAAACGCTCGGCGCCCAGGCTGCCACGGGCCTGCGCCAGTTCACGCTGGCGGCGCTCGTCCTGCTTGGGCGTCAGCGGCAGATGGATGGCCTGGCGCTGCGCGGCAGAAGCCGCATGCAGGCGCACCGCTTCGGCGGGGTGGCCCAGCCGCAGCGCAAAACTGGCGCAGACGTCGATGAGTTCCTGCACCAGGATGCGGTGTGGTGTGGTCTTCAACGACTGCCACACCGACAACAGCAGTTCACGTGCGCGTTGCGGGTTGCCCCGTGGCGGCGCGGTGGTGCAGTCGGTGTTCATCACCGTCACCCACGCCAGGTTCAGCGTTTCAATCATGCTGCCCAGCACCGATCCCCGCTGTTCGCTGACCTGCAGGGCTTCGGTGAAAAACGCTTCGGCGGCAGTCAGGTCGTCGCGTTCGATGGCGGCAAAAGCCAGCGCGTTCAACGCCTCGCCCACCACGGTCAAGGCCTTGGCCTCGCGTGCCCGCGCCAGGCCCTGGTGCAGCAAGGCTTCGCCGGGGGCGGTGTTGTCCGACTTGGCCGCGATGCGACCGGCAAAACACAGGGCCATCGCGGCACCCGTCGGGTCGCCCACGGCCTCGGACTGCGCCAGCGCCTGCTGCGCATGGGCCGCACCACGGTCCAGCATCGACATGAACAGGCACAGCTGCGCCGCCAGGCGAAGGGCGCGGGCCGTCAGCAGGCTGGGCGGTTGGCCGGCTGCAGCCGCCAGCGCGGACTCGGCGAACTGCAGGCCTTGTTCGAGCTGACAGCTGGCCAGCCAGAACGGGCGCAAGGCGGTGACCATCTCCAGACGGGTCTGCAGCGGCCCTTGTTGCTGGCACCAGGCCAGCGCCGCCAGCAAGTTATTGCTGTCGGCTTCCAGCAAGGCCTGCCAACGACCGGCGTCGGCACTGCCGGCACTTTGTTCGGCACGCATCGCCAGACTGTGGAAGTACTGCAGGTGGCGCTGGCGCACCGCGGCCAGATGGCCTTGCTGATCCAGATGCACCAGCAGGTGTTCGCGTACGGTATCCAGCATGTCGTACCGCGCCGGCCCGGCGCCCTGCCGCACGTGGATCAAGGCGCGATCGGCCAAGATCGCCAGGCCATCCAGCACCGACACCACGTGTCCGACGCCAGTGTCGGCGGCGGTGGCGGTGCCGCCGCCCATCAGCGCCACGGCGGCATCCAGGTCAAAACCGCCGCTGCACACCGCCACGGCACAGGCCAGCGCCTGTTCACGGGCCGGCAGATGGTCCAGGCTCCACTGCAAGACTTCCTGCAGCGTGCGATGGCGCTGGGTGCCTGGGCTTGCAGGCTGCTGCAGCAATTCAAAGCGCGGTGTCAGCAGACCATGCAGTTGCTGCACCGACAGCATCTTCAGCCGGGCCGCGGCCAGCTCCAGCGCCAGGGGTATGCCGTCCAGTCGCCGGCAGACGTCGGCTACCAGCCGCGCACCGGTCGCGTCGAGCATGAAGTCGGGGTTGTCGGCCTGAGCGCGTTGGACAAAAAGTTGTTCGGCGTCGCTGGGTCGGGTGCTGTCGGCGCCCAGTTGCAGCGGCATCAGCGGGTACAGGCGTTCACTGTCCAGCTGCAACGCCTGGCGGCTGGTGGCCAATACGGTCACCAAGGGCGCCTGCAGCAGCAATCCGGCCACCCAGCTTGCCAGGGCGGGCAACAGGTGTTCGCAGTTGTCCAGCAACAGCATCGACGGCGCGCCGAATGCCGCGTTCTGGTGCAGCCGCAGCAGCGCCGCCGCCTGCGCTTCAGCAGCCGTACCGGCCGCCGCTGCTGGCAAGCCCAGCGCACGCGCCAGTGCGGCAGGCACCGCTTGCAGGTCGGGCACGATGGCCAGGTCGACAAAGGCCACACCGCCGGCGTACTGGGCCTGCAGCACCTGCGCCAGTTGCACCGCCATCCGGGTCTTGCCCATGCCGCCCATGCCCACCAGCGTGAGCAGCCGCGTTTGCTGCAACTGCGCAGCCGCTTGCTGCAGGTCGCGCTGGCGTCCGACAAAAGCCGTTCGCTGGGGCGGCAAGCGCACATCGGGATTGGCTGACAAGGCTGGCGGCGCCGGCGCGGGTTGCGGTTGCAACGGCATGGCAAAGCGGTAGCCCAGACCCGCCACGGTCTGGATAGCCGACTTGCCCAGCACCTTGCGCAGCTGGGACACGGCCACATGCACATTGGCCTCCTCCACCACCAGGCCCGGCCACACGGCCTGCAGCAGTTCGTCTTTGCTGACCAGCTCGCCGCGACGCACCACCAAGGCGATCAGGACCTCCAGCGCACGCGAGCCCAACGGCACCGCTTGGCCTTGGCTTCGCAGCACGCGCTCGGTGCTGCTCAGCTCAAAGGCGCCAAAACACAGGTCGGCAACCGGGTTGCGGGGTGGGTCGGCAGAAGACAAAGGGGCTCCACGACAGGAGCCCCATTCTGGCTTGTGTCAAGCGAGCGCTTGGTGCAGCCGCGGCCGGCAGCCACCAGGCTGCCTGCCATGATCTCCGGCGGCGGGCAGCCGGCGTGCCGCGGTCTGATGCTGCTATCGGCCCGAGGGTGAACCCATCCAGGCCAGCTGTTCGGCCCGCATCAGCTGGTCATGGCGTGCGGCAAACAGGCTGGTCGCAGGCTGATACACATCGGCGCTGGTGACGGTGTTGTCGCCCTGGACAGGCAGGGCTGGCAAACGCTCACCAGGCGCGGCGGCCAGGGCCGCCTTCGAAACCACTGCAGGGCGATCAAACTGCAACGCGGGACCGCCGACCTGGCGCCCGGCCAAGGCGCCAGCCAGCACGCCGGTGGCCAGCACACACAGCAGTGCCGACGGGAAACCCGTGGCCAGTCGCGCCAGCAGCGGATTGGGGTCTTCGGCCTCCAGCCGCAGGAGCATTTCGTCGATCAGGGCGCCGTGGGTGTCGGCACCGGCGGCCCAGGCCGCGGATTTGTACATGAGGTCCGGACCGGGGTTGAAGCTGGGGTTCATGGGCTTGACTCCTGGTGATGCGTTTGCATGACGGGCTGTGGGTTGCGCCGGGCAAGGCCGGTCGCACCATGAGCCGTAATGTCCGCATTCAGGGGCCGCTTGGCTTTAAGCGGCCTAAAGCGTTCTAAAAGCGCGTTCTAAAAGCGCGTTCCAAATGAGCGTTCCAAACGCGCTGCAAATCGCTGCGAAACACCCGCACCCCATCGGCACGATCCTCGGGGTCAGTCCTGGTACGAAGGGTCGGCCCGGTCCAGCAGCCGAACCAGCGCGTCAAAGCCGTCCTGCCCGGCGCCATGGCGGGCGTCGAACAGCAGCGAATCGCGCACACAGCCCTGCAGCACCGGTGTGCTGATCGGGCGAGCCCGACCCATGGACATCACCGCCAGCTGCACTTCACAGGCGCGCTGCAGCAGCCACATCAGCGCAAAGGCCTGGGCCAGACCCTGGCCGATGACCACCGGGCCGTGGTTGCGCAGCAGCAGCACGGGTTTGCAGGCCGGCTCACCGGCCGGGCCTACCGGCGCCGCCGCGCTGGCCAGGATGCGCGCCCCTTCGTCGGCATGCACGGTGATGCCTTCGAAGTCGTGATACGCCACCTTGCCATACAGCTGCGCGGCGTAGAAGTTGGTGAACGACAGGCCTTCGTCCAGGCAGCACACGGCCATCGTGGGCGTGGTGTGCACATGCATCACGCAGTGGGCGTCGGGCAGGGTGTTGTGGATGGCGCCGTGGAAGGTGAAACCCGCCGGGTTGATGGGCCAGCGGCTGTCGCACACGATCCGGCCCTGAGTGTCCACCTTCACCAGGTTGGACGCACACACCTCGCTGTAATGCAGCCCGAAAGGGTTGAGCAGCAGGTGGCCGGGTTCACCCGGCACCCGCAACGAAATGTGGTTGTAGATCAGCTCGGACCAGCCCAGCCGGTCGAAGATCCGGTAACAGGCCGCCAGCTGCACGCGGGCTTGCCATTCGGCGTCGCTGATGTCGGCAGGTTGGGCCATGGTGCCGTGATGGTTCAGGGCGCTGCAAACAGCGGATGCAGGTTACCAAACCGCGCGTCAAACACTTCCGGGCCTTCATCCACCTGAAAGGTCAGGCCCACCTTCTGCGCAGCCAGCAAAGGCGCCAGGTGCAAGCTGGCGCAGTCGGTCAGCGCCTGCCCGGCGGCCTGGTGGGTGGCGGCGCTGCGGCCGCGGCCCATGCGCAGGTTGAAGTAACAGAAGCCGTAGGGACCCGACCCGTCGGCCACGGCATGGTGCGCGGCCGGGTAGGCCAGCACGCGGATGCCGCCGGTGGGAAACACGGCCTTGCCGGCTTCGTCACGCACGGTCTGCATGGTCGCAGCCAGCTTGCTGCACAGGCCGGGCATGTCGGCCAGGGGTTCGATATCGGGTGTGTACAGGATGGTCAGGTGCGGCATGGTGTGCAGGCTTCAAAGGCGCGTGGCCACGGATGTGTAGCCGTCGGCGCTCGAGGCCACGGCTGGCGGGATGGCGGCACCGTCTTGCGGCGTCACCGGAAACACGGCGTTGATCTGGCCGGTGCCGGAAGCGCCGAAGTACGGCGTCAGCACCTCGGCCCGGCCGTCGTAGGCGCTCCAGCCCAGCGCACCCATCAACATGGCGGTGTCGTGCATGAAACCTTCGCCATGGCCCTTGGCGGCGTATTCGGGCAGCATGCCGCAGAAGGTGTGCCAGTCACCGCGCTGCCAGATCTGCACCACCTCGCGGTCCAGTGCTTCCAGAAACGGGCTCCAGATCTTGAAGCCGTATTCCGGCGCCAGGCCATTCTGGGCAAAGCGGTGGCTGAGGGAGCCGCTGGCCAGAAACGCCACGGTACCGTCGTAGTACTCTTCAATGGCGCGGCGCAAAGCCCAGCCCAGGCGGGCGCTGTCGTTCAGGTAATGCGCCATGCACAGCGCAGACACCGACACCACCTTGAAGTGCTGGTCGGCGTTCATGTAGCGCATGGGCACCAGCGTGCCGTATTCCGGATTCAGCGTGGTGCGTTCGTGCGCCAGCGTTTCAACACCCATGCGGTTGCAGCTGTCGGCCAGCAACTGCCCCAGCGCCGGGTTACCCGGAAACTCAAAGGCCATGTTGCTGATGAAGTGCGGCAACTCGTTGCTGGTGTAAAGGCCCTTGAAGTGCGGCGCGCAGTTGATGTGGTAATTCGCGTTGACCAGCCAGTGCGTGTCGAACACCACGATGGTGTCCACGCCCAGTTCGCGACAGCGGCGGCCGATTTCGAGGTGGCCGTCGATGGCGTCCTGCCTCGTGCCGTGGCGAGCGCCTGGCAGTTCGCTCAGGTACATGGACGGCACATGCGTAATCTTGGCCGCCAGTGCGAGTTTGCCCATGTCGTGAAAATCCTTGTTCTTCAGCCGCGCAGCAGCAGCAGCAGCACCAGCCAGGTCCACATCACCAGCAGCAGCGTTGCACTGAGGGCAAAGATGTTGAACCGGTGCATGACCTTGTTGTAGCCGATGTGTACAAAACTGTGCAGACAGCGCAGCGCCACGTAGGCCCAGGCCAGGCCCAGGAACAGCGGGCTGACCAACTGCAGGGCCAGCAAGGCCAGGCACCAGACGTAAAACAACACCGGCATTTCAAACAGATTCTTGTAGTTGTCAGCGGCCCGCGTGTTGTGCAGCACCGTGCCCATCTGTGTGCTGGTGGCCACCTTCTGCGGGTGGATGCGGCGGGACTTCATTTCCTGCACCCGTTCACGCAGCATCAGCGCGGTGACCAGCAGCACCAGCAACAGCATGGCAAACACCGGGTACAGGATCAAGGCCTGGTTCATCACCATCGTCAGACTCCCCAATGTGGAATGTGGTGGCTGCCCAGGCTGACGGCCACATTTTTCGGTTCCAGGAAAACCTCGTAGCTCCAGGTGCCGCCTTCGCGCCCGGTGCCGCTGGCCTTGGTGCCGCCAAAGGGCTGGCGCAGGTCACGCACGTTCTGGCTGTTGACAAAACACATGCCGGCTTCAATGGCCGCCGCCACGCGGTGGGCGCGGCCGATGTTTTCGGTCCAGACATAGCTGCTCAAACCGTAGCTGATGTCGTTGGCCTGTTGGATGGCGTCGGCTTCGTCGGTGAACGGGATCAGGCAGGCCACGGGGCCGAAGATCTCTTCCTGCGCAATGCGCATGCGGTTGTCGACGTCGGCAAACACCGTGGGCAGCACGAAGTTGCCCTGGCGCAGGTAGGCCGGCAATTCAGGCGCCTGCAGGCCGCCACACAGCAGGGTCGCGCCTTCACGCGGGCCCAGCTCGATGTAGCTGCGCACCTTGGCCAGGTGGGCCGGGCTGATCATGGGGCCGATGGTGGTCTTGTCGTCCAGCGGGTCGCCCACGGTGATGCGCCGCGCGCGTTCGACAAAACGCGCTACAAAGTCAGCGTAGATGCTCTTTTGCACCAGGATGCGGCTGCCGGCGGTGCAGCGCTCGCCGTTGTTGCTGAAGATCATGAAGACCGCGGCGTCCAGCGCACGTGCCAGGTCGGCGTCGTCGAAGACCACAAAGGGACTCTTGCCGCCCAGTTCCATGCTGAACTTCTTGAGACCGGCCGCCTGCACGATGCGGTTGCCGGTGACGGTGCTGCCGGTGAAGCTGATGGCGCGCACGTCAGGGTGGCGGCACAGCGGTTCACCCACGTCGGTGCCGTAGCCGTGCACCACGTTCAGCACACCGGGTGGAATGCCGGCTTCCAACGCCAGTTCACCCAGGCGCGCTGCGGTCATGGGCGAGAGTTCACTCATCTTCAGCACCGCCGTGTTGCCAAAGGCCAGCGCCGGCGCCACCTTCCAGGTGGCCGTCATGAAGGGCACGTTCCAGGGGCTGATGAGTGCACAGACACCCACCGGGTGGAACAGCGTGTAGTTCAGGTGGGTGGGCGTGGGGTAGGTGTGCCCATCGACCCGCGTGCACATTTCGGCGAAGTAGTAAAAATTGTCGGCGGCGCGGGGCAGCAGCTGTTTGCCGGTCTGCGCGATGACCTGGCCGGTGTCCATGGTTTCGGTGCGGGCCAGTTCGGGCACGTGCGCGGCAATCAGGTCGCCCAGCTTGCGCATCAGGCGGGCGCGTTCGGTGGCGGGCAGGCCTGCCCATTTCGGGAACGCCGCCTTGGCCGCAGCCACCGCGGCCTGCACCTCGGCTTCGCCGCCGCGGGCTACCGTGGCCAGCACGTCCTGCGTGGCGGGGTTGACGGTTTCGAAGCGCTGCGCGCTGTCCACGGCCTGACCGTTGATGAGGTGCTGGATGTGCATGGGTATGTTCTCGAGGCGCTTGCCGCTGGTCTTTTCTAACGTCAACTTTTGATGTCGTGCCTGCGCAGCAAGATCGTGTGATCAAAGACAGCACCGTCGGCTGGCGCCCACGAACCCAAAGACCCTGAAGGCCGCAGTGACATGAACCCTCATTTCACCATCGCAACGGGATCGGGTTCAGAAATGCGTTTGAACATGGGCGCAATATATATGCCGACCGTGCAGGGGGTCACCCCAACAGACGCGGCGCCCGCGGTAACAAGCCTTCACAATAGGAGGCCGGTGTTACCCTGAGGGCACCGTTTTGCGGCCCGTCTGCATCTACGCTGAACGCGCCGAACTCTAAATTCCGGAGACATCACATGCCAGGATTGCTGCCCCACGTTGACCCCGACGGCTTGCTTGAATACTCGGTGGTCTACACCGACCGCGCGCTGAACCACATGTCCGCCAAGTTCCAGGGCGTGATGCGCGACATCTCGCTGGTGCTGAAAGAGGTCTACCACGCACGCTCGGCCATCGTGGTGCCGGGCAGCGGCACGTTCGGCATGGAAGCCGTGGCACGCCAGTTCGCCACCGGCAAGAAGACCCTGGTCATCCGCAACGGCTGGTTCAGCTACCGCTGGACGCAAATCATCGAAATGGGCGGCATCTCCAGCGAACACACGGTGCTGAAAGCCAGCCCGGTGGCCAAGGGCCGCCAGCAACCGTATGCACCGGCGTCCATCGCCGAGGTGCAAGCCAGCATCCGCGCCGGCAAACCCGCCGTGGTGTTTGCGCCGCACGTGGAAACCGCCGCCGGCATGATCTTGCCCGACGACTACCTGCGTGCCGTGGCCGAAGCCACGCACGAAGTGGGCGGCCTGTTTGTGCTGGACTGCATCGCCAGCGGTGCGGCCTGGGTGGACATGCAGGCCACCGGCGTGGACGTTCTGATCAGCGCACCACAAAAAGGCTGGACCGGCTCGCCCTGCTGCGCTTTTGTGATGCTCAGCGAACGCGCGCGCAAGGCCATCGACGGCACCACCAGCACCAGCTTTGCCGCCGACCTGAAAAAGTGGCTGCAGGTGATGGAGACCTACGAAAGTGGCGCCCACATCTACCACACCACCCTGCCCACCGACGCGCTGACGATCACACGCAACGTGATGCTGGAAACGCGCGCCTACGGCTATGAACGCCTGCGCGCCGAACAGTGGGACCTGGGCAAACGCGTGCGGGCGCTGATGGCCAGCCACGGCATCGTTTCAGTGGCGGCACCCGGGTTTGAAGCACCGGGCGTGGTGGTCAGCTACACCGACGACGCTGGGCTCAGCACCGGCAAGGCCTTCCTGGGTGAAGGTCTGCAAAGTGCCTCCGGCGTGCCTTTGCAGTGCGACGAAGCGGCCGACTTCAAGACCTTCCGCATCGGCCTGTTCGGCCTGGACAAGCTGCACAACGCGGACCGCAGCGTGGCCAATCTGGAAAAGGCCTTGGTGCACATCCTGTCTGCAGGGCAGCAGCAAGCAGCCTGATCACGGCAAGGTGAAGGTGCGCGCCGGGCTCTTGATGCCGGCCCGTGCGCACGGCCTCAAGGTGGCAGCTGGGCTTCGACCTTGATGCTTGAAAACCACAGCGCCAGGTTGGCGATGTCGGTGTCGCTCAGCGGTTTGGCCATCAAGCTCATGACCTCGTGCTTGCGCGCGCCGCTGCGGTAGGCACGCAACTGCGCCGACAGGTACAGCGCAGGCTGTCCCGCCAGATGGGGCGCGTCAGGTGCCTGCGAGATACCCGCCTGGCCATGGCAGACCGCACAAGCCTGCGCCTTTTGCCGGCCGGCTTGCAGATCCTGGGCATTCGCAACCGTGCTGATCAGGCCAAAGACCATGCACACGGCTGACGCCGCGCGCAAACACGACTGCGTTGCCGTTTTCAGCGGCGCCGCCATTTTTGTCGGATGAAACTCAAACACCGGCATTTACCCCTGTGTCAAATCAGCTGAAAAAAGGGCCGGTGCCCCGCAGGATCAGGGTCCTGTCGGGGCATCCGGCCTCGCCTCCTGAAATCAGGGCGCGGTGTAGGTGACGCGGTAGATGGCGCCCGCAAAGTCGTCGCTGATCAGCAACGAGCCGTCTTTCATCACCGACACGTCCACTGGCCGGCCACGGTAGATGCCATTTTCGTCCAGGAAGCCGTCGGCAAACACTTCACTGGCGCCGGCATTGCCGTCAGCCTTCATGGACACGAAGTTGATGAGCCCGCCACTGGGCTTGCTGCGGTTCCAGGACCCGTGCGAAGCCACGAAAGCGCCACCTCGGTATTTTTCGGGGAACATCTTGCCGTTGTAGAAGGTCATGCCCAGCTGCGCCTGGTGCGCCGGAAACTCCACCTGCGGCTTGGTCCAGTTGGCAGGCGGCTTCATGTCCTTCAGGTCGGGCGCGGCGGCGGTACCGGCAATCTGCACGCTGTTGCCGTGGATGTACGGGTAGCCGAAGTGTTCACCCATCGTGCTGACCTTGTTCAGCTCGCCCGGAGGCGTGTCGTCACCCATGCCGTCGGTCTGGTTGTCGGTGAACCACACCGACTTGTCTTTCGGGTTGATGTCCATGCCCACAGGGTTGCGAACACCACGGGCCACGACCTCGCGGCCGCTGCCGTCGAAGGCGTTCATGCGCACCATGCCGCCGATGCCCAGTTGCTCGTACATCGCCACCTTCTCGCGGGGCTGCACGTTGAAGGGCTGACCCAGCGTGACGTGCAACTTGCCGTCGTCGCTGACGCGGCAGGTGCGGGCGCCGTGGTTGTAGCTCTCTTCTTCGGGCGGAATCAGCTTGCCCTGGCCTACCACTTCAATGACCGCCACGTCCGGGCCTTCATAGAAAAATTCGGCGGCCGGGAAGTTCAGCACCCGGTTGTGTTCAGCCACGATCAGGAAACCGTCCTTGGTCCAGCACACGCCATTGGGGTTGGTGAACTTCAGGCTCGGGGCAAAGCTTTTGACCTCGTCGGCCACGCCGTCGCTGTTGCGGTCGGTCACGGCCCAGACGGTGGTCTTGCGCGTGCCCACAAACAGCATGTTGGTGCTGGGTGCCACAGCCATGTGGCGGGCGTCGGGCACGATCGCGTACAGGTCGATGGAGAAGCCGGCCGGCATCTTGATGCGCTTGAGGTTGGCGCGGATGGCATCGGCGTTCTTGCCGGTTTGCGGCACCAGCGGGATGTTGAGGTCGGTGGTGGCGACCTTCATCTGCTTGAGCTTTTCGATGTTCTGCTGTGCTGCGGCCGGCTGGGCCAGCGCACAGGCCAGCGCCACGGCCGATGCCATGGCGGTG
Organism: Betaproteobacteria bacterium; assembly: GCA_024641925.1. Lineage (GTDB taxonomy): Bacteria > Pseudomonadota > Gammaproteobacteria > Burkholderiales > Burkholderiaceae_C > Rubrivivax. The sequence continues at coordinate 12,213 of JAHECB010000144.1, forward strand.
AAGTTCAGGTTCGTGCGGAACATGTTTGTCGTCTCCTGGTGTTTCTGTTGGGGTGCAAAGGACGCAACCGCCACGTCGAAAGACGCGTTGGCCGCAGG
>JAHECB010000396.1 GCA_024641925.1 Betaproteobacteria bacterium
GCACCAGGTTGATGCTGCCCAGGTTGCACACGGCGATTTCGGTGTCGCTGGTGTTCAGCGTGATCTCGGTGCACAGGTTGGACGAGTGCACAACGCCGGTGTGCTGCTGCGGGCTGCGCACATTGCAGGCGTCCTTGAAGGTGATCCAGGGGTGGCCGGTTTCAAACAGCATCGACAGCATCTTGCGCCACAGGTCCTTGGCGGGCAGGCGCTTGAAGAGCTTGATCTCGCCACGGTCGGCCTTGGCTTCGTAGCCGGTGTAGGCCTCTTCAAAGGCCTTGCCGAACTTGTCGTGCAGGTCGGGGCAGGTACTGGGCGAAAACAGCGTCCAGTCGCCGCCTTCCACCACCCGGCGCATGAACAGGTCGGGGATCCAGTTGGCGGTGTTCATGTCGTGCGTGCGGCGCCGGTCGTCGCCGGTGTTCTTGCGCAGTTCCAGAAACTCTTCCAGGTCCAGGTGCCAGCTTTCCAGATAAGCGCAGACCGCGCCCTTGCGCTTGCCACCCTGGTTGACCGCCACCGCGGTGTCGTTGACCACCTTCAGGAACGGCACCACACCCTGGCTCTTGCCGTTGGTGCCCTTGATGTAGCTGCCCAGGGCCCGCACACGTGTCCAGTCGTTGCCCAGGCCGCCAGCAAACTTGGACAGCAGCGCGTTTTCCTTCAGCGCTTCGTAGATGCCGTCCAGATCGTCGGCCACGGTGGTCAGATAACAGCTGCTGAGCTGCGAACGCCGGGTGCCGCTGTTGAACAGCGTGGGTGTACTGCTCATGAAGTCAAAACTGGACAGCACGTTGTAGAACTCGATGGCGCGGGTTTCGCGGTCGATCTCGCCCAGCGCCAGGCCCATGGCCACGCGCATGAAAAACGCCTGCGGCATTTCGATGCGGGCTTCTTCCACGTGCAGGAAGTAGCGGTCATACAGGGTTTGCAGGCCCAGGTAATCAAACTGCAGGTCGCGGCTGGCGTCCAGCGCCGCGCCCATGCGAGCCAGGTCAAACTGCAGCAGCTTGTCGTCCAGCAGTTCGGCTTGCACGCCCTTCTTGATGAACTGGGCGAAGTAGTCGGGGTAGCGCTCGCTCATCTGTTCTTGCGTGATGTCGGCACCCAGCACTTCACGGCGGATGGTGTGCAACAACAGACGCGCGGTGGCGCGGGTGTAGGACGGCTCTTTTTCAATCAGCGTGCGGGCGGCCATGATGGAGGCCTTGTAGACCTCGTCCATGGGCACACCGTCGTACAGATTGCGGCGCGTTTCGGCCAGGATAGGCTCGGCCAGCACGTCTTCGCCCAGGCCGGCACAGGCCGACTCGATCAAGGAACGCAGGTGGTCGCTGTCCAGCGGCACCCGCACGCCACCCTCGGTGACATGCAATTCCGCGACCTTGGCCACCACCGGCTGGCCCTGGCGCAGGCGCTCTTGCGAACGGCGTTCGCGGTACAGCACGTAGGCGCGCGCCACCTCGTGGTGTCCGCCCCGCATCAAACCCAGTTCAACGTGGTCTTGCACGTCTTCAATGTGGAAGGTGCCACCGCCAGGCCGCGAGCGCAGCAAGGCACGCACCACCGTTTCGGTCAGCGCCTCGACGGTTTCGCGCACGCTGGCCGACGCCGCGCCCTGGGTGCCGTGCACCGCCAGAAAAGCCTTCATCAGGGCCACGGCTATCTTGTTGGGCGCAAAGCCCACCACGGCGCCGTTGCGGCGGATGATCTGGTAGCCCGCATAGGCGGCTGCGGCGGCAGGCTCCGCACTGGCTACGGCGCGTTGTGGTGCTGCTGCCGGCTTCACGGCGGTCGATGGCGTCTGCATTCAATTCCCTCTTGTTGGTTGTGTCTGTCACGTCGTATGGATGGCTGCGCTCAAGAGGCGCGTCTGAAAATGATCTGCTCGGACTCTGTGGCCCTTGCGGTCGGCTGGGAGGACAAGAAGCGGGTCAGCCTTGATGGCCTTTTTTGTTCGCGGCCGTGTGGGTGAATCAACCAGCACCCCAAGGCCTTGACCCGACGCCCAAGGGCCGTGCGCGATGACTGCACACCACGGCCCATGTGAACCCCCATCTGCCGCCCACTTGCCCCACCAAAAACCGTGACGCTGGATCCCGGACCGCGCCGTGGGACAGGGACGGCAAAGCCATAACGTTCATGTGATTCTTGGGGTGTGTTGCCTGTGGGTCGGCGCTGGAAATGGCGTAGGCTTTGAGCGCCTCAGGTGATGAGCACTTCAAACCAATTGACACTATATATGGTGCCGGGCAAGGCTACAAGCCACTACCGCTAGCGTAAATCGTGCTAGGCGGGCGATGCCAACATGCACCCTGAAGCGACAACAGCCGATGCCAGATTCACCCTGGACACAGCACATCGCCCAACGACCCGCATGCATGCTGCGTTGAGCTCACAAAAGGCGCGCCAGGCTTGCCTTTCAAGCCCGAACGGCCTCCAAGACGGCGTCATGTCAGGCCGGGCAGACGCGGGGTACGACCTGCAGCGCCGATCCACGCAAAAGCCGCTGCAATTCATGCCATTCAAAGCCGGGGCCGGGGTCGGCCTTTCGGCCCGGGGCAATGTGCTCATGGCCAGTGACTTCGTGCAGCGGATAGTGCCGCGCCAAGCGGCGCAACAGGTGCGCAAGTGTGCGGTATTGCACGGGTTCAAAACTCAAGCCGTCCAGCCCCTCAAGTTCGATGCCAATGGACCAGTCGTTGCATTGCTCTCGCCCCCGCCAGCGCGACACGCCGGCGTGCCAGGCACGCTGGTCACACGAGACAAACTGAAGCAGACGACCGCTGCGGCGCACCAGAAAATGGGCCGACACCTTGATGCCGCGGATGGTGTCGAAGTAGGGGTCGGCGTCCCAATCCAGCGTGTTGGTGAAAAGCCGCTGAACCGCGTCGCCCCGCCACACACCGGGCGGCAGACTGATGGCATGCACCACCGCCAGCGTCACCGCGGTGTCCTGGGGCCGCGGCCCGCAGTTGCTGCTGGGCCGGCGGCTGGCAGCGCTGAGCCAGCCTTGATTCCAGACCTGTCGTTTGGGCACTTTTCAGATGGGCAAGGTTCGAGTGGCGGCGCGTCGGCTGCAGCCGTTTCAGGCACCCTCACCCCGTTCGCCGTCACTGGCACCGACACCCAGACGCGCCATGCGGTAGCGCATCTGTCGCAACGACAGGCCCAGGCTGGCGCCGGCGGCGGTGCGGTTGTAGCGGTGACGCTCCAACGCGCGCTCTAGGATGTCGCGTTCAACACCATCC
>JAHECB010000145.1 GCA_024641925.1 Betaproteobacteria bacterium
CGGCCAGCGCGCGGGGGTGTCCAGCTTTGTCGGCTATCTGAAGGAGCGCCAGATCGCTGTTTCGGTCCTGTGCAATGTGGCAGAGGCTCCCGTCGCGTCGATCGGCGGTGAGTTGCTGGCCGCCTGTGCGGATCTCGTTCAGGTCGATTGGCCGCCGAAGCCAGCCCAGGCGGCCGTGCAGCCGCCCGACCTGCAACGTTTTGAGGGGGACTTCGCTTCCCCTGAGGGTTTTCGTTTCAGTGTCGTGCTGCGCGGCCATTCGCTGTACCTGTCCGAGCGCGGGCGCACGACACCGTTCCTCTTTGCCGGCGACGATCATGGCACGGTGGGGGCGCAGACATTCCGCTTCCTGGGCGCGCGGGATGACAGGCCCCGGTCGATGGCGCTGGACTTGCGGGTGTTCATGTCGCCTGGGTCAGAGCGCCAGGTCGAGGATTCATGACCACGGGTTGGTGTCCCTGTGGCACGCGGGAGGGACGCGCTCCAGTCGACAATGTCTGCACTTTGGGGGGCAACGGCAGTGGAACTGAAGTGGCTGGACGACTACATCGCTCTGATCGAGACAGGGACGTTTTCCGCGGCGGCTGAGCGCCGCCATGTCTCGCAGCCGGCGTTCTCGCGCCGCATCCAGATGCTCGAGGCATGGCTGGGCGTCACCCTGATCGACCGGGCGCGCAAGCCGCTGCAATTCACCCCGGTGGCGACGGGAAATCAGGCGGCCTTTCGGGGCCTGGTGTCGCGCATCTACGAGTTCCGCGCCGCGCTCAGGTCGGAGGCGCTGGACAGCACCGGAATCACGATCGCGGCACAGCACACCCTGGCGGCGGCGTATCTGCCGGCGTTCCTGGCGCGGCTGCAGCGGCTGATGCCGGACCAGAGCTTCAGGATCCGGTCCGAGGACCGGTCGGATAGCGTGGCCTTGCTGATGCGCGGACAGGCCGAGATCCTGATCACCTACGAGACGGCACAGATGGGCTGCGGAATTCCGGCTCCCATGGCGATGCGCCAGGTGCTGGGCGCGGACGAGCTGGTGCTCGTGGGCTGCCCGGACCTGCATGCGTCGCTCAGTGGACTGCGCGAGGGCAGTGCCGTGCCGATGCTCTGTTATCCGCCCGAGAGCTTTTTTGGTCAGGTGGTGCGCGTCGCGGCCATGCCCGAACTGATGCGGCGCCACGAGGTGGCCGTGCGCTGTGTCAGTGCGTTTGCGCTGGGTCTGCGCGAACAGGCCCTGTTCGGCCACGGGGCGGCATGGCTGCCCGCCTCGCTCATCGCCGATGACCTCAAGCGCGGCCGGCTGCTGCCGCTGCAGAACCTGGGGCGGCCGGTGCCGATGGACATCGTCGTCTACATCGCGGTGCTGGCCGGCGCCCGGGGCGCGGACCTGGCTGCCCGATTCGAGTCGATGCGCGACCAGCCTGCGCCCGGGTGATATCGGCCCGTATGCTGCCGACCATGAGCGGCATGTCCGGGCCGTCGATCAGAAACCCCGCACCACCGAAGTTCGGCTGCCCACTGCAGCCCACGAGACCATCCAGCGACGGGGGGCCGCCGCGTCAGCGCACCGACGTGAAGCGTGCCTCCGGCCGGTCGTCTGACCGGTGGATGGTGGTCACGCCGGCCTTCATGGCCCAGGGGCGCATCTGGTGGTGCAGCGGAATCGTCAGCACTTCGTCGCGCGTACGGATCAGCGCTTCGCGAATCATGGCGTTTCGCTTGGTCACGTCGGTTTCGGTTTTCATGGCGTCGACCAGGCGGTCCACTTCCGGGTCGCTGATGCGCGAGAAATTGAAGTTGCCGTCCGCGCCCGCGGTACGGGTGCGGATCAGCGACTGCAGCGTGTACTGCGCGTCGTAGGTCGCCACGCCCCAGCCCAGCAGGTACATCGAGCTGTCGAACTTCTGCACCTTCTGGATGAAGGTGGCCATGTTCTCCGCCGCCAGTGTGGCCTTCACGCCAATGCGGGCCCACATCGCCACGATGGCCTGGGCAATTTCCTCGTCGTTGACGTAGCGGTTGTTGGGCGTGTTGAAACGGATCTCGAAGCCGTCGGGGTAGCCGGCCTCGGCCAACAGCTTCTTGGCGCCTTCCACGTTGACCTTGGTGGGCACGTCCAGATCGGGCGCATTGCCGTTCACGCCGGGTGCCACCATCAGGCCGGCGGGAATGGACAGGCCGCGCATGATGTTGCGCTTGATGGCTTCGCGGTCGATCGCCATGCTCAAGGCCTGCCGCACGCGCTTGTCGGCCAGCGGGTTCTTGCCCTTGATGTTGCTGTACTGCAGTTCAGGGCTGCCAATGTCGGGCGCCAGGTAGATGGTGCGCACTTCGGGCCCGTCCACCACCTTCAGCTTGCTGTCGCTGCGCAACCGCGCCACGTCCTGCGTGGGCAGGTCGGTGAGCATGTCCACGTCGCCCGACAGCAGTGCCGCCACGCGGGTGGGGTCGCTCTTGATGGGCGTGTAGACCACTTCACGCACATTGCCCATGGGTTTGTCCCACCAGTCGGTGTTGATGGTCATGGTGATCTTCTGCTCGGGCGTCCAGCTGGTGATCTTGTAGCTGCCGGTGCCCATCACGTGGCGTGATGCGTAGTTCTCTTCCTTGGCCTTGTAGTCCTGCACGTTGGTGGTGCGGTTCTTTTCGGCCCAGGCCTTGCTCATGATGCGGAAGTCGATGATGTTGCGCAGCAGCAGCGGGTTGGGCTTGTCCATGATCACGTCGATGGTGTGGTCATCGACCTTCTTGATCTCGGCAATGCCCGTGACGTAGATGCCCATCGTGCCTTGGGGCTGCCTGATGCGCCCGAAAGAAAAGATCACGTCGTCGGCCGTGAAAGGCGTGCCGTCGTGAAACTTCACGCCCTTGCGCAGGTCAAACCGGACCTGGGTGGGCGAGATGTTGGTCCACTTGGTGGCCAGCGCAGGCTCCACCTCGTACTTGGCGTTGTAGCGCGTCAGACCTTCATAGCTGTGCGCCATGATGGCGTTGGTCGTGGCGTGGTTCTGCGAATGCGGGTCCAGCGTCAGGATGTCGTTTTGTGCGGCCCAGCGCAGTGTTTGTGCCTGTGCGGGCAGGGCGACGGCGCACAGCAACACGGCGGCCGTCAGCAGGGCTTTGAAGTGGGTCAAGTGGGACTCCTTCGTTGAAGAGATGAGAACGTGATGCTAGGGCCTCACGCGCGCTGGTTCACGGGATTGACGCGAAATACGCGATGGCGGTCTGCCGCTGGCGGCCCGCAAACGTCCGGATCGGCTGTTTTGCAGCACTTTTACAACGTCGGCGCCTGGGCCGTTTCAAGCGCGCAGTCGCAGCCGCGGCCGGCGGCAATCCACCGGGAGGCGATTCGGGTTTGCCAGGTTCGGACCATGGCGTGCCAGCGGTTGGGCCCATCGGCGGGGCGAGTCGGGTTGGTCATGGGATCACCGGCGCGGGACTGAATGGCCGCAGGTTGCAGTGCGCCGCAGCGGTATTGCAGCGTTCGAGGGCTCCAGCGCAGCAACGTGCACGGCCCACGCAAGCGCCGGGACACCACCATGCCCACGGGGCAAGGCTGCGCCATGCAGCAGACACCGCAACCGTTGCAGGCCTGCCCCACCGGCGGTTTGGGTGGTGCATCCGGGTGCAGCAGGATGACGCGGTCCTTCATGGGGCTGCAGTTTCGGCGGCGTTTGCCCGCTTTGTCAGCGAAACAGCAGGGTTGGTGGTGTGCAATACCGGCGGTTGGCCCGGCCTGTGGGGGTGTTAGAGTGCGCTCTTCAACAGAATCGGTCCTTCCCGTCCCCTTGCGCTGCGCGGTTCAGGCGGCATAGGCGGGTCGCTGGTCCGCGAACCCGGTACAGCTGGGACGCGGAAGGTTTTTAACCCATCAGAGCGCTGGAAACCAGTGCACAAGGTGAGCGAAAAATGATGCAACAGTACCGGGGCAACTCGTACCTGTTTGGGGGCAACGCGCCCTACGTGGAAGAGTTGTACGAGGCCTATCTCGACAACCCGGGCAGTGTGCCGGACACCTGGCGCAGCTACTTCGACAACCTGCAGCATGTGCCCGCGCTGGATGGCAGCGATGCGCGCGACGTGCCGCATGCACCTGTGGTGCAGTCTTTTGCGCAGCGCGCCAAGGCCAATGCCTTTGCCGTGAAGGCCAGCGAAGCCGACCTGGCCGTGGCCCGCAAGCAAGAGCATGTGCAGAGCCTGATTGCCGCGTACCGCTTTCTGGGCAGCCGCTGGGCCGATCTGGACCCCTTGAAGCGGCAGGAACGACCGAAGATTCCCGAACTGGAACCGGCGTTCTACGACTTGAGTGAGTCCGACATGGACATCACGTTTTCGGCGGTGAACACCTATTTCACCAAGGCCGAGAACATGACCTTGCGCGAAATTCTGCACGCACTGCGTGAAACCTATTGCGCCACCATCGGCGCCGAGTTCATGCACTGCACCGAGCCCACGGAAAAACGCTGGTGGCAGGAGCGGCTGGAATCCATCCGCAGCAAGGCCAGCTTCACGGTCGATGAAAAGAAGCACATCCTGGAGCGCCTGACGGCGTCAGAAGGCCTGGAGCGTTACCTGCACACCAAGTACGTGGGGCAGAAGCGCTTCAGCCTGGAAGGCAGCGAGAGTTTCATCGCCAGCATGGATGAACTGGTGCAGCGCGCGGGCATCAACGGCGTGCAGGAAATCGTCATCGGCATGGCGCACCGCGGCCGCCTGAATGTGCTGGTCAACACGCTGGGCAAGATGCCGGGTGACCTGTTCGCCGAGTTTGATCACACCGCCAAGGAAGACCTGCCTTCGGGCGACGTCAAGTACCACCAGGGCTTCTCCAGTGACATCAGCACACCGGGCGGCGCGGTGCACCTGAGCCTCGCCTTCAACCCCAGCCACCTGGAGATCGTCAACCCGGTGGTTGAAGGCAGTGTCAAGGCGCGCATGGAGCGCCGCGGTGACAAGACCGGCGACCAGGTGCTGCCGGTGCAGGTGCACGGCGACGCGGCGTTTGCCGGGCAGGGCGTGGTCATGGAGACCTTGGCACTGGCGCAGACCCGGGGCTATTCCACGGGCGGTACGGTTCACCTGGTCATCAACAACCAGATCGGCTTCACCACCAGCGACCCACGTGACAGCCGCAGCACCCTGTATTGCACCGACGTGGTCAAGATGATTGAAGCGCCGGTGCTGCACGTCAACGGCGACGACGCGGAAGCCGTGGTGCTGTGTACACGTCTGGCCATGGACTACCGCCAGCGATTCAAGAAAGACGTCGTCGTTGACATCGTGTGCTTCCGCAAGTTGGGGCACAACGAGCAGGACACGCCTTCGCTGACCCAGCCGCTGATGTACAAGATGATCGTCAAGCATCCCGGCTGCCGCAAGTTGTACGGCGACAAGCTGGTGGCGCAAGGTGTGCTGCCCGAAGACGGCCCTGACCAGTACGTCAAGGACTTCCGCGCAGCCATGGACGAAGGCCGGCACACGGCCGACCCGGTGCTGACCAACTTCAAGAGCAAGTACGCAGTGGACTGGGCGCCGTTCCTGGGCCGCAAGTGGACTGACGCCGCTGACACCGGGCTGCCGCTGGCCGAGATCAAGCGCCTGTCCGAGCGCCTGACCACGGTGCCGCCCAATTTCAAGGTGCACCCGCTGGTGCAGAAGGTGTTGGCCGACCGGGCCGCGATGGGGCGCGGCGAGATCAACGTTGACTGGGGCATGGGCGAAACCCTGGCCTATGCGTCGCTGGTGGCCAGTGGTTTTGCAGTGCGGCTGAGCGGCGAAGACTGCGGACGGGGCACCTTTGTGCACCGTCATGCCGTGCTGCACGACCAGGACCGCGAGAAATGGAATACCGGCACCTATGTGCCGCTGCAGAACATCTCGGACATGCAGGCGCCGTTCACCGTCATCGACTCCATCCTGTCCGAAGAGGCGGTGCTGGGGTTCGAGTATGGCTACGCCAGTGCCGAGCCGAACACGCTGGTGATCTGGGAAGCGCAGTTCGGCGACTTCGCCAACGGCGCGCAGGTGGTCATTGACCAATTCATCGCCAGTGGCGAGGTGAAGTGGGGTCGGGTCAACGGTCTGACCCTGATGCTGCCGCACGGCTACGAAGGGCAGGGCCCCGAGCACAGCTCGGCGCGGCTGGAGCGCTTCATGCAGCTGGCGGCCGACAACAACATGCAGATCTGCCAGCCGACATCGGCGTCGCAGATCTTCCACCTGTTGCGGCGCCAGATGGTGCGCCAGTTCCGCAAGCCGCTGATCATCTTCACGCCCAAGAGCCTGTTGCGTGCCAAGGATGCGAGCTCGCCACTGAGCGAATTCACCAAGGGCGAGTTCCGCACGGTGATGCCCGAATCCAGCGCCAGCATCAACCCGGCCAAGGTCAAGCGGGTGATCTGCTGCTCCGGCAAGGTGTATTACGACCTGGTGCGCAAGCGCGAAGAAAAGGGCGCGGACGACGTGGTCATCCTGCGCGTGGCGCAGCTGTACCCGTTCCCGCACAAGGCCTTCAGCACCGAGATGAAGCGCTACCCCAATGCCACCGAGGTGGTGTGGTGCCAGGACGAACCGCAGAACCAGGGCGCCTGGTTCTTTGTGCAGCACTATGTGCACGAAAACATGCTGGACGGTCAGAAGCTGGGTTATGCCGGGCGGGCCGCATCAGCGTCGCCAGCCGTGGGTTATGCCCACTTGCACCAGGTGCAGCAAAAGGCGCTGCTGGAGCAAGCCTTTGCCAAGCTCAAAGGCTTTGTGCTGAGCAAATGAGTCGACGCCGCGGTGCTGGGGCCTGTGCTGCAGGCGCCACCGCGCGGCCTCGCGCCGGCTCTCACTGGCGCCCACCCCTCGAACGCGAATACTGAGAAAGAACCATGGCAATCGTTGATGTGAAGGTCCCGCAACTCTCGGAATCCGTGGCTGAAGCCACGCTGCTGCAATGGAAGAAAAAACCCGGCGAAGCCGTGGCCATTGACGAGATCCTGATCGAGGTCGAAACCGACAAGGTCGTGCTGGAAGTACCCGCACCGGTGGCCGGCGTGCTGAAACAGGTGCTGCAACCCGATGGCGCCACAGTCGTGGCCGACCAGGTGCTGGCGCACATCGACACCGAAGGCACCGCCAGCCCGGCGGCCGCTGCCCCGGCAGCGCCCGCGACCGCACCACCGCCTGCTGCTGCCCCGGCTGCCTCACCTGCGGCCAGCGGCAAGGCGGGCGTGGCCATGCCTGCCGCAGCCAAGCTGATGGCGGACAACGGCTTGTCAGTCGGGTCTGTTGCCGGCACCGGCAAGGACGGCCGCGTCACCAAGGGCGACGTATTGGGCACGCTGGCGGCACCGGCGCCTGCGCCCAAGGTCGCAGCACCGGCGGCGCCCGCAGCGGCCAAGCTGCTGCAGGCCGTGCCCACGCCCGCGACTGCGTCGCTGGGCGACCGCCCTGAGCAGCGGGTGCCGATGTCGCGCTTGCGTGCGCGCATCGCAGAGCGCCTGCTGCAGTCCCAGAGCAGCAACGCCATCCTGACCACCTTCAACGAGGTCAACATGGCCCCGGTGATGGAGATGCGCAAGAAGTTCCAGGAGAAGTTTGAAAAGGAACACGGCTGCAAGCTGGGCTTCATGAGCTTCTTTGTCAAGGCAGCGGTGGCGGCGTTGAAGAAGTACCCCATCATCAACGCCAGCGTTGACGGCAACGACATCGTCTACCACGGCTATTTCGACATCGGCATCGCCGTGGGCAGCCCGCGCGGCCTGGTGGTGCCGGTGATTCGCAATGCCGACCAGATGAGCTTTGCCGACATCGAAAAGAAGATTGCCGAATTTGGCCAGAAGGCCCGCGATGGCAAGCTCAGCATCGACGACCTGACCGGCGGCACGTTCTCCATCAGCAACGGCGGAACCTTCGGCAGCATGCTGTCCACGCCCATCATCAACCCGCCGCAAAGCGCCATCCTGGGCGTGCATGCCACCAAGGACCGCGCCGTGGTTGAAAACGGGCAGGTCGTGGTGCGGCCCATGAACTACCTGGCCATGAGCTACGACCACCGCATCATCGACGGCCGCGAGGCCGTGCTGGGCCTGGTGGCCATGAAAGAGTCGCTGGAAGACCCGGCCCGCCTGTTGTTCGATATCTGAAAGCGCAGCGCATGAGCAGCAAACAGTTTGACGTGGTTGTCATCGGTGGCGGCCCTGGTGGCTACATCGCCGCCATCCGTGCGGCGCAACTGGGGTTCAACACGGCCTGTATCGACGAGTGGAAAAACGCTGCTGGCGGCCCGGCGCTGGGCGGCACCTGCACCAACGTGGGCTGCATCCCCAGCAAGGCACTGCTGCAGAGTTCCGAGCACTACGAGCAGGCAGCGCACCATTTTGCCGATCATGGCATCGGCCTGAAGGACTTGAGCATCGACGTGGAGACCATGCTGGGCCGCAAGGACACCGTGGTCAAGCAGAACAACGACGGCATCCTGTACCTGTTCAAGAAAAACAAGGTCAGCTTCTTCCACGGCCGCGGCGCGTTTTCAAAGGCTGTTGACGGCGGCTTCGAGATCACGGTGGGCGACCAGACCGTGCAAGGCCGGCAGATCATCGTGGCCACGGGCTCCAGCGCGCGTGCGCTGCCTGGCGTGCCCTTTGACGAAACCCAGGTCCTCAGCAACGACGGCGCCTTGCGTGTGGGCGCGGTGCCCAAGAAGCTGGGGTTGATCGGTGCTGGCGTCATCGGCCTGGAGATGGGCTCGGTATGGCGCCGCCTGGGCGCTGAAGTGACCGTGCTTGAAGGGCTGCCCACATTCCTGGGCGCCGTGGACGAGCAGATTGCCAAGGAAGCCCACAAGGCTTTTACCAAGCAGGGTTTGAAGATCGAACTCGGCGTCAAGGTGGGTGATATCAAGGTCGGCAAAAAAGGCGTCTCGGTGGCCTACAGCGGTGCCGATGGCGAAGCGAAGAAGCTGGATGTCGACAAACTCATCGTCAGCATCGGCCGGGTGCCCAACACCGAAGGTTTGAATGTTGAAGCTGTCGGCTTGAAGCTGGACGAACGTGGTGCCGTGGTGGTGGATGAAAACTGCCGCACCAGCGTGTCCGGCATCTGGGCGGTGGGCGACGTGGTGCGCGGCCCCATGCTGGCGCACAAGGCCGAAGAAGAGGGCGTGGCCGTGGCCGAGCGCATTGCCGGCCAGCACGGGCATGTGAACTTCAACACCGTGCCGTGGGTCATCTACACCAGCCCCGAAATCGCCTGGGTGGGTGAAACCGAAAAGCAGTTGAAGGCCCGCGACGTCAAGTACAAGGTCGGCACCTTCCCCTTCATGGCCAATGGCCGTGCCCGCGCGCTGGGGGACACCACCGGCATGGTCAAGTTCATCGCCGATGCCACCAGCGACGAGATTCTGGGCGTGCACATCGTCGGCCCCATGGCCAGCGAACTCATTGCCGAAGCCGTCGTGGCCATGGAATTCAAGGCCAGCAGCGAAGACATTGCCCGCATCTGCCATGCGCATCCGTCCTTGAGTGAAGCCACCAAGGAAGCGGCGCTGGCGGTGGACAAGCGCACACTCAACTTCTGAGCAAACGGGCTTGGGCGTCAGGGCGCTTTACCAGGCCGCGCTGGCCGAGCGCGGTTATGCCAGCGACGCCGCGCAGTTGTGCGCGGTCGACGCGCTGGAGCGTTGCGAAAACGAGTGGGCCGACTACAAGGCCCGGCGCCGCAACTCGCTGAGCAAGCTGCTGGTGCGCCCGCCGATTCCGCGCGGTGTGTACATGTACGGCGGCGTCGGCCGTGGCAAAAGCTTTCTGATGGACTGCTTTTTCCAGTCGGTGCCGCTGCAGCGCAAGACACGCCTGCACTTTCACGAATTCATGCGCGAGGTGCACCGCGAACTGCAAGCGCTTCGCGGCACGGCCGACCCTCTGCAGCACCTGGGCAAACAGATCGCCAGGCGGTTTCGCCTGATCTGCTTTGACGAGTTCCACATTGCTGACGTGACCGACGCGATGATCCTGCACCGGCTGCTGGACGCTCTGTTCGCCAACCGCGTCAGCATCGTCACCACCAGCAATCTGGAGCCCGACGCGCTGTACCCCAACGGCTTGCACCGGGAGCGCATCCTGCCCGCCATCGAGTTGCTGAAAGAACGTCTGCAGGTCATCAACGTTGATGCCGGCACCGACTACCGGCAGCTGGGTCTTCAGCAGGTGGAGATGTACCAATGCCCGCTGGGTGACGTCGCCGAGGCCGCGATGGCGACAGCCTTCGATCGCCTGGCCGAAGCGCGTGACGAAGCGCCGGTGATGAACATCGAGCACCGTGAGGTGCAGGCCGTGCGCCGCGCCGGTGGCGTGGTGTGGTTTGACTTTCGCACCCTGTGTGGCGGTCCGCGTTCGCAAAATGACTACCTGGAGATCGCGTCGCGCTTTCACACTGTACTGTTGAGCAACGTTCCACAAATGCCGCTGCGCATGGCCAGCGAAGCCCGGCGCTTCACCTGGTTGGTGGACGTGCTGTACGACCGTCGCGTCAAGCTGATTCTGTCGGCGGCGGTGCGGCCTGAAGAGCTGTACACCGAAGGCCCGCTGGTGCATGAATTTGCGCGCACGGTGTCGCGCCTGCGCGAAATGCAATCCGCCGAATTCCTGGCCCTGGCCCGACGCGAGGTGGACACCTCGCTGACCTGATCGGCCGCCGCTGGCGGGCCGCGCCGGCGTCAGCGCAGCGGATCGACCCGCGCCATGGCCAGCGACAGGTTGTCGCCGCCGCCCCGGGCACGCTGTCGGGCTTTGGAGATCAGCATCTCGCTGGCCTCTCGCGGCGGCAGCGCATGGACGATGGCGCCGATTTCCTTGGGCGTGAAGTAGTGCCACAGGCCGTCGCTGCAGGCCAGCAAGGTATCGCCCATCTGCAGCGCGTCAATCTGCCACAGGCTGACGGGTGGATCGGCCCGCGTGCCCAGGCAGCCGGTCAGCAGGTTGGACTGCGGGTGATTTTGCGCCGCCTCCTCGGTGAGCTTGCCTTCGTCGACCAGGCGCTGCACGTAGGAATGATCGGTGGTGCGGCGCACCATCTCGGCACCGCGAAAGTGGTACACCCGTGAATCGCCGGCATGCACCACGTCGCAGCGCAGGTTGGGCGAAATCAGAAAGGCGGCCACCGTGCTGTGGGGCTCCTCTTCCGACGTGATGGCCGTCAGCTTGATCATCAGGTGCGACTCCACCACCAGCTGTCGCAGCAACTCGGCGCCGTCGTCCTGCGCGGGCGCAAAACGCTCGAAGATCTGACGGCTGGTCAGCAGCACCTGGTCGGCGGCCTTGCGACCGCCGCTTTTGCCGCCCATGCCGTCGGCCACCAGGCCCATGAGACAACCCGCCGTTCGCGGGTGGGAGATGATCTCGACCTGGTCTTGTTGATAGGCGCGATCACCGCGGTGCAGACCGGTGGCGCCGCTGAACCGAAACATCATGGCTGGAGCGGGCATGCGCGGAAATATAAACTCAGGGCCCCTGACAGTCTGTGCAGCAGTGGACGAGAACCTGCATTCCCCTCATCGCCGCTTGATTGAGTTGCGTATTGAACACGCTGACCTTGACGGCCTGATCGACGCCTGCATGCCCGGGCAGCCCGACCGCGAGCTGGCCTTGCGTCGATTGAAAAAACGCAGATTGGCCCTGCGCGATCAGATTGCCCGACTTGAAAACCAGCTTGAGCCGCCTGAACCCGCCTGATGGTCCGACCGCTTTCCCGCTTGCTGGTCTGATGGCCCGCACGCCTGTTTGTCGGGTGCCTTGCCCGCCGATGCCGACGTCAGGATTGCAGTGAGCGAACTGCAGCGCGCGGTGGCGCAGGCCTTTGCGGTGGATGGCGCTCTGGCCGCCAGCGAACCCGATTTTCTGCCGCGCGACGCGCAGGACCGCATGGCCCTGCGCATCGCCCAGGCGCTGGATGACCGCGAAACCCTGGTGGCCGAAGCCGGCACCGGCGTGGGCAAGACCTTTGCCTACCTGGTGCCGTTGCTGCTGTCAGGTCAGCGTGCGCTGGTCAGCACCGCCACCAAAAGTCTGCAGGACCAGTTGTTCCTGCGCGACCTGCCCCGCCTTCGCGACGCGCTGGGCGTGCCGGCCAGGCTGGCACTGCTGAAGGGGCGCGCCAGTTACCTGTGTCGATGGCGGCTGCAGCAGGCCGAGCTGGGTGCCCACCTGCCCGATCGT
>JAHECB010000146.1 GCA_024641925.1 Betaproteobacteria bacterium
CTTGGGTGTGCCGGGTTCGGGCACCACAGCGGTGATGGTGGGCGCGCTGTCGCTGTACAACATCACGCCAGGGCCGGCGCTGTTTTCGCAGAACCCGACACTGGTCTGGGGCCTGATCGCTTCGCTGTTTGTGGCCAACGTCATGCTGCTGTTCATCAACATCCCGCTGGTGGGGGTGTTTGTGAAGATCCTGAAGCTGCCGAACTGGGCCCTGGTGCCGGGCATCCTGGCTGTCAGTGCGGTGGGCGTCTATTCGGTGCACGCCACGACCTTCGACCTGATCCTGATGTCGGTGCTGGGCCTGGTGGGTTACCTGCTGCGCAAGCAGGGTGTGCCCATGGCGCCGCTGATCCTGGGTTTTGTGCTGGGCGACCTGATGGAGCAGAACCTGCGCCGCGCCTTGTCCATCACCAACGGTGAACTGGGCATCCTGGTGGAGAGCACGATCTCCAAGGGCCTGTGGTTGGGTGTCGTTGTCATGCTGGTGGCGCCCATGGTGCTGCGGCAACGGGCCAAGCGGCGCGCGCCGGCGGCTGGGGCCACCTGAACCGCGGGCCCATGCGTCCCGAATGGGCGCAGGCGGGGTACCGCAGGGATGCGCGCCGACCAATGGCCCCCGCCAGCGGTGAGCGCTTCGTGACACGCCGCGGCCTGCGAGGCCGCTGACGCAACCGCGCACAATCGGCCTTTTTGGCGAAAGCGCGGCTGCATTGAAAAACAATGGCTCTTCAGCAATGGGCGTTTTGACCCGCACGCCGCTGGCGACGCTGAGCGTGCTGCTGGGCTTGGTCGGCTGTGCAGGCCAAGCGGGTGTCGACGCGCCATCAGCCCACGCGGGCCACGCCGCAGGGGCTGCGCATGCCGGCCAAGCGGGGGCCGAAGACCGTCGCCTGCTGGTGGCCTTCCCCGACGCCATGCGCACGCACACCCTGGCCAACATGCGCGACCACCTGCTGGCGCTGGCCGAGATCCAGGCCTTCCTGGCCGCGGGCGCTTATGACAAGGCCAGCGACACGGCCGAGCAGCGGCTGGGCATGAGTTCCTTGGGTTTGCACGGCGCGCACGAGGTGGCGGCTTTCATGCCCGAGGGCATGCAGGCCGCCGGCACGGCCATGCACCGCAGCGCCAGCCAGTTCGCCATCGCCGCACGCGACGCGTCAGCCACCGGCGACCTCAAGCCCGCGCTGGTCGCCCTGGCGCGTGTATCGCAAACCTGTGTGGCCTGCCACGCTGCGTACCGCATACAGTGATGGCGGGTGTGCTGGGGCGGGGCGCAGGCGTCGGTGACAAAACGATCCCGTGCCGTGGTCCAGCATCTCAAGCCCATGGGTGTTGCTTGATCAACGGCAACGGCCGTTCCACGCACGGGGCGGTCAACGGTGCGAATGTCACGACCCGTCTGCGACATTCGCGAGGACGGATTCGTTGCGGTGATGCTGTCGTTCAGCGGCGAAAAGGATGCGCGATGGAGACCGAACGCGCATACCGCCTGACCGCCGCAGTCCGCCCCAGGCATGCCGAACCGAATTGCAGATGAGTCTGTGAGCGGTGCATGACGGTCAGGCGCTACGCTTCTGCTGTTTTAGGCGCGGGCGCCGCGCGACGGCGCAGGGTGAGATAAAGGCTGCCTACGAGTGCCAGGTTGATCAACCCCGCCAGTGCTGCGTTGGCGTACGTGACGGTGTAGGCGCCGGTCATGTCGTAGAACAGGCCCCCCTGAAAGCCGCCGAGTCCGTGTCCTAGCCACGCGAACGCCAGAACTATGCCTGTGGACGAGGCGCGACGCGAGGCGGGTGTGAGGCTTCGGGTGGTGGTGAGCACGCCGGTCATCACGCCGGCATAGCCAAACCCGTAGAGCACCGCAAAGAGGTAGAAACCAACCAGGCTGCTGATCCAGGTGAAGCCAAACACCAACAGCGTCTGCCAGGCGGACGCGGTCAGCCATGCCGCCATCGCGCCAATGCGGTCGGCCAGAACGCCGAAGAACACCCGCCCGCCGATCGCCACCACGAGCATCAAGAACAGTACGCTGCCTGCCTGGCTCGCAGAGAAGCCCTGCCCCTGGATCAGTGGCACGAGGTGCATGAGAGGCACGGCCATGCATGTGCAGCACATCAGGACCGCCGCACTGAGCCAGGCGACGATGACGCCATTGGGCAGTGAGGTCGGATCGTCGTTGCCGTCAGCCGCTGCGGCAGGGCCTGGCGAGCGGCCCGGCGCGTCGCGAAGCAACAGGGCCAGCGGGATGAGCGTGATGAGGCAGACGACACCCAAGCCAACGAAGGCGCCTCGCCAGCCGAACGACTCGATCAGCATCGCGGCGCCAAATGGCACACCGCCTTGGCCGATCGCCTGACCGGCTGCGGCAATGCCGATGGCAAAACCGGCACCGGTTTGGAACCACGTGCCGACCAGCGCAAACAGCGGAGCAAAGACAGCACCGCCGCCCACCGCGCCGGCAATGAAAAAGAGGATGTAGAACTGCCAGAGGGCTTCGGCCTGAGAAGCCGCCAGAACACATGCCCCGATGGCCACCGCGCCAATGAGGCTGATGCGGCGGATGCTGATCCGGTCGGCTATGTAGCCCATGCCGATGCCGCCCAGGGCCAAGCCGATGAGGCCAATGCTGTTGATGAG
The DNA here is from genome assembly GCA_024641925.1 of Betaproteobacteria bacterium. Taxonomy (GTDB): domain Bacteria; phylum Pseudomonadota; class Gammaproteobacteria; order Burkholderiales; family Burkholderiaceae_C; genus Rubrivivax. The sequence goes on from JAHECB010000146.1 coordinate 2,638, forward strand.
CGCAATGGCGCTGCGCGGCCAGCCGAAAGCCTGCTCGAGGGGCAGGAAGAACACCGAGATCCCGTTCACCAGCAGCCCCATGGAAACCGCCAGCATGGCAGCCACGGCGGCCACGATCACCCAGCGGTACGGGGGAGCCGGATCGGTCAGGTCTGTCATGCGGAACCGTCCCTTTATGACCTGCCGCCGTCTTGGCGACGGCCCACTTATGTGCAGGCCGAATGACCTTATCACGTATCAAACCGGCTGTCTGCCTGCCGCGGCGTTGCGGCGCGCTCCCGCGACCGGCGTGGCCGCGTCACCCCATATTCGGCACGATGTGGCCCGCGGCCGGTGGCAACGTGGTGCCGGCACCGGCCTCAGCTTGCTCGAAGACTGTCTCCGCGAGCTGTTGAGCCAGGCGGTACGGCGCAATCTGCTCGGGGTGGTGGCACGCGCGAGACCCAAAAACGGGTGAGCCCGGACGGTCTCCTGCGCACACGTCGACCCGATCGCTCCGCGTGCGATCTGCCTTGCGTGGCACCCTTCTCGTGGCCACGTTGCGCTTGTTTGCAGCGGGTGGTCAACGAGACTGGTTCCAGGAAGCTGTTCGTCGCCCACTTGACAAGACCATCAGGCCTGGCCTTCATGGCACGCGCTTGGGTGCCCTGTCGACCCCCATGCGCAGGCGCGAACGACGGTGTTCTGCGGCCTTCGCTGGATGCGCACAGGTTCTGTAGCGTTGACGGTCGAGCACGTCAGCGTCCATGCGCAGGCAGCCACAAGGGCGCGCGCTGCCTTGGCGCATGCCGCCACGCTGAAACACCGGTCGCCTACGTTGAACTGGCGATCCTTGTCTTGGCTAACATCGGCACCATGAAGCAGGCACAAGACTTTCTGGATGAATCGCTGGCGCTCGCAGACTTGCTGGCGCCCCTGCCCGAGGCCGGATTCGCCACGCCCACCCTCTTCAAGCAGTGGACGGTCAACGACATCCTGGGCCACCTGCATCTGTTCAACGTGGCGGCCTTGCGCAGCGTGGACAGTGACGAAGCCTTTCAGGCCATGATGGTGCCCATCGTCAACGGCATGATGCAGGGCCGCAGCCTGCTGCAGATGCAGGGCCCCTGGCTGAATGGCTTGCAGGGCCGCGCGCTGCTGGAAGCCTGGCGCCAAGGCAGCGAAGACACGGCGGCCGCGTTTCGGCAGGTCGACCCCAAGCGCCGCCTGAAGTGGGCGGGGCCGGACATGAGCGCCTTGTCCAGCATCACCGCGCGCCAGATGGAAACCTGGGCGCATGGCCAGGCGGTGTTTGACGTGCTGGGTGTGCAGCGCTTGGAGGCGGACCGCATCCGCAACATCGCGCATCTGGGTGTCAGCACCTTCGGCTGGACGTTCATGGTTCGCGGGCTGCCGGTACCCCAGCCCGCGCCCCGGGTGATGCTGACCGGGCCCTCAGGCGCCGAATGGGCCTGGAACGACGAACAGCCTGACAACCTGGTGCGCGGCAGCGCGGTGGACTTTGCGAGGGTCGTCACCCAGACGCGCAACGTGGCCGACACCGACCTGGTGGTTCAGGGTGAAACGGCGACACGCTGGATGGCGATGGCGCAGTGTTTTGCAGGCGCCCCCGAAAACCCACCCGCACCGGGCACCCGGCACGCCGTGAAGCGCTGAAACGGCAGCCTACGCCACGCTGCGCCTGCGGTCCTCTTCGGCATACAGCTCCTTCTTCGACAGTTTGCCCACGGCCGTGCGCGGCAGCGTTTCGCGGATGTCCAGCGCCTGCACCATCTCGTGTTTGCCCAGACGGTCTCTCAGAAAGGCCTGCAACTCGGCCAGGCTGAACGGTGCAGCACCCGCCTTCAGCGTGACAAAGGCCTTGGGCGCCTGGCCCCGGTAGTCGTCGTGGATGCCGATGACGATGACCTCGGCCACCGCCGGGTATTCGTAGATGGCCTCTTCCACGTTGCGTGGGTAGACGTTGTAGCCGCTGCACAGGATCATGTCCTTGGTGCGGTCCACGATGGTGATGAAGCCGTTGTCATCCATCAGGCCCACGTCGCCGGTGCGGAAATAACCGTCGAAGGTCATGGCGTCGGCCGTGGCCTGGGGCTGCTTCCAGTAGCCCTTCATGATGTTGGGCCCGCTGACGCAGATCTCGCCGCGTTCGCCCAGCGCCACGTAACGCGTCGGGTCTTCGATGTCCAGAAACTTGAAGTCCACCCGCGGCATGGGCAGCCCGCAGGATCCCGCCTTGCGCGGGCCGCGTGCGGGCGTGAAGCTGCCGGTGGGCGAGGTCTCGGTCATGCCCCAGCCTTCGTTCAAATGGCAGCCCGTCAGCTGGTGGAACCGCTGCGCCACTTCCAGTGGCAAGGGTGCACCGCCACTGCCGCAGTTTTTCAGCGACCGCAGGTCGTAGTCACCCAGCTTGGGGTAGTTGATCAGCGCCGTGAACATGGTGGGCACACCCGGGAAGCAGGTGATCTTGTGTGTGGCAATGTCCTTCAGCACCGCTTCGACGTCAAAGCGTGCATGCAGCACCACCTCGGCCGCGGCGCGGATGCCAAACAGCATGTTGATGGTCAGCGCATAGATGTGAAACGGTGGCAGCACCGACAGCACCCGTTCCTGTCCTTCTTCCATGATGCGCGGCGTGCCGTTGGTGGTCTCCCAGGCCTGCGCCACGGCGGCGGTCAGGTTGGCGTGGGTCAGCATGGCGCCCTTGGGCAGGCCGGTGGTGCCGCCGGTGTACTGCAGCACAGCGATGGTCTCGGTGGGGTCGGTGGGGGGTAGCGGCTGAAAATGGCCTTCGTTGTCCAGCAGCGCAGCAAAGGACAGGTGGTGGGGGTCTGAAGGCACGTCACACAGCATCTGGGCGGCCTTCATCTGGGCGGCCACCAGGTCGGGTGCGGCGGTCATCTCGGCCAGGCTGCCCACGATCAGGCGCTTCAAACGGGTGTGGCCCAGCAGGGCCGCCATCTGTGGGTACAGCGCCACCAGGTCCAGCGTGATCAGGACATCTGTCTCGCTGTCTTCGACCTTGTGCTCCAGCACCTTGGCGGCGTCCAGCGGCGAGTAGTTCACCACCGTGCCGCCGGCACGCAGCACGCCAAAAAACGCAATCATGTAGTGGGGCGTGTTGGGCAGGTACAGGCCCACGTGCACACCCGGCTTCACGCCCAGTTGCTGCAGGCCCGCGGTGGCCCGGTCCACCAGGTTGCCCAGTTCGCGGTAGCTGATGCGCCGGCCCATGAACTGCAGCGCCGGCAGGTCGGGGAAACGCGCCACCGTGTTGTCCAGCAGTTGGTTCAGCATCTGCGGCTGGATGCTGATGTCCCAGCGCACGGCGCTGGGGTAGGTCTCGATCCAGGGCTGGGTGGTCATCGCAGGTCCTTCGAAAAAACGTGGATCAGACCGCGCAGTAACGCTCCTGGATCTGCGGGTCGGCCAGCAGCGCCGCAGCACTGCCTTCGTGCACGATCGTGCCCTGATCCAGGATGTAGGCGCGGTCGGAAATCTTCAGCGCACGTTCAACGTTCTGTTCCACCAGCAAGATGGTGGTGCCTGACTGCTTCAGGCGCGTGAACAGCTCGAACATCTCGTCCACCAGCAAGGGCATGATGCCTTCAGACGGTTCGTCCAGCAGGATCATGCGCGGCCTGCACATCAGCGCCCGTGCAATGGCCAGCATCTGCTGTTCGCCACCCGACAGCGACGTGCCTTCCTGCTCCATGCGCTCGGCCAGGCGGGGGAACGTCTGCGCAATCTCGTCGATGCGTTCTTTTTCGGTGTGTCGTTCACGCCCTGCAATCAAGCCCAGACGCAGGTTTTCACGCACGCTCAGGCCCGGCACGATGCGGCGTTCTTCCGGCACATAGGCCAGGCCCAGGTGGTAACGCGTGTGGGGCGGCTGGGCCAGGATGTCCTGGCCGTCGAAACGCACCGTGCCCGCGCGTTTGTCCATCAGCCCCATGATGGCGCGCAGTGTGCTCGTCTTGCCGGCGCCGTTGCGCCCCATCAGCGTGACGATCTCGCCGGTTTTGACTTCGAAATTCAGCCCTTGCACGACGTGGCTGTGGTCGTACCAGGCGTCCAGTTTTTCAACTTGCAGCATTTTCTAGCCTTGACCCAGGTAGACGCGGCGCACGTCGTCGTTGGCGCGGATGTCGTCGGGTGTGCCTTCGGCCAGGAATTCGCCGTGGTGCAGCACCAGCAGGCGTTCGCAGATGCCCATCACCAGTTTCATCTTGTGTTCCACGATGATCACCGAGCGCTCCGCCGCCAGCGCCACGATCAGGTCCATCATCACCATCGTCTCTTCGGGTGACATGCCGGCCGTGGGCTCGTCCATCAGCATCAGCACGGGTTCGCTGGCCAGCGCCATGGCCACTTCCAGTGCACGCTGCTGGCCATGTGCCAGGTCGCCGGCGGGCCGGTTGCGGTGGTCGGCCAGGCCCACCCGCTGCAGCAGCGCGTCGGCGCGGTCCGACACTTCATGCAGTTGGGCGCGCGGTTTCAGCAACTGGTAACGCGACACCCGCATCTGCGCGGCCACCCGCACGTTTTCGTGGGCGCTCAGTTGCTTGAATACATTCGTGATCTGGAAGCTCTTGGCAATGCCCTGGCGTGCAAAAGCGTGCTGGGGCTGGCCGGCCATGTCCTGGCCCTGGAAACGCAGGCGCCCGGCGGTGGGTGCAAAAGCACCGCTGACGACGTTGAAGAAGGTGCTTTTGCCGGCGCCGTTGGGGCCGATGATGGCGCTGAGCTTGCCTTGTTCAAAACGCGCCGACACCTTGTTCAGCGCCACGAACTTGCCGAAGTGCACGCTGACCTGGTCCACTTCCAGAATCGGGGTGCCGGTCTTCATGTGCGGGCCCCCCGTTGCAGGCGGCGGATGACCGTGCCCCAGATGCCGGCCGGAAAGAACAGCACAAAGAACATGAACACACCACCCACCACCGCCATCCAGTGGCGGGTCAGGGTGGTCATCACGTCTTCCAGCGTCAGGAACACCGCGGCGCCCACAAAGGGCCCGAAGAAGGTGCCCATGCCACCCAGCAGACACATCATCACGGCCTGGCCTGACTGCAGATAGTGCAGCGATTCAATCGGCACCACCGACAGGTGCAGTGCCCGCAGCGCACCGGCCAGGCCGCACAACGCTGCGGAAACCACAAACACCAGCAGCTTGGTGCGGGCCACGTCGTAGCCGCAGGCGGCGGCGCGTTTTTCGTTTTCGCGCACGGCTTCGATCACCGCGCCAAAGGGCGAGGCCAGCAGCCGCGATACGAACCACAAGGCCGCAGCCACAAACACCAGGATGACGTAGTACTTGGTCACCGGGTTCAGGAAGTCCAGCTTGAAGCCCGCGATGTTGATGCTGGGCACCTGGATGCCCCGCAGGCCGTTTTCGCCACCGGTCCAGCGGTCGGCCTTGTAGAAGGCGTAGTAGACGATCTGGGCCAGCGCCAGCGTCACCATCGAAAAGTAGATGCCGCGGGTGCGGATGGCCAGAAAGCCGATCAACAGGCCCGCAAATGCTGCTGCCACCACACCGATGCACACTGCCAGCAGCCAGTGCACACCGCCGTGCACCATGGCGATGCCGGTGAGGTAACTGCCCACCCCCAGAAAGGCCGCGTGGCCAAACGACAGCAGCCCGGTGTAGCCGAACAGCAAATTGAAGCCCACCGCAAACAGGCCGAAGATGAGGATGTTGATGGCCAGTGCCTGGTACGGCATCAGCAGCGGAAACACCAGCAAAAACAGCACCACGGCGGCCACGCGGTGGCGTTGCACCATGCCCATCCAGCCGCTCATCCCGCCGTTCATCCCATCAACCCCGCTTTGCCGAACAAGCCTTGTGGGCGCACCAGCAGCACCACCGCCATCAGCACAAAGATCGACAGCTCGGCCAGGTCGGGCGCAAACAGCGACGTCATCGCAAACACCACACCCACCAGCAGACCAGCCACGACAGCACCGGGCAGGCTGCCCATGCCGCCGACGACCGTGACTACAAACGATTCGGCCAGCACATGCACACCCATTTCAGGATTCACGGCGCGGGTGGGCGCGGCCAGCACGCCGCTGAGACCGGCGATGGCGGTGCCGATGCCAAACACCACCAGCCATACCCGCGCGATGTCCACACCCAGCACCTTGCAGATTTCACCGTCGCGCGATCCGGCGCGCACGATCAGGCCGTAACGTGTTTTTTCCAGAAACAGCCACAGTGCCAGCACCACCACCGCAGTTGCAAAAATCAGGAACAACCGGTACTTGGGGAAAAAGCCGAAGCCCAGGTCCACCGCGCCGCGCAGCACCGGCGGTGTGGACGATGGCAGGCCCTCCACGCCAAACATCCAGCGCATGGCCTCGATCAGCACCCAGCTCAAACCGAAAGTCAGCAGCAGCGGGTAGTCGATGCCGCGCCCGTACAGCGGCCGCACCAGAAAACGTTCGGTCACCAGCCCGATGGTGCCCACCACCAGCGGTGTCAGCACCAGGCTGAACCAGAAGTTGCCGGTCAGCCCCATGAAGTACAGGCCGATGAACGCGCCCACCATGAAAAATGCACCGTGGGCAAAGTTGACCACTGTCAGCATGCCGAAGATCAGGCTCAAGCCCACCGCCAGCAAGGCGTAAACGGCGCCCAGCGCAATGCCGGTGACCAGCTGCAGGGCCAGCAGGGAAGGGGTGATCTCCATGGTGTGCTGTGCGCGCCGTTTCTGTTGTTGTGACCGTCAGGTGGTGACCTTGTGGCCCATTTCTTCGCAGCTGCGCAGGTTGGCTTCGTTGGCGGGCTCGATGGACAGCACGTTGAACACGTCGTTCTTGTTTTTCATGTTCTTGGACTTGCTCTCGACGATGACCACCGACTGCACCGACTGGTGGTCGCACTTGCGGTAGAACTGCGGGCCCTTGTACCAGTCGTACTTCAGCTGGCGCAGCGCGATGCTGACCCGTGTGGAATCCACCGCGTCGGCGTTTTTCACGGCCTGCAGCACGCTCAGGATGCCGGCGTACCCCAAGGCGCCGTAGTCCGACGGCACGTCGCCGTCGTAGGCCTTGCGGAAAGCGTCGTTGAACTTGCGCGCGCTGGCGATCTTGTCTTCCATGCCCCAGTAGTACGACGTGCCACCCAAGATGCCGTCAAAGGCATCGGCGCCGCCGGCCAGGCGCGAGGTGTACAGCAACACCGGGGTGATGATCTTGGTGCCTTGTTTCAACCCGAAGTCGGTGGCCTGTTTGGCCGAGTTCACCAGGTCGCGGCCGAAGTTGCACAGCACCAGGATGTCGGGCTTCAGCGCCTGGATGCGCGGCAGGAAGGCGGAATAGTCCGCAGTGCCCAGCGGGTGGCGAACGTCGGCCACGGTTTCTGCGCCCAATGCCTTGCCGGCACGCTGGAAGCCCCGCACCATCTCATGGCCGTAGGCGTAATCGGCGGTCAGGTAGGCGATGCGTTTGCCGAATTTCGGGAAGGCATAACGTGCCACGGCGCCGGCCGTCAGGTGCGGATTCAGGGCCTCGTGGAAGGTGTACAGGCTCCAGTCCTTGGCCTCGTTGATGGTGTCGCTCTGGCTGATGCTGTTGTAGAGCACCTTGCGTTCACGCGTGACGGCGTTGATGGACAGCTGGGTGGCGGCGGACAGCGAACCGACCACAAAGTTGACCTTGTCCTTTTCAATCAGCTCCAGCGTGCGTGTGGCGGCTTCACCGGAATTGAGTTTGGTGTCGCGCACCAGCAGTTCACACATCTGGCCCTTGTGGCCACCGGCTGCATTCCATTGTTTGACGGCCAGTTCGGCAGACCGCACCTGGTCGCGGGCCTCGGCGGAAAACGGGCCGGTCAGGGGCACCGGAAAACCGATCTTGATCGGTCCGCCCTGTGCGCGTGCGATGTTGAACAGGGCTGGCGCCGCGGCCACGGCGCCGGCGGCGACGATAAGGCTGCGACGGCGCGGATTGCTGATGTCTTGTGTCATGGTGTTGTCTCCTGCGAGGCTGAAAAAGGTGCCGGCTTCATGCCACCAGCACATGGGGGTTTGTATCGGTATCAATGGCCGGGCACGGCATCGGCGTCCACGGCGGTTTCGCGCATCACGGTGTTGGCGTCTCGGGTGATGTTGCTGGCGGCGCCGGCTTGCAGGTAGGCCCCGAGTTGGCGGCCGCGTTCAACCACGGCGGCGCCGGCGGCCAGGCGCTGTGTCTGGTAGTGCTGCAGCGCCAACGGCGTAGCGCCATGGGCGTCCAGCGCCTGAGCCAGGGCCATGGCGTCTTCACCGGCCTTGGTCACGCCCATGCCCACGTGGGGGCGGGCCACAAAGGCGGCGTCGCCCAGCATGGCCACACGTTCAAACGCCAGTTGTTCCGACGCCAGGTCGTAGATGGGCTGCAAAAACGGCACGGCGGTTTTTTCAACGATTTCAGCAAACTGTGGCGCCAGCAGCGCACGCGCTTGTTCGCGCATGGTGGCGATCTGCCGCCACGACACCTGGTGCGGCGCGATGCCATCAGGGTGGTGCTGGCCGTCGGCATCGGTCATCAGTGCGGTCAGGTCGGCGCCCGCTGCCGCCGGGCGGTACCAGACAAAGTTCCAGCGGCGATGGCCCGCGTCGGTGCGGTTGTTTTCGCCGGCCACGGGGTAGCCCAGCATCTGCTCGTTATCGGGCAGGCCGAAACCAAAGGCATCAAACAGGGTCTGGCGTGTGGTCTGCGACAGGTTGGCTTCATCACACACACCGCGCCAGGCGACATAGCCGGCGTAGTGCGGCGCCACTGCTGGCGCCAAGGCCTGCCGCACGGCGCTGCGGATACCGTCGCAGGCCAGCAGCAGGTCGGCCTGCTGGGTCTGGCCGTCGGCCAGGGTGGCGGTCACGCCGTGTTCGTCTTGAGACACGGCGTTGACCTGGGCGCCATGCTGTTGAATGGACGTGGGCAATGCGGCGCGCAGTACCGTGTACAAGCGGCCCCAGGAGGTCAACAGTTGCGGATAGTCCCAGCGGCACAAGGCCTGGCCGTCGCGGCCCAGCACCACACGACCCGCCACCGGCACACCCAGGTCTTCGTCCACCGCCACACCACATTCACGCAGCGTGGCCAGCAGCTGGGCGTGTGTCACGATGCCGGCGCCGCGGCCGTCCAGCGACCGGGCGGACCGTTCCAGCACCCGCACGTCGTGCCCGCGGCGGTGCAGCAGGTTGGCAGCCATCAGGCCCCCCAACGAGCCGCCGACGATCAGGATGCGGGCCATGAAGTCCGGCGCTCAGGCGGCGGCTGCGGCGCTTTCTTGCGCCGGGAAGTTCAGTTCGATGACCACGCCGTTGGGGTCGTCCACAAACACCTGGTGCAGCGACAGCACAGGCACCGTGCGCTCACGGCAGGGCAGGCCCAGTGATTTCAGGCGCGCCAGGGTGTCGACCAGACCGGTCGCAAAAAAGGCCAGGTGGTCCACCGACCCGGTGCCTTGCAGGCTGCCTTCGCTGCGATCGCCCAGGTATTTTTT
>JAHECB010000397.1 GCA_024641925.1 Betaproteobacteria bacterium
GCGTCGGCTTGTGGAATGGTGCGGGGGAAGCCGTCAAACAAGAAGCCCTTGGCGCAGTCGGGCTGTGCCAGGCGTTCCTTGACCAGGCCGATGATGATGTCGTCGCTGACCAGCGCGCCGGAATCCATGACTTTTTTGGCCTGCACACCCAGTGGCGTGCCGGCCTTGACGGCGGCGCGCAGCATGTCACCCGTGGAGATTTGCGGAATGCCCAGCCGCTGGCAGATAAAGGTGGCCTGCGTGCCCTTGCCGGCACCAGGCGCGCCCAGAAGAATGAGTCTCATCACGGTCCCTCGACTATTGCTGTTCGGATACTGCCGCGAGCCGGTCACGGCATGCCGCTCGTTGTCTCGAATCGAGAATAGCACGCGAGTCCTGGATGCAAACTGACAGTCGCCCGGGTGTGCCCTGGTCAGCGCTGCGTGTGGCCTCAGTCGCGTTTTGCCGCAAAAAGGGCCCTGACGCGGGCCAGATCTTCTGGCGTGTCGACACCGGGCCCCGGTCCGTCTGGTGCCACGAAGACCGCGATGCGGTGGCCGTGCCACAACACACGCAGTTGCTCCAGTGCTTCGCAGGTTTCCAGTGGTGATGCCGCCAGTTGCGGGAAGCTGCGCAAAAAACCAGCCCTGTAGGCGTACAGGCCCAGATGTCGCAATGGTGCCGGGTCGGGCAGCGCCTTCACGCCCTGGCTGTTGCCGTCGCGCCACCAGGGCAACGGCGCGCGGCCGAAGTACAGCGCGCGGTCCTGTGCGTCCAGAACGACCTTGACCACATTCGGGTTCAAGAATTCCGCCAGATCGGTCAGTGGGTGCGCCGCGGTGCTCATCACGCAGTCGGTGCGGAACTGCAGCAGTGCAGCCACCTGTTGCACCAGCGCCGGGTCGATCAAGGGCTCGTCGCCCTGCACGTTCACCACCACGTCGTCGCCCTGCAGACCCAGCAGTTCGCAGGCTTGCGCCAGTCGGTCACTGCCGCTGGCGTGGTGTGTGTCCGTCATCACGCTGGTTATGCCGTGGGCACTGCAGGCCGCTGATATGCGCAGGTCGTCACAGGCCACCACCACCCGCTGCGCGCCACTTTGTGCGGCGCGCTCGGCCACCCGCACCACCATCGGCTTGCCGGCAATGTCGGCCAGGGGTTTGTCGGGCAGGCGGCTGGACGCCAGGCGCGCCGGAATCAGCACCGTAAAGGGCCGCACAGCGCCGGTGTTCAAGCCGTGTCTGCCGGGCTGTGCACGGGCAGGGCTTCGCTTTCCAGCATCACCGGGATGCCGTCACGAATGGGGAAGGCCAGACGGTCGGCCGGGCAGACCAGATCGCGGGGACGCAGATCGTCGTCGCGCCGAAGCTGCAGAGGCCCCTTGCACAACGGGCACACCAGCAGTTCGATCAGGCGGTGGTCAAGACTCATGGTGTCGTGGGCTTTGCGGGTGGAAGTGGCGGAAACAGCGCGTCGATCAACTCCTGCGCCAAGGCCTCGGGCAAGCTGAAGTCTAGCGGCACGACCCAGACGCGGGTGCGACCACCCAAGGCTGCATGAAGCTTGATGGCGTCCTTTTCGGTGGTCACCACCTCCGCGGTGTTGCCGGGCCAGGGCAGGCCATTGAAGGGGTGGTGATCGGGCAGCGGCAGGCGCTTGATTTGCAGGCCTGCAGATTCCAGCATGTTGAAGAATTTTTCGGGCGCAGCCAGGCCCGCCACGGCCAGCAACTCACGGCCCCGCAGGGATTCCAGCGGTACCGCCTGCGCGCTGGCGCCGCCGCCCCGGGCATGCCCCCAGGCGTGCCACCAGGCGTCCAAAGGCCAGGCGGTGGTGATCTGCCTTTGTGCCATGGTGCCGGGCAACGAAGTGCTGGGGACGGGGGCGTTGTACAGCACCCGTGTCATGGCACCGGTTTGATGGTGCAGCGCTTCAGCCGGCAGTGGCTGGCGCAGTGGCCCGGCGGGCAGCAGCAGGCCGTTGCCGGTGCCGCGTTCGTCGAACACGACCAGGTTCACATCGCGGGCCAGACGGTGATGCTGCAGGCCGTCATCGCAGACCAGCACGTCGATGTCGGGCTGTTGCCGGCACGCCAACGTTGCCAGCGCGGCGCGGTCGGGGCCCACCCAGACCGGCACGCCACTGCGCCTGTGGATCAGCAGCGGTTCATCACCCACAAGGTCCGGTGTGTCGCCCTGCAGCACCTGGCGGGGCTCGGCGCCTACACGGCCGTAGCCGCGCGACAGCACGGCGGGGCGATGGCCTGCTGCTTGCAGCAGGCGCAGCACGGCCAGCACCGTGGGTGTCTTGCCCGCACCGCCCACCACGCAGTTGCCCACGACCAGCACGGGCACCATGGCGCGTTGCGGTGTGGTGGCCATGCGCTGCATGCGGTAGGCCGCCTGGTAAAGCCACGACAGCGGCTGCAGGGCGCGTGCAAGCAGGCTGGGGCGGGGCCGCCACCAGTGGTCTTGCAGCAACTGCGCCCACCCACGTGCCCTGCTTCGGGTCATCGGCAAGTCCCCATGGCGACCGGGCGGCAACAGCGCCGCGGCAGGGCCGCGATGCCCGTCAAAGCCTTACTGGGATCCGGTCTGCGCACCCTGGGCGGCAAAGGTCAGCCGTTGCAGGCCCGCGCGCCGTGCGGCGTCCAGCACGTTGATGACAGCCTGATGCGCCGCCATGGCGTCCGCCGAGATGATGACCACCGTGTCGGCGCGGCCCGCAGCGGCGCTGGCCAGTTCGGCGCTGAGCAATTCCACGCTGCGGCCATCGACCGGGCGGCGGTTGACGGCGTAGCGTCCGTCGCCCGAAACCGCCACGATGATCTCGCCCGGCCTCTCTTTCAGTTTCTCGGCGTTGGCATTGGGCAGATTAACCTGCAGTTCGGTAAAGCGCGAATAGGTGGTCGACAGCATCAGGAAGATGAGCACCACCAGCAGCACGTCAATGAACGGGATCAGGTTGATCTCGGGTTCCTCCATCCGGCGGCGGCTGAACTTCATGGGGTGGCGGCCTTACTTCTCGGCGCTGCGCATGGCAAAGCGCATGAGGTGCGGCACCATGCGTTCCGCAGCCAGTTCAAGCCCGAGCTGGAAGGTGTCGACCTTGCCCCGGAAGTAGCGGTAGAACATCAGCGAGGGGATGGCGATCATCAGACCGAAGGCCGTGTTGTAGAGCGCCACCGAGATGCCGTGTGCCATCTGCTGCGGGTTGCCGCCGCCCGATGGTGCTTGCGAAC
>JAHECB010000398.1 GCA_024641925.1 Betaproteobacteria bacterium
GCCAGCGCCGTGTTCTTGGTGATGACGATGGCGCGGTTGGTCAGCGGCGCCACCGTCAGGCGCAGCGCCTGCGGCAGCACCACCAGGCGCATGCATTGCCCCACGCCCAGGCCGGTGGCGCGCGCCGCTTCCCATTGCCCACGCGGCACCGACAGGATGCCCGCCCAGACGATTTCTTCGGCAAAAGCCGCCAGTACCAGCGACAAACCCAGCCAGGCCGACACCGGGCCCGACAGCCGGATGCCGACCGAAGGCAGCGCAAAGTAGATGATGATCAGGATCACCAGGGCCGGCACCGCGCGGAACACATCGGCAAACAAAACGATCAGCACGTTCAGCAGCCGGATGCGCAGGCTGCGCAGCACGGCCAGCACAAAACCCAGTGCCAGCCCGGTGGCCACCACGGTGACGCCGAGCACGATGGTCACGCCCATGCCCTGCAGCACCAGCGGCAGGTACTGGCGCATCACCGCCAGGTTGAAGAAGGTGTCGATCAGGTCGCTCATGGCGGCTTGGCGCTTGCGTTCAGGCGTGGTGTTCGACCGAGGCGACAAACTCGCGCACCCGCTGCGGCGCATCGGGGCCGAAGATGTGCGCCGGCGTCCCCTGGGCGACGATGTGACCCTCTTCCATGAACACCACGCGGTCGGCCGCGCTGCGCGCAAAACCCATTTCGTGGCTGACCACCAGCATCGTCATGCCGGCGGTGCGCAGCCCGCGCAAGACGGCCAGCACGCTGCCCACCAGTTCGGGGTCCAGCGCCGAGGTGGGCTCGTCAAACAGCACGATCGCCGGCTCCAGCGCGAGCGCGCGCGCAATGCCCACACGTTGCTGCTGACCGCCCGACAACTCACCGGGCAGCGCGTTGGCGCGGTCGGCCAGGCCCACCTGCGCCAGCGCCTGAAACGCCCGGGCATGCGCCTGCTCGCGCGGCTGCTTCAGCACATGCAGCAGCGCCAGCGCCACGTTGTCACGGGCGTTCAGGTGCGGGTACAGGTTGAAGGACTGGAACACCATGCCGATGCGCCGCCGGGTGGCATTCAGGTCGGTGCCGGGCGCCAGGATGTTGTGTCCCTCGAACCAGATCTCGCCGGCGCTGGCCTCTTCAAGGCGGTTGCAGCAACGCAACAGCGTGGATTTGCCCGAGCCGGACGGACCGATCACAAACACCAGCTCACCCGGCGCCACCGCCAGGTCCACGCCCTTGAGCACTTCGGTGGAACCGAAAGACTTGCGCAGGCCGCGCAGTTGCAACAAGGGCTCAGTCAACGGCCCGGTCGGAACCGCGGTCCCGCCGGGGTTCACTTGCACTTCATGTCGTGCGGGGCGGCGTCGTAGCCGGCCATGCCAGGAACGCCGTAACCCGGGAACACGGTGACGGCTGCCGAGCCAGCTGCAGCCTTGGTGCCGAACCACTTCTCATGCAATTTGGCGATGGTGCCGTTCTGCTTCAGACATTCGATGGCCCCGTCGACCGCATTGCGCAGGGTCGGGTCGTCCTTGCGAAACACCGCCGCCCAGACCAGGCCCTGGTCCACGGTCAAGGTGCTCAGTTGCAGCTTGCCCGGGTTTTTGGTGGCGGCATAGGCCGACACGGTGTTGCCGCCCAGCGTGGCGTCTGCGCGGCCCGACAACACCGCCTGCACGGCGTCGGAGTTGGTCGGATAGGCCTCGACGGTGAAGCCGTACTTGGGGGCGTTGTCGATCAGCCACTTGTCGTAGGCCGACCCCTTGTTGACCGAGATGGTCTTGCCTTTCAAGTCTTCCAGCGCCTTCAGGTCGGCTTTGCCGGCTGCCGTGACAAACTGGTAGTAGGTGTTGAGGTAACCCTCGGTGAACAGCAGGTTGGCCGCGCGCTCGGGCGTGACCGTGGTGGGCGCTCCCACAAAGTCCAGCGACTTGGCGTTCATGGCCGGAATCAGGCCCGAGAACTGCGCCGCGACGATTTCCACCGGGCGGCCGAGCTGCTTGCCGATTTCGGTCAGCAGATCGACGTTGAAACCCTCCACGCCGCCACCCATCTTGGGCATGGCGTGGGGTGCAAAGGTGCCGTCGACACCGGCCTTCAGGGGGCCTGTCTGGGCCAAAGCGCCCAGGCTCAAGGCTGTGGCGCCGAAGGCCGCGGCCAGCTTCAAACTCAGTCTTTTCATGGTGTTCATCTTCGTGAGTGCTTTGCAGCGGGGTGGGTGATAGGTGCCCGGACCCGTATGCAAGGTCCGTGCCTTGCGTCGGTCTGCGGTCAGGGATTTTGCGGGGTGATCTCGGCGCCCACGCGGTCGATCAGGATACGGTAGTGCTCGGGGCGGCGATGAGCGGCGTAGTTGAACATCGTGCGTTTGAGGTTCTGCGCCAGGTCGAGGTCGGCGTCGAAGCTGATCAGCTCATCGTCTTCCCCCACGGTCTTGGCCACGATCTCGCCGCTGGGCGCCACGATCAGCGATTGACCGAACATCCGAAAGCCGTCCTCGAACCCGCACTTGGCCGTCTGCACCAGCCAGGTGGCGTTCATGAAGGCCATGGCCTGCGCCATGATCAGGTGGTGGTGCACACGCAGTGCCGGCGGCTCGGGGTAGTGCAGGTTTTCGGTGGGGGTGTTGAAGCCCAGCATGACCAGCTCCGCACCCTGCAGCGTCAGCGCGCGGAAGGCCTCGGGCCAGCGCCGGTCGTTGCAGATCAGCATGCCGACGATGGCGTCGTGCAAGTCGGGCAGCCGCCAGGTGCGAAAACCCAGGTCGCCGACTTCGAAGTATTTTTTTTCCAGGTGCTGGAAGGCAGCGCCAGGCTTGTGCTCGGCATGCCCGGGCAGGTGCACCTTGCGGTACTTGCCGATGATCTCGCCCTGCGTCGTCACCAGGATGGCGGTGTTGAAGCGGCGGGTTCGGCCGGCCTCCTGGGTCATTTCGGCGTAACCCAGGTACATGCCGATGCCGTAGCGGCGGGCGTCGTCGAACAGCGGCGCCGTCACGGGAGATGGCATCTCGCGCTCGAAGAAGCGCGCGTCGACCTCGGCCTGGTCGTCGTACCAGTAGCGCGGAAAGAACGTGGTGAAGGCCAGCTCAGGAAACACCACGAACTGCACGCCGCGCGTGTGCGCCTGGCGCAGCAGTTCGCGCATGCGCGCGACCATGGTCTCGCGGGTGTCGGACAAGTGAGCCGCGCCCAGTTGCGCGGCGGCCAGGTGAAGTTTTCGGGCCATGGTGGCGGGTC
>JAHECB010000147.1 GCA_024641925.1 Betaproteobacteria bacterium
ATCGGCGCCCTTGGCCACCACCCGGGGTGCGGCCATCGTGGCCTCGTCGTATTTCAGTGCCACGGCGTAGTGGGTGGGGTTCATGACCACCAGATCGGCGGTGGGCACCGCGGCCATCATGCGGCGGTTGGCCATCTCGCGCATGCGGTTGCGCAACTGCTGCTTGATCTGCGCGTTGCCTTCCACCTCTTTGTGTTCGTCTTTCACTTCCTGCAGCGTCATGCGCAGGCGCTGGCGCAGCTTGAAGCGCTGCAACGGCACGTCCAGCAGCGCAAAGGCGGCCAGCACACCGGCCACCGGCAGCAGTCCGCCCAGCACCAGACTGCCAGCCCGGGGCAGCGCCGAAGGCAGTGGCAAGGCCAGCAGTTCGGCAAAGTCGGTCCCGTGGCTGTACAGCACCCAGACCCCCACGCCGCCCAGCAGCAGCGCCAGCAGGCAGGCTTTCAGGGTGTCGGTCAGCTGTTGCAGCGAAAACACCCGGCCCAGGCCGGCAATGGGGTTGATCTTGGACAGCTTGGGCTGCAGGGGCTGCCAGGTGAAGTTCCAGCCGCCAGCCAGCACCGTGACGCCCGCCGTCAGCACCCACACCAGACCCATCAAGGGCAGTAACAGGGTCAGCATGGCCGCGCCCAGGTGGCCCATCTGCTCCATCATGGCGGCGGGATCGGACAGGGCCTGAAGGTTGAATTGCAGGCCGGCGCGCAGCATGCGCCCCGCCGCATTGACGGCGTCGTTTGCACCGAAGGCCACCAGCGCCACCGCCGTGGCCAGGATGGCAAAGTGCCCCAGGTCCCGCGAACGCGCAACCTGGCCATCGGTGCGCGCCTTGCGGAGTCGCCGTTCACTGGCGGGAAGTTTTCGGTCTTGCGCACTGTCGGCCATGGGCTGGCGGCCCTGGAACGGCGCCTAAGCACACCCGTGCCGCAACAGGCGGCAACAACCAAGGCGTCGCAAAGGGCCCCCAAGGGCAGCCCCCTGATGGTGCGACCAGAGCCCCGTGGACTTGAGGGCGAACAGCAGACCAAAACCCGACCTATTCGCTGCTTATGCGGTCTGGGGCTGGCCCAGCCCGGTCGGCGTCAGGGTCGCTGAGGCGGCAGCGCGGCAGCAGGCGTGGGCAGCCCAGGCTCCGGCTCGGGTTCAGGTTCGGCTGGCATCGGTGCGCCGGCGCGGAACACCGCATCTTCGGCATCCCGGGTCATGACCACGATGCTGATGCGCCGGTTGGTGGGCGCCGTGGCATCGGTGCGGTCAAAGGGGTTGCTGGCGGCCAGGCCCTGCACGCGCAGGATCTGTTCGCCGGGCAGGCCGCCGGCCAGCAGTTCGCGGCGTGACGCGTTGGCACGGTCGGCGCTCAACTCCCAATTGCTGTAGCCGCGCTGAAAGCCTTCGGGCGAGCTGCCAAAGGGCACCGCATCGGTGTGGCCCTCCAGCGTCAGCCGGTTGGGAACCTCGGCCAGTACGCTGCCTATTTCCTGCAGCAGATCGCGCATGTAGGGCTGCACGGCGGCGCTGCCACTGGCAAACATGGGGCGCTGGTCCTGGTCGATGATCTGGATGCGCAGGCCATCGGCCGTCATGTCCAGCCGGATCTGACCCTTCAAGCCCAGCAGCTTGCTGTTGGCCTCGATACGGGCTTCGACCTTGCGTTTCAGGTTCTCCAGGCGCGCCACTTCGGCACGGCGCTGTTCGGTTTTCAGCTGGTGCAGGTTGACCTTGGCGCGCTTCGCTTCTTGCTCGCCGCGTTTGACCTGGCCGGTGGACCGGGTGAGGTCTTGGCCACCACCCTTGATCACGTGTGACGAGTCGCCCGAACCCGAGCCCCCGGCCATGGCAATCTTCAGCGGCGACGCAAAGTAGTCCGAGATGCCCTGCTTGTCGCCTTCGGTGGTGGAGCCCAGCAGCCACATCAGCAGGAAAAACGCCATCATGGCTGTCACGAAGTCGGCGTAGGCAATCTTCCAGGCGCCACCATGGGCGGCATGGCCGCCCTTCTTGATGCGCTTGATGATGATCGGCTGCAGCTTCTTGGCGTCGCCTGCCATGGTTTACCTCGCAGCGCCAGGCGCGTTGGGGAACAGAAGGGTGTGGACCGTCACTTCTGACCCTTGACGTGTTTTTCCAGCTCGCTGAACGTGGGGCGTGCGGTGGACAGCAGCACCTTGCGGCCGAATTCGATGGCCACCTGCGGCGCGTAACCCTGCATGCTGGCCAGCAAGGTGGTCTTCACGCAGATCAGCTCCTTGCCGCTTTCTTCCACCTTCTGCTCCAGCAGGCCGGCCAGCGGCTCGGCCACGGCATAAGCGAGCAAGATGCCCAGAAAGGTTCCCACCAGGGCCGAGCCGATCATGGCGCCCAGCACGGCCGGGGGCTGGCCCACCGATCCCATGGTCTTGATCACGCCCAGCACAGCGGCCACGATGCCGAAGGCCGGCAGGCCGCCGGCCACGCGCTGGATGGCGCCCACCGGGGCGTGTGCCTCGTGGTGGTGGGTGTCGATTTCGTTGTCCATCAGGGACTCGATCTCGTGGGCGTTCAGGTTGCCCGAGACCATCATGCGCAGGTAATCGGTGACAAATTCAGTGACGTGGTGATCGTTGCCGACACCGGGGTATTTCTGGAAAAGCGGCGAGCTGTGCGGGTCTTCGACGTCGCTTTCAATGGCCATCAGGCCTTCCTTGCGCGCTTTTTGCAGAATGTCGTACAGCAAGGCCAGCAGGTCCATGTAGCGGGCCTTGGTGTACTTGCTGCCCTTGAAGCAGGCCCCCATGCCGGCCAGGGTGGACTTGATCACGGGCATCTGGTTGTTGACCAGAAACGCACCCAGCGTGGCGCCGCCGATCTGGGCCATTTCCCAGGGCAGCGCCGCGATGATGGGGCCCATGTTGCCGCCGTGTGCGATGAACACACCAAACACGGCCCCCAGTGCAACAACCCAACCGATGATGACAAACATGACTGTTGTGCTCGAATTGCCCGGCAGGCGCAGCCGAAGGACAGCGCCTTGTATCCAGGTGTTGCAGCTTTATCGGCCGTGGGCCGGCCCGGTTGAGCCGGAATTGGCCGGCCCGACCCGGTAAATCCACACCGTGCGCCGGCCCGGGGCCTGCAGCGTGGCGGTCGGCGAAACGCCCGGCACGGGAAATTCAAGGCTCACCAGCCAGGTGCCGGGCCGCATGTCCTGCTGGGCCTTGGCCCAGGCGCGTGCCATGCTTTCCGGGCGCTGAAACAGATACACCAGGTCGTGAGCCCACCAAGGCTTACCCCACATGTCGCCCTGCCGAACCACCGCGCCCGTGCCGTCCAGCCGCAAACGCAGGGCGCTCCACAGGGCCAGCAAGGGGCTCCACTCCACACCGTGCAGTTGCACGTCGGGCCACTGCGCGCGCAGGGCCCGCAACCCGTGGCCCAGGCCAGAACCGGCGTCCAGCACGCGCAACGGCGTGCCCACCACGTCGGGCAGCCCCGCCAGTGCATCGCGGGGGGTCGGAAACAATGGGGCGTCGCGCCAGGCGCGCACCGGGTAGATCATCAACAAGACCACCAGCGGCAGCAGCCACCAGGCCGCGGACCAGCCCGGTGCGGTGACGGCGGGTGCGGCTGTGGCCCAGGCCACCAACGGGAAACCAGTCGCCGCCAGCAGCCGCCGCCAGGCGCCACCACAACGCCAGGCCAGCAGGCCGCTGACGGCACAGCCCACGGCAAAGGCCGCCGCAGCCGGCGCCTGGGCCATCAGCGCGCCACGCCAGCACAACCAGGCTGCCACCCAGGTCAGCACTGCCGGCAAGGGCCAGGGCAGGCCTGACTGCTTCTTGGCGTCGCCAGGGCTGGCGGGGGTCAGGCGGCGGGAGGATGTAGCGGTTGGCAAAGCGCGGTGCCCAACACAGGGCAAGGCCGCCCCACGGCAGCCCGGACTCTGCACTGTGCCCAGACCGCGACGCCGCCAAGCCCGAAGGTAGGCCTCAAACAGGGCGCAGCTTGGGCCTTTCGCCGCGCCGAGTCGCGGTGCTCAGGCCGCCAGCAGCTGCCGCAGCACGTAGGGCAGGATGCCGCCGTGCCGGTAGTAGTCCACTTCGATGGCGGTGTCGATGCGCAGCGTCACCGGCACCGTCAGGCGTTCGCCGTCGGCCCGGGTGATGAGCAGTTCGGCATCGGACAGGGGTTGGATGTCCTGCGCCAGGCGCACGTCCACCGTTTCGTCGCCCCTCAAAGCCAGGCTCTGCCAGGTGGTGCCGGCCTTGAACTGCAGTGGCAGCACGCCCATGCCGATGAGGTTGCTGCGGTGGATGCGTTCAAAGCTGCCCGCAATCACGGCCTTGATGCCCAGCAGCGCCGTACCCTTGGCGGCCCAGTCGCGGCTGCTGCCGGTGCCATATTCCGCGCCGGCAAAAACCACGGTGGGAGTGCCCGCGGCGTTGTAGCGCATGGCGGCGTCGTAGATGGGCAGTTGCTCGGCGCCGGGCTGGAACAAGGTGTAGCCACCCTCCACGCGACTGCCGTCGGGCAAGGCCGGGATCATCAGGTTCTTGATGCGCACGTTGGCAAAGGTGCCGCGCATCATCACCTCGTGGTTGCCGCGGCGTGCACCGTAGCTGTTGAAGTCGGGCTTGAGCACGCCAAGCCCGGTCAGGTAGGCACCCGCAGGCGACGACTCGGCAAACCGCCCGGCCGGGCTGATGTGGTCGGTGGTGATGCTGTCGCCAAACAGCGCCATCACGCGCGCGCCGGCCACCCCGGGTACCAGCGGCGGCGGCTGCTGTGTGAAACCTTCAAAAAACGGCGGCTCGGCGATGTAGGTGCTGGTCGGCCACGGATAGACGTTGCTGTCGGCCGAGCCGGCCTTGGCGGCCGACCCCGCCGCGCCCTTGACCTGCTGCCACAGCTTGCCCGGGTCGGTCTGCAGCTTGTCGTAGTTCTGCCGGAAGGCGCGGCCATTCATGGCGTACTTCATCAGCGCGTGCACCTCGTCGCTGCTGGGCCAGATGTCACCCAGATAGACGTCGCGCATCTTCCCGTCGGCCCCGCGGCCGCGGCCCACCGGCTGCGTCATCAGGTCGCGGGTGATGGTGCCGGCCAGCGCATAGGCCACCACCAGCGGCGGGCTGGCCAGGAAGTTGGCCTTGATGTTGGGGTGGATGCGGGCCTCGAAATTGCGGTTGCCCGACAGCACCGCCGCACACACCAGGTCATGCTGGTTGATGGCTTCGTTGAACTCGGGCAGCAGGTCGCCGGCGTTGCCGATGCAGGTGGTGCAGCCGTAGGCCGCCACGTTGAAACCCAGCTTGTTCAGGTAAGGCAGCAGGCCGGCCTTTTCAAGGTATTCGGTGACGATGCGCGAGCCCGGCGCCAGCGAGGTCTTGATGTGTCGCGGCACCTTCAGGCCTGCGAGCACCGCCTTCTTGGCCAGCAGACCTGCCGCCAGCATCACACTGGGGTTGCTGGTGTTGGTGCAGCTGGTGATGGCGGCGATCAGCACGTCGCCGTTGCCCAGGGTGAAACCGGATTCGGTCGTGACACGCTGATCCAGTTGTGCCGCCGGCAGGTTGTAGCCGTTGTCCGCAGGGTCTGTGCTGTACAGCCGCGTGAAGGTGTCCGCCACCTGCCCCAGTTCGATGCGGTCCTGCGGGCGCTTGGGGCCGCTGAGACTGGGCGTGACGCTGGACAGGTCCAACTGGATCAGCTGCGAATAGTTGATGTCCCGGGCCAGCGGCACCCCAAACATCTGCTGGGCGCGGAAGTAGGCCTCGAAAGCCTCGACCTCGGCCGCCGTGCGGCCGGTGCCGCGGAAGTAGGCTACGGTCTTGTCGTCGACCGGGAAAAAGCCCATGGTGGCGCCGTATTCGGGCGCCATGTTGGCGATGGTGGCGCGGTCGGGCACGCTGAGCGTGCGTGTGCCTTCGCCGCAGAACTCGACAAACTTGCCCACGACTTGGGCGGCGCGCAGGGTTTCGGTCACCGTCAGTACGAGGTCGGTGGCGGTGACACCTTCGCGCAGCTGGCCGGTCATCTCGAAACCCACCACGTCGGGCGTCAACAGGTAGACCGGCTGACCCAGCATGGCGGCTTCAGCCTCGATGCCGCCCACGCCCCAACCGACGGCGCCGATGCCGTTGATCATGGTGGTGTGGCTGTCGGTACCCACCAAGGTGTCGGGGTAGACCAGCGGCGGCTGGCCCTTGCCGCTGCGCGCCTGGTGCACGCCCCGCGCCAGGTATTCCAGGTTGATCTGGTGCACGATGCCAAAGCCCGGCGGCACCACGCGGAAGGTGTCAAACGCGCCCATGCCCCACTTCAGGAACTGGTAACGCTCCTGGTTGCGCTTGAACTCCAGCTTCATGTTCAGGTCCAGCGCCTGTTTGCCGCCATAGTGGTCGATCATCACGCTGTGGTCCACCACCAGGTCCACGGGCACCAGCGGTTCGATCCGCTTGGGGTCCTTGCCCATGCGCTGCGCCACGTTGCGCATGGCCGCCAGGTCGGCTAGCAGCGGCACGCCGGTGAAGTCCTGCAGCACCACCCGCGCCACCAGGAACGGGATTTCTTCGCTGCGCGGCGCCTGGGCCGCCCAGGTGGCCAGCTGCTGCACATGCTGAGCCGTCACGCGCTGGCCGTCGCAGTTGCGCAGCACACTTTCCAGCACGATGCGCAGGCTGATGGGCAGGCGCCGGATGTCGGGGAAGGACCGCGCCAGCGCCGGCAAGGAATACAGCTGTCCCGTCTTGCCTGATGGCATGGTGAAGGTTTTCAGCGTCTTGGCAAACGGGTGCACGGCGGGTGACATGGCAAAGCTCCTGCAGGGTGGGTCAGACCAGGCCATCTTAGGCGTGCCGCAGCGGCACGTCTTCAGCCCTGCCCGGACAACCGGCCCGCGTATGCTTTGGGCTCCACCATCTGCTGGCGGCATGACGCGCCAACATGCCGCTCAGGCGCCACTTCGCATGACCACTAACCACGCTGCCCAGACACCCGCCCACTGGTGCGTCTACACCACGCCCGTGGGCAGCTGCGGCGTGGCCTGGACACACGACGGCCGGCTGGCCGGCTCTCAGCTGCCCGAAGCCAGCGAGGCGGCCACCCGCACACGCATGCAGCGGCGTTTTGGCGCTGCTGAAGCGGAGCCGCCACTGCACGTGCAGGCCTGGATGTCCAGGCTGCGGCAGGTGATGGCGGGCCAGCCCGATTTGCTGGACGACATCGCCCTGGCCGACGACACACTGCCGCCGTTTCACCGGTGCGTGTGGGCGCTGGCCCGACAGATTCCGCCCGGCCAGACCCGCAGCTACGGCGAACTGGCCATCGCGCTGGACGCGCCGGGTGCCGCGCGTGCGGTCGGCCAGGCGCTGGGCGCCAACCCGTTTGCACCCTTTGTGCCCTGCCATCGCGTGCTGGCCGCGCATGGCGCGTCGGGCGGCTTTTCAGCCCCTGGCGGCCGCCACACCAAGCTGCAGCTGCTGGAACTGGAAGGTGCGCGCTTTGCGGCGTCAAGCCAGCAGCCGACCCTGTTCTGAGTGCGGGCGTCCGGCGGGCGTTCGACCCGCCTGCGGCGGCGGATATTCAAGCCACAGCCGCCAACGTCACAGGCGCCCGCCTGCGCCAGCGCACCGCGCCCATCACGTCATTGGGCGCCCGCCTACACTGCGCGCAGCCGCGCTGAAAGCCGGCAGCACCAACACGCAATCAAGGAGTCTGCTGTGCAGTACCGCACCCTGGGCAAAAGCCCGCTGAAAATTTCGCAACTGTGCCTGGGCACCATGATGTTTGGCGACCAGACCGACCTGGCCGAGGCGCAGCGCATCGGCGCGCACGCGCTGGACAACGGCGTCAACTTCATCGACACGGCCGATGTGTACACGCTGGGTGCTTCGGAACGCATCGTGGCCGAGCTGATCAAGACCCAGCGCCACCGCTGGGTGCTGGCCACCAAGCTGGGCAACAAGATGTCCGAGCTGCCCAACGAAACGCATTACTCGCGCACCTGGGTCGAAAGGGCCTGCAACGCCAGCCTGCAGCGCCTGGGCACCGACCACATCGACATCTACTACCTGCACCGCGACTACGGCGGCATGGACCTGGAAGAGCCGCTGCGCGCCATTGACGCGCTGCTGCGCGCGGGCAAGATCCGCTACTGGGGCGTGTCCAATTTCCGCGGCTGGCGCATCAGCGACATGGTGCACATGGCCCGCGGCCTGGGCATGCCCGGGCCGGTAGTCTGCCAACCCTACTACAACCTGCTGAACCGCCAGCCCGAAGTGGAAGTGCTGCCGGCCTGCCACCACCACGGCATCGGCGTGGTGCCCTACAGCCCCATCGCACGCGGTGTGCTGGCCGGCAAATACACGCCAGGCGCCAAGCCCGAAGCGGGCACCCGCGCCGGCCGAGGGGACGCCCGCATCCTGCAGACCGAATTCCGCGAAGAGTCGCTGACCATCGCGCAGACGCTGAAAGCGCATTGCGCCAAGACTGGCCGCGAACTGTCCCACTTTGCCACTGCCTGGGTGCTGGCGCACCAGGCCGTCAGCGCCGTCATTGCCGGGCCCCGCACCTTCGATCAGTGGGTGTCCTACATGGGCGCTTTGGACTGCAGCATCAGCGCCGAAGACGAAGCCCTGGTCAACAGCCTGGTGACACCCGGCCATGCCTCAACACCCGGCTACAACGACCCTGCTTATCCGCTGGCAGCGCGGGTGGCCACGGCTGCGTAGTGATGAACAGGCCGTGATGAACAGGCCATGACGACTGAACCGTGATGCACAGCCTGCCCGAGGGTTACACCGCCGCGGTGCTGGGCGCCACCGGTGCACTGGGTGCCGCTTTTGTGCAGCACTTGCGCGCCGACCCCCGCTGCGCGCAGGTGCACGCTTTGCACCGGCATTCCTATCCACCGCTGGATTACAGCGACCCGGCGGGTGTCGAAACTGCAGCAGCCGC
This sequence comes from Betaproteobacteria bacterium, assembly GCA_024641925.1. Taxonomy (GTDB): domain Bacteria; phylum Pseudomonadota; class Gammaproteobacteria; order Burkholderiales; family Burkholderiaceae_C; genus Rubrivivax. The sequence continues at coordinate 8,929 of JAHECB010000147.1, forward strand.
CCTGCGCGCCGGCGCGCCGCTGCAGTTGCTGGTGGTGGCCACCGGCGTGCTGCACAGCGAAGGCATCCGCCCTGAAAAGCGGCTGGCCGATCTGGACCCCGCAGCGATGCAGGCGGTCTTCCAGACCAATGTCACCGGCCCTGCCCTGGTGCTGCGGCACTTTGCGCCGCTGATGGACCGGCAACGCAGCCTGCTGGCGGTGCTGTCGGCCAAGGTGGGCAGCATCGAAGACAACCGCCTGGGCGGCTGGTACACCTACCGCGCGTCCAAGGCGGCGCTGAACATGGTGCTGAAAACGGCGGCCATCGAACTGCGGCGCAGCCAGCCGGGCACGGTGCTGGCGGCGCTGCACCCGGGCACGGTGAAGTCGGCACTGTCACGTCCCTTCAAGGGCGACGACATCGGCCGCGAACCGGCGCAAGCCGCAGCGGACATGCTGCAGGTGCTGGATGGCCTGCAGCCGCAGGACTCTGGCTGCTTTGTGTCTTACAGCGGCGAACGCCTGCCCTGGTAACGCTGCCCGCAGGGTCGAGCCGTTAAGAAACCGGCCACGCGCTGGATGGCGCGGCCGATCCAGTCAAGCAGCCACGCGCTTTCGCGCGCGACCGTTTCCAGTCAAGCCGTCACGCCCTTGGCCGTCTCCACGTACTCGTCGATCTGGTCGAAGTTCATGTACTTGTAGACGCTGCTCGAGTCCTTGTTGATGATGCCCATGGCCGCGTGGTATTCGGCCACGCTGGGGATGTGGCCCAGCTTGGACGCGATGGCCGCCAGTTCTGCAGAAGCCAGAAACACCTGCGTGTTTTTGCCCAGGCGGTTGGGGAAATTGCGGGTGCTGGTGCTGACCACGGTGGCGCCTTCACGCACCTGCGCCTGGTTGCCCATGCACAGGCTGCAACCGGGCTGCTCGGTGCGTGCACCGGCGGCGCCGAAGTTGGCGTAGTGGCCTTCTTTGATCAGCTCGCTCTGATCCATCTTGGTCGGCGGGGCCACCCACAGCTTGACGGGAATATCGCGCTGGCCTTCCAGCAGCTTGGCCGCGGCGCGGAAGTGGCCGATGTTGGTCATGCAGCTGCCGATGAAGGCCTCGTCGATCTTGGTGCCGGCCACGTCGGACAGGAACTTGGCGTCGTCCGGGTCGTTGGGGCAGCACAGGATGGGCTCCTTGATGTCGGCCAGGTCGATCTCGATGACGGCCGCGTATTCGGCGTCCTTGTCGGCCTTCAAGAGCTCGGGCTTGTCCAGCCAGGCCTGCACCTTGGTAATGCGGCGCTCCAGTGTGCGGGCGTCGGCATAACCGTTGGCGATCATGTTTTTCATCAGCACCACGTTGCTGTTCAGGTATTCCTTGATCGGCTCGGGGTTCAGCTGGATGGTGCAACCCGCGGCGCTGCGCTCGGCGCTGGCGTCGCTCAGCTCAAAGGCTTGTTCCACCTTCAGGTCGGGCAGACCTTCGATTTCCAGAATGCGACCGCTGAAGATGTTGACCTTGCCGGCTTTGGCCACCGTCAGCAGGCCGGCCTTGATGCCGTACAGCGGAATGGCATGCACCAGGTCGCGCAGCGTCACGCCCGGCTGCATGGTGCCCTTGAAGCGCACCAGCACACTTTCGGGCATGTCCAGCGGCATCACGCCGGTGGCAGCGCCAAAAGCCACCAGGCCCGAACCGGCCGGGAAGCTGATACCGATGGGGAAACGTGTGTGGCTGTCGCCGCCCGTGCCCACGGTGTCGGGCAGCAGCAGGCGGTTCAGCCAGCTGTGGATGACACCGTCGCCCGGGCGCAGGGCCACGCCGCCGCGGTTGCTCATGAAGGCTGGCAGTTCGCGGTGGGTTTTCACGTCCACGGGCTTGGGGTAGGCGCTGGTGTGGCAGAAGCTCTGCATCACCAGGTCGGCGCTGAAGCCCAGGCAGGCCAGGTCTTTCAGCTCGTCACGCGTCATGGGGCCGGTGGTGTCCTGGCTGCCCACGGTGGTCATGCGCGGCTCGCAATAGGTACCCGGGCGCACACCCTGACCTTCAGGCAGGCCCACGGCGCGACCCACCATCTTCTGCGCCAGCGTGAAGCCGGCTTTGGTGGCGGCCGGTGGCGCCGGCAGGCGAAACACGGTACTGGCCTTCAGGCCCAGGAATTCACGCGCCTTGGCCGTCAGACTGCGGCCGATGATCAGGTTGATGCGGCCGCCGGCACGCACCTCGTCAAACAGCACGTCGCTGCGCAGCTTGAATTCGACAACCGTCTTGCCGCCTTTGGTGATCTTGCCGTCGTAGGGGTGGATGTCGATGACGTCGCCCATCTCCAGCTTGGACACGTCCACCTCGATCGGCAGCGCGCCGCTGTCTTCCTGCGTGTTGAAGAAGATGGGGGCGATCTTGCCGCCCAGCGTGACGCCACCAAAACGCTTGTTGGGCACAAACGGAATGTCCTGGCCGGTGGCCCAGATGACGCTGTTGGTGGCGCTCTTGCGGCTGCTGCCGGTGCCCACCACGTCGCCCACGTAAGCCACCAGGTGACCCTTTTTCTTCAGGTCTGCAATGAACTGCATGGGGCCGCGTTTGCCGTCCTGCTCGGGCTTGAAGGCGGCGCCTTCACGCGTGTTTTTCAGCATCGCCAGGTAGTGCAGCGGAATGTCGGGGCGGCTCCAGGCGTCGGGCGCGGGGCTCAGGTCGTCGGTGTTGGTTTCACCCGGCACCTTGAACACGGTCACGGTGATGGTCCTGGGCACTTCGGGGCGGCTGGTGAACCACTCGGCATCGGCCCAGCTCTGCATCACGGCCTTGGCGTGTGCATTGCCGGCCTTGGCCTTGGCTTCGACGTCGTTGAAGAAGTCGAACATCAGCAGCGTCTTTTTCAACGCTTCGGCGGCAATGGGCGCCAGCGCGGCGTCGTCCAGCAATTCGATCAGCGGGTGCACGTTGTAGCCGCCCACCATGGTGCCCAGGAGTTCCGTGGCCTTGGCCTTGTCCAGCATCGCGACCTTGACCTCGCCATGCGCCACCGCGGCCAGGAAGCTGGCCTTGACCTTGGCCGCGTCGTCCACGCCC
>JAHECB010000399.1 GCA_024641925.1 Betaproteobacteria bacterium
AAACACCTGGATGGCGCCTTCTTCGCCCAGTTGCGTCAGGCCGGCGCGCAGCTGCTTGGTTTTCAGCGGGTCGGCCACTTCAACGGCGCGGAACATTTCGGGCGCGAAAAACGGCAGCCCGGTGAACTGCAGCGCCTCGCCTTCGGTGATGGTGTCGCCCAGTTGCAGCACGCCGTGGTTGGGGATGCCGATGATGTCACCGGCATACGCTTCGTCCAACAGCTCGCGGCGCTGGCTCAGGAATGACACCACGGTATTGGGCCGCAGTTCCTTGCCGCTGCGCACCACCTTCAGCCGCATGCCGCGTTCAAAGTGGCCGCTGGCCACGCGCAAAAAGGCGATGCGGTCGCGGTGGGCCGGGTCCATATTGGCCTGGATCTTGAACACCACGCCGGTGAACTTGGGCTCGTCGGGCGTGACTTTGCGCTGCAGTGCGGTGCGGTCGCCGGGTGCTGGTGCCAGGTCCACCAGCGCGTCCAGCACCTCGCGCACGCCGAAGTTGTTGACGGCGCTGCCAAAAAACATGGGCGTCTGGCGGCCGGCCAGAAAGTCCTCTTTGTTGAACGGCGGGGCGGCGTCGGTCAGCAGTTCGATTTCGCCCTGGGCCTGCTCATATTGCATGCCAAAGCGTTGCGCGTAGGCCGGGTTGTCCAGTCCCTGAAGGATCTCGTCTTCGGCCCCTTTGCGGTCTTCGCCGGCGCTGAACACGCGCATCTGCTTTTCACGCAGGTCCATCACCCCGTGAAAGGCCTTGCCCATGCCCACCGGCCAGGTGAAGGGCACCACTTCCATGCCCAGTTCCCGCTCGATCTCGTCCATCAGCACCAGCGGGTCCTTGACCTCGCGGTCCATCTTGTTGACGAAGGTCAGGATGGGCGTGTTGCGCGCGCGGCAGACCTGCAGCAGGCGGCGGGTCTGGGGTTCCACGCCGTTGGCCGCGTCAATCACCATCAGCGCGGCGTCCACCGCGGTCAGCACACGGTAGGTGTCTTCGGAAAAGTCCTGGTGGCCGGGCGTGTCCAGCAGGTTGATGACGCAGTCGCGGTACTCCATCTGCATCACGCTGGACGCCACCGAGATGCCTCGCTGCTTTTCAATCTCCATCCAGTCGCTGGTGGCGTGGCGGGTGGCCTTGCGCGCCTTGACGCTGCCGGCGATCTGGATCGCGCCGGAAAACAGCAGCAGCTTTTCCGTGAGCGTGGTCTTGCCCGCGTCGGGGTGGGAAATGATGGCAAAGGTGCGGCGGCGGCGCACCTGCTTGGCGAGTTCAGCAGACATGGGGTACTCATGCCGGCAGCGCCGGGGGCAGCCGCAAGCGGGTCAGGGTAAACGAAGGATTATCGTTGGCGAACTCCAACCCTGCCACCCGTCACCACTGTCTCCATGCGCCTGAGCCCTCTCTTTTTCCGCTGGCACCGCTGGCTGGCCTACGCCGTGGCCTTGCAGGTGCTGGCCTGGGTGCTGGGCGGCCTGCTGTTTGCCTGGTTGCCGTTCCAGGGTTGGGTCAAGGGCAAGGACTGGGTGCGCGCGCCGCATTTGGCCTTGCCGGCTGACTGGGCGCAGGGGCTGGCCGCTGCGTCGCTGCCCGGCACGGCGCCGCTGTCGGTGCAAAGTGTGGCCACGGCACAGGGTGCTGCCTGGCGCGTGCGTCGCGGCGGCGGTGACCAATGGCTGCTGGCCAACGGTGCGCCTTTGCCCGTGCCCGATGCACAGGCCGTGCAGCGCTTTGCCTTGTCGCTCTACCACGGGCCGGGCCAGCTGGCATCGGTGCAGCGTTTGGCCGAGGTGCCGCGCCGGCTGGGCTTGGTGCGTGAATTGGGCAGCCGCCAGCAGGTCTGGCGTGCCAGTTTTGACGACGCCCTGAAGACCCGTCTGTACATGGACGCCACCAGCGGGGAACTCCTGGCGGTGCGCACCGAAGCCTGGGTGTTGTACGACTTTTTCTGGCGCCTGCACGTCATGGACTACAGCGAAGGCGAAGATTTCAACAATCCGCTGCTGCGCGGTTTTTCCATTGGCGCGGTGGCGCTGGTGCTGACGGGCTCGGTGCTGGTGACGCTGGCTCTGGCGCGCGCCTGGCGTCGACGTGCGCACAGGCCCTAGTCCTCCAGCATCGAGCGCAGCATCCAGGCGGTCTGTTCGTGCACCGTCAGGCGCTGGGTCAGCAGGTCGGCCGTGGGTTCGTCCCCGGCCTTGTCCGCCATCGGGAAGATGCTGCGTGCGGTACGCGCTACGGCTTCGTGGCCTTCCATCAGAATCTTCACCATCTCCATCGCCTTGGGCGGTGTGGTGGGTGCTTCCTTGATGGACGACAGTGCCGCAAACTGCGTGTAGCTGCCCGGCGCGGCATGCCCCAGGCTGCGGATGCGCTCGGCCAGCGGGTCCACGGCAGCCCACAGTTCGGTGTACTGCGCCATGAACATGGTGTGCAGCGTGTTGAACATGGGGCCAGTCACGTTCCAGTGAAAGTTGTGGGTGGTCAGGTACAGCGTATAGGTGTCGGCCAGCAACCGGCTCAGGCCGCCGGCAATGGCGCTGCGGTCCTTTTCGCTGATGCCGATGTTGATGGCAACGCCTTTGGCTGGGCTTGTTCGGGCGACGGGTTTGTTCTTGGCCATGGGGTGCTCCTTGTCCTGTGCGATTCAGAGCCCGTACTATGGCCAAAAGCTATCGAAATGTGAAATTCAATAGCTTTAACTTCAAATTAGGCAAAACCTGTGGCCGATGCGTTCACGTCAGCCGCTGCACCCCCTGCAGGGGACAGGCCATGATGCAGTTGCGCAAGGCGGCAATCGCCTCGTAACGCGGAAAACTGCGCCGCCAGGCCAGCACCACGCGGCGTGTGGGGGCCGGTGCCACGAACTTGATGTAGCGGATATGCTGCTGCGGTTCCGCCGGCACGCTGAGTTGCGGCACCACGGTCACGCCCATGCCCGAGGCCACCATGTACTTGATGGTTTCCAGCGAACTGCCTTCAAAGCTCTTGCGGATGCCTTCGTTGGCGTCGCTCTGGCGGCTGACAAAACGGGCGTATTCCGGGCAGACCTCGAGCACATGATCGCGAAAACAGTGGCCAGTGCCCAGCAGCAGCATGGTCTGGTTTTTCAGTTCTTCGGAACTGATGGACTTGCGTTTGGCAAACGGGTGGCCGGCGGGTACGGCGGCCAGGAAGGGTTCGTCATACAGCGCTGC
>JAHECB010000400.1 GCA_024641925.1 Betaproteobacteria bacterium
ATGCGGCTTCGCCTGTTGCTGCGCAACCTGCTGGAAAACGCCCGCCGGCATGGCGCCAGGGACTACGGTCCGGAGCCCGATGGGGGTCAGCGCGGATTGGCGGACCACGCACCGCAGTTGTTCCTGCAAAGGCAATCGGACGGCCAGTTGGCACTGGGCGTTCGTGACTTCGGCCCCGGCGTGCCCGCCGACCAGATCAGCCAACTGGCCCAGGCCTTCTACCGCCCCGACAGCGCGCGCGCGCGCAGCCGCGGCGGTGTGGGGCTGGGCCTGTACCTTTGCCGCCTGGTGGCACAGGCCCATGGTGGCGAACTGCAATTCACCAACGCCCAGCCGGGTTTGAGGGTGGCCATGGTGTGGCCCGCCGGGCACAACGCATGACGGCGTGATCGTGCATCCAAGAGGGTGCGCGACCGCACGTCAGTCTCTCAGGCGTGCATCGCCGGCCAGCAGGGCGGCGGCACGTTGCACCCCACTGCCAATGGGCAGGCCCTGCACCTGCAGCGCGGCTTCCACGGCCGCCAGGCAACCCAGCACGTTGGCCGGGTTCTGGTCGCCCAGGTGGCCCAGACGAAAGGCACGGCCCTGCAGGGGGCCCAGCGCACCGGCAAAGGCCACCTGAAAGTCCTCGCGTGCGACAGCGCGCAGCGCATCCACATCGGTGCCTGCGGGCACGGTGATGGTGGTCACCGCTGCGCTGCGGCTTGCCGGGTCGCGGCCAAAGAAGCCCAGCGCGCCGCCCTGGCCCCAACCGGTTACGGCAGCGTGCACCAGAGCCCGATGGCGCTGGTGGCGCGCCAGCACCTTCGACATGCCTTCCTGCTGCAGCAGGGCCAGCGCCGCCTGCAGGCCCGCCAGCAGGTTCTGCGGCGGCGTGCCGCAGAACTTGCGATAAGCCAGCGGGCTCTTGCGCAAGACGCAGTCCCAGTAATAGCGCGGCGTCGGATTGGCCTGCACCACCTGGAAGGCGCGAGCGTTCATCGCCAGAAAACCCAAGCCAGGCGGGCACATCAGGCCCTTTTGCGACGCGCCCAGTGCCACATCCACACCCAGCGTGTCCATGTCAAAGGATTCAGAGGCCAGCGAGGCCACCACGTCAGCCACCAGCAGCGCCGGGTGGCGCGTGGCGTCCAGCGCCGCGCGCAGGGGCGCCAGGGCGCTGGTGATGCCGCTGCTGGTGTCCGTGTGCACCACAAACACCGCCGCAATCTGGTGTTGTGTGTCGTCGCGCAGGGCCTGTTCAACCGCGGCCACGTCGATGGGCCAACCTTCATGCCACGGCGTGCGCCGCACCTCGCGGCCCAGGGCCTCGGTCTGCAGCGCCCAGGACTCGGAAAAATGCCCCGTGCCCGGCACCAGCGCCAGCTTGCCCGGCGCCAGCAGGTTGATGATGGCGGCCTCCCAGGCACCATGGCCATTGGCGCCGTAGAAAAAGACGTCGGCCTGCGCGCTGCCCAGCACCGCACGCAGGCCGCTTTCGCAGTCGGCAATGATGGTGTCCAGCCGCGGGTCGCCCATGTCCATGGGCTGGCGCATCATGGCGTGCAGCACCTCGTCGGGAATGGGCGTGGGGCCGGGCGAGTGCAGCAGTCGGCGGCCGGGAATTCGAGCAGGCATGTCGGGTTCGGGCTGGGTAAGAGACACGGCATTCCGTGCGGACCCGCTTTGGGCGCAAAGCTTGGCGCGGGGCTTGGCATCACCAGCCTGTCACAGGCCTTTTGATGGCAGGCGCCAAGCGTACACAGTCAGCCGCCACCCCAAACAAGCCGCCATGAAAAAAGCCCCTGACTGCACGTGCAGTCCGGGGCCTTTTTTTGCGTGCGCTGCTTAACCTGGCGTTGTTCCATGGCCCGGGCCTTACCCGACCTCATGCAACATAAGGCGGCGGGGCTCGAAAGAGTCCCGCTGCCGAGTGCTCAGACGCCCGCCATCAGCTGGGCTTCACACCCAAGGCCTTGACGGTGCTCAGGTTCAGGTAGGAATCCACGGGCAGGCCCTTGGACGACTGGTAGGCGTTGACGGCACGCATGGTTTTGGCGCGGATCACGCCGTCGATCGGGCCGGGATCGAAGCCTGCGGAGGCCAGGGCACGCTGGATCTCCATGATCTTGGCTTCCGTGGCGTTGGTCTCGCACAGGATCGAACGCCATTCCGCGGTTGCGTCGCTGACCCTGACTTGCTGGCTCAGCGTTTCGTACTGCGCCGGCACATCGATCATGCGGGTGCTGGCGGGCACGTCCACCACCTGACGGCTGACCGTCTTGTAAACCGCAGGCACCGTTTCGTTGCGGATGCTGGCGGGCACGTCCACCACACGGCGGGCTACGGTGCGCAAGACGGCCGGCACCGGGATTTCCCGCGCTGACGGCGGCGTGTCCACGACCTGACGGGTCACCGTCTTGTAGGCCGCGGGGATCGCAATCTCGCGGCTGGATGCCGGGCTCACCAGTTCCTGGCGCTCCACCGTTTTATAAGTGGCGGGGATCACCAACTCAGCGGTACTGGCTGGCGTCTTGACGACACGGCGGCTGACCATCTTGGTGGCGGCTGGCACCTCGATCTCGCGCACGCCGGCAGGCTGGTCGATGACCTGGCGCTTCACGGTGGCGTACTGCGCCGGCACCTTGACTTCACGCACATAGGCCTCGGTACCCGCACCCACACCACCGGTGTTGCGATTGGCCGCGCTGCGGTTGCCCAGCACGTCGGCGGCACGCAGCACACGTTCGCCGGTGGGAGTGGACACGATGTCGCCGCTGTCGTTGAAGACGTAGCCCGACTTGCGCAAGGCGTCCACGTCGATGACCTGCGAGCTCACGGTCTGGTAGGTGGCCGGCACATCCACTTCGCGCACCGAAGCCTGGGTGTCGATGACCTGGCGGGTGACCGTGGTGTATTCGGCCGGCACTTCAACCTCACGCACGGACGCTGCGGAAACCAGCACGCGCTTGGTGATGGTCTCGTAGCGTTCCGGAATTTCAACCAGGCACATCACGTCGTCGTCCAGCGACTGGTTGTTGCTGGTGACCCACTGCGCGGCGTTGCCCGGCTGCTGGTCCACGGGACGGCCGTTGGCGTCGAACACAAAACCGCGCACGGGGCGCACTTCGCGGGCCTGGCCCAGGTAGGCACGGCCGCGCTTCCACTGCACCGAGGCGTCGGCCACCTTGACGCGTTCGGTCACGGTT
>JAHECB010000401.1 GCA_024641925.1 Betaproteobacteria bacterium
TGGCGCGCGAGATGGCCAATACCGTCTGGGCCTGTTTCTGAACTGCTCTCGTTCCAGGCGCCGATTGGCCGGCGCACGACATGGACACCCACAATGAACTCGCATCCCCATCCGACCATTGACAGCGCCGTGTCGCCCTGGGTAACGCGCTATGCCCACCTGATCAAAGCATCTGGTCGGGTGCTGGATGTTGCCTGCGGCAGCGGGCGCCATGTGCGCTGGCTGGCCAGCCAGGGCCATCAACTGACGGGGCTGGACCGCGATGCGCAGGCCTTGGCGGGATTGCAAGGCGTGGCACGCTGCGTGATGGCCGACATCGAAAATGGTCCGTGGCCCTTGCCCGGCGAAACCTTCGACGGCGTGGTGGTCACCAACTACCTGTGGCGCGAACTGTTCCCCACCTTGCTGCAGTCATTGGCGCCTGATGGCGTGCTGATCTACGAAACCTTTGCCCAGGGCCAGCAAACCGTGGGGCGGCCGGCACGGGCCGAATTCCTGTTGCAACCGGGTGAATTGTTGCGTCAGTGTTCGACCTTGCGGGTGGTGGCATTTGAAGACGGCTTCGAGCCGGCCCAGCCCCGTTATGTGCAGCGCATCGTGGCGGTCAACGAAGTGCCCCGTCAAGGCCTTCAGGGCCTGCCCACGCCGCCACGGCATGAGTTGCGGGGGTTGCCCATGACCGAACCGGGCGCAGGCAGCTAAAATCATCGTTTCAGCCACTTACCGGACAGCGCAGCGCATGAATCCCATCACCGGCAGCATCGTGGCCCTGGTCACGCCCATGCTTGACGACGGCAACGTCGACTATGCCGGGCTGCGCAAACTCATCGATTGGCACATTGCAGAAGGCACCGACTGCATCGGCGTCGTCGGCACCACGGGTGAATCGCCCACGGTGTCGATGGAAGAAAACTGCGAAATCATCCGTGTCGCCGTCCAACACACCAAGGGGCGAGTGCCGGTGATGGCCGGCACTGGCGCCAATTCCACCGCCGAAGCCATCGAGCTGACGCGTTTTGCCCAGCAGGTGGGTGCGGACTGCCACCTGTCGGTGGTGCCCTACTACAACCGCCCTTCGCAGGAAGGCATCTACAGGCACTTCAAGGCCATTGCCGAAGCCGTGGATTTGCCCTTGGTGCTGTACAACGTGCCCGGCCGTACCGTTGCCGACATGGCGCCCGACACCGCGCTGCGCCTGGCCCAGGTGCCGGGTGTGGTGGGCGTCAAGGAGGCCACCGGTGACATCACCCGGGCCAGCTACCTGATCAAGCACGCCCCCGAGGGCTTTGCGGTGTATTCGGGAGACGACGGCACAGCGGTGGCTTTGATGCTGCTGGGCGGCCAGGGCAATGTCAGTGTCACGGCCAACGTGGCGCCGCGACTGATGCACGAACTGTGTGAGGCGGCGCTGGAAGGCAACACACGCCGTGCGGCCGAGTTGCACCTGCGCTTGCTGCCCTTGCACCAACAGTTGTTTTGTGAACCCAGCCCCGCACCGGCAAAATGGGCGATGAGCCGTCTGGGCCTGTGCGGCACGGCGCTGCGCCTGCCGCTGGTGGGCCTGACGCCTGCCGGGCAAGCGCTGGTTGACCAGGCGCTGCGAGACGCCGGCCTCTGGAACTGAGTCCAACCCGCTGGCGTCCGATGGCGCCGGCACCCACGATTTCCCACCGCCTGAAAGCGTCTTGCGCCCGGGCAGAAACAGTAAATGTGAAACACCTGCCCCCTGTCATCTCCACCACGCCCGCCCGATGGGCTGTACTCACGTTGGCCGCAACCTTTGCCGGATGCAGCAGCGTTGGCGGTCTGTTTTCCGGCGAAGCCGTGGACTACCGCAACGGCGGCGCCGTTGCCGGCAAGACCCTGGATGTGCCGCCTGACCTGACCCAACTGGCGCGCGATTCGCGTTACCAGGTGCAAGGTGGTGTGGTCACCGCATCGGGGGCGGCGGCGACACGCCCCGGGGCTGTTTCAGCCGTGGCGCCAGGCGTGGCCCCGCTGACCAGCGGCGACATGCGCATCGAGCGCGAAGGCCAGCAACGCTGGTTGGTGGTGCCGCAAACGCCGGAGCAGCTGTGGCCGGCCCTCAAGACCTTCTGGATCGAGCGCGGCTTTGTGCTGGACGCGGAAGATCCCAAGACCGGCGTGATGGAGACCAACTGGTCTGAAAACCGCGCCAAGTTGCCGGCCGATGTGATCCGCAACACCATTGGTCGTGTGCTGGGCAATCTGTATGACACTGGCGAGCGTGACCGCTACCGCACGCGCGTCGAACGCACGGCCGCGGGCAGCGAGATCTACATTTCGCACCGGGGCGTGGCCGAAGTCGCCATCAACGACCGCAGCGACGGCACCACTTGGCGTGTGCGGCCGAATGACCCGCAACTTGAAGCCGAGTTCATCGCGCAGTTGATGGTGGCGCTGGGTGCCAAGAACGAAGCCGCGCGGGCCGCCGTGGCGGCCGCTGGATCGCCAGCCGTTGCTGCCCAGCCGGCTGCCGGCGCCTTGCCCGCAAGGACCGCTTATGCCCGCGCCGTTGGTGGCGCGGACAGCGCCGCCCTGGAAGTGGACGATCCGTTTGACCGCGCCTGGCGTCGTGTGGGTCTGGCCTTGGACCGCGGCGGCTTCTCGGTAGACGATCGTGACCGCGCCAACGGCCTGTACTACGTGCGCTACGTCGACCCCAAGTCGGCTGGGCAGGAAGAGCCGGGGTTCTGGGCGCGCTTGTTTGGCAACACCACCAGCCCGAATGCGGCGGTGCGCTATCGCATCGCCTTGAAGGCTGATGGCGCCAAGACCAACATCACGGTGTTGACCTCTTCGGGCGGTGCTGATGTGGGCGACATCGGTCGACGCATCGCGGCGCGCCTGGTGGACGAGCTGCGCTGAGGCACAGAGACGCGGGCTGGATGCCCCGCGTGCCGGGTGGCGAAACATCCGCGCAGCCCGCACGGGTGCACACGAAAAAAAGCCGCCTGATGGGCGGCTTTTTTCTGGTTTGTCGCGCTGCTTTTCAGCGCGACAGCACCATCACTTCTTGGCGGCGTCGGCGGCCTTGGCGGCGGCGTCTTTGGCCGCGTTGACGGCGTCCATGGCAGCGCCCTTGGCATCGGTAGCGGCGTCTTTGACAGCTTCCTTGGCGTCAGCAGCGGCGTCCTTGACGGCTTCCTTGGCATTGCCAGCGG
>JAHECB010000148.1 GCA_024641925.1 Betaproteobacteria bacterium
GCGACCAAACCAGCGCATAACTGGCGCCGCGTTGCGGCGTGTCCAGCGGCAGCAATGCCAGCACGTCGGGGCTGCAAAACCACTGCCGCGCACGGCCCACGTGGGGGCTGTCGCTGGCCAGGCGAGCGGCGATGGCGCTGTGGCCGTAGGCGTGACGGGCCCATTGCACACCCAGCGCCTCGCGTGTGGCCGAGGCCTTGCCTTCGGCCAGCACCTGCAAGGAAGCAGGCGGCGGCGTCTGCCCGGCGTCCAGCAGGTCCAGGTGCGGCGCGTAGTGGGCGGCGCTGCGCAAAGCCTGCTCCAGCGCCGGTGCGTCAACGATCCAGGCCAGCTCCGACAGACCCTGCGACCAGGCCGAAAATTCCAGCACGCTGCCGGGTTCGTCGCCCTCGATGTGCATGTCGGTCACGGCGGTGCGGGCGGACACCGGCAGGGCGTCCCAGACCTTGAAGCTGCTCAGCAGGGACACCGATGCGGCATTCAAGGCATAGGCTCGAACGTCGACAGACAACGCCTTCGACGCCGCATCGCTGGCCGCGCGGGCTTCACCCTGCACCGCCACCCGCAAGCCCTGGCGTGACAGCGCCACGCCGGTGGCAAGCCCCACCGCGCCCGTGCCACGCACCAAAACGTCGTATTCCTTCATGAACATTCATTGTAGGTAGAGGCCCCGTGCACAATGACGGCCGCCGTCGATAACCCCAGATTTCAACCGACCCAACCGCGCATGACCGCACACCCTTCAGGCCCCTGCCATGAGTGACCGCCCATGAGCGACTTCAGTTGCACCTTGGCCTCGGTGCACGCCTACCCCATCAAATCCTGCGCCGGGATCGCGCTGCAAGAGAGCCTACTGATCGAAACCGGCCTGGACCTGGACCGCGCCTTCATGGTGGTCGATCACCACGGCGAGATGCTGACGCAGCGCGACACGCCGCGCCTGGCGCTGGTGGATTGCACCCTCAAGATGGATGAACTGGTGCTGCGCGCACCGGGCATGCTGGCGCTGCACTTGAGGCTGGACACCGTGGAATTGCCCACCCAGGCGCTGATCTGGAACGACCGCGTCAAGGCTTACGACATGGGGGCGCTGGCGGCACAGTGGTTCACGGACTTCCTGCATGCGGGTCCCGGTTCGCCGCGCAAGCGCCTGCGCCTGGTGCGCTTCGACCCCGAGCATGTTCGGCGCTGCGACGCGCAGTGGACAGGAGCGCTGGCGGCCCAGACGGCCTTTGCCGACGGCTTTCCGCTGCTGGTGGCCAACCTGGCGTCACTGCAAGACCTGAATCAGCGTCTGGTGGCCCGTGGCGAAACCGCCGTCGACATGCGCCGGTTCCGGCCCAATCTGGTGCTGGACGGCCTGCCGGCTTTCGACGAAGACCACTGTCCGGAACTGTTCATCAGCACGCCTGAAGGCGAGGTTGAACTGCGCCTGGTCAAGCCCTGCACACGCTGCAGCGTCCCCGATGTGGACCCGGCCACGGGCCTGTCCACGCCGTCGGTCAGCGAAACCTTGGCGGCCTACCGGGCCGACCCGCGGGTGGGCGGTGCCGTCACATTTGGCATGAATGCCGTCGTCGTGCGCGGCCTGGAACACAGCTTGGCGCCCGGCCAGACCGTGCGTGGGCGCATCGCTTTCGACTGAACTGGCGGCGTGCGATGCGGTCATGGTGGAAAATCACGGGTTTTCAGCTGCGAACCGAAAGCCTGACATGACCGAACGCCCTGCCCTGCGCCACCCGATGGGGGCATCTGCATGAGCCTGAAATGCGGCATCGTCGGCCTGCCCAACGTGGGCAAGTCCACCCTGTTCAACGCGCTGACCAAGGCCGGCATCGCGGCCGAGAACTACCCTTTCTGCACCATCGAGCCCAACGTCGGCGTGGTGGAACTGCCCGATGCGCGGCTGCAGGCGCTGGCCGCCGTGGTCAAGCCCGAGCGCATCGTGCCGGCCATTGTTGAATTTGTGGACATCGCCGGCCTGGTGGCGGGTGCCAGCAAGGGTGAAGGCCTGGGCAACCAGTTCCTGAGCCACATCCGCGAGACCGACGCCATCGTCAACGTGGTGCGCTGTTTTGAAGACGACAACGTCATCCACGTGGCCGGCAAGGTCGACCCGATCTCCGACATCGAGATCATCCAGACCGAACTGTGTCTGGCCGACCTGAGCACGGTGGAAAAAAGTCTGCACCGCTACACCAAGGCCGCCCGCTCGGGCAACGACAAGGAAGCCGCCGCGCTGGTGAAGGTGCTGGAGAAGTGCCAGGCCGCGCTGGACCAGGCGCAGCCGGTGCGCGGCATCGACTTTTCCAAGGAGGAACTGGTCATCCTGAAGCCGCTGTGTCTGATCACGGCCAAGCCGGCCATGTTTGTGGGCAACGTCAGCGAAACGGGCTTTGAGAACAACCCCTTCCTGGACCGGTTGCGCGAGTACGCGACCAGACAGAACGCGCCCGTGGTGGCCATCTGCGCCAAGACCGAAGCCGAACTGGCCGACATGGAAGACGACGACAAGGCCATGTTCCTGCAGGAAATGGGGCAGGACGAACCGGGCCTGAACCGCCTGATCCGCGCCGCCTTCACGCTGCTGGGGCTGCAGACCTATTTCACCGCCGGTGTGAAGGAAGTGCGCGCCTGGACCATCCACATCGGCGACACCGCGCCACAGGCTGCGGGCGTGATCCACACCGACTTTGAACGCGGCTTCATCCGCGCGCAGACCATTGCCTTTGACGACTTTGTGGCGCTGAAAGGCGAACAGGGCGCCAAGGACGCCGGCAAGATGCGCGCCGAAGGCAAGGAATACGTGGTCAAGGACGGCGACGTGCTCAACTTTCTCTTCAACGTCTGACCATCCAGGCAACCATCATGAGCGACCAGCCCGAGAAGCCGCCCCTGCCCGACCGCCTGTCGGTCGACCCCCGCAGCCCGTTCCACGACAAGGCGGCGGTGCAGCATGCCATCGGGATCCGCTTCAACCAGGTTGAACGCATGGATGTCGAGGAATACTGTGTCAGTGAAGGCTGGATCAGGGTGCCCGCCGGCCGCTCGCTGGACCGCCGGGGCCAGCCGCTGCTGATCAAGCTGAAGGGCGTGGTCGAGGCTTACTACAGCTGAGCGCAGCCGGCGCGAGCGTCTGGTCCCCGCCAACACAGGCCACGTACCGCGCCCATGAACAGGTCCGAACCCACGCCAGCCGTGCAAGCGCTGAGCCAGCTTTGGCGTGAGGCCGACTTGCCGACCGGTGCCCTGGCATCGGCTCGGCTGCCAGCCGCAGAACCGGCACTGCCCTCGTCATTTGCGGTGGCCACGGCCCTGCAGGTCAGCCTGGGCGCGGCGGCACTGGCAGCGGCCGAGGTGGGCCGGGTGCGGGGCGGACCTTCTCAAACCGTACAGGTCAACGCCAACGATGTGGTGCTGGAAAGCAGCGCCCGGTTTGCGCTGGACGGCCGCACGCCCGACATCTGGGACAAGCTGTCGGGCTTGTACCGCTGCGGCGGCGCCGATGACCGCACACCGCCGGGCTGGGTGCGCATCCACGCCAATTTTGCCCATCACCGAGACGGCGCCTTGCGCTTGTTGGGCCTGCCGCCAGGTGACAGCGCCGAACGCGCGCAGGTGGCGCAGGCCTTGCGCCGCTGGCGCGCTGAAGACTTTGAACAGGCGGCGGCCGATGCGGGCGTGGTGGTGGCCGCGGCGCGGTCGTTTGAGCAATGGGACCAGCACGCGCAGGCAGCTGCCGTCGCCGCCAGCCCGCTGGTGGCGTTTGAACGCCTGGGTGACGCGCCCGCACAGCCCCCGGCTGCGGCACTGATGGAAGGTCAACGCCCCCTGCAGGGTCTGCGGGTGCTGGACCTGACCCGCATCCTGGCAGGGCCCGTCGCCGGCCGCACGCTGGCGGCCTACGGGGCCGACGTGATGCTGGTCAACAGTCCGTATCTGCCCAACATCGAAAACATCGCCGACACCAGCCGGGGCAAGCTGTCGGTGCATGTGGACCTGAAAACACAAACCGGCCGCGACACCCTTCGCAACCTGGTGCACGAGGCCGACGTCTTCATGCAGGGTTACCGCCCGGGGGCGCTGGAGGCGCTGGGCTTTGGCGCGGCCGAGCTGGCGCGCATCAAGCCCGGCCTCGTGTATGTGTCGCTTTCCGCCTACGGCCACACGGGGCCCTGGGCGGGCCGGCGCGGCTTTGACTCGCTGGTGCAAACGGCCACGGGTTTCAATATGGCCGAGGCGCTGGCCTTTGGCGACGCCATGCCCCGCGCCCTGCCCTTGCAGGTGCTGGACTACAGCACCGGCTTTCTGATGGCTTTTGGCGGTCAAGCCGCGCTGATGCGGCGAGCGCAGGAAGGTGGCAGCTGGCAGGTGCGTGTGTCGCTGGCCCGTACGGGGCAATGGCTGCGCAGTCTGGGCCGGCTGCAAGGCTTTCAGGACATTGCCAAGCCGTCTTTCGACGGCGCATTTGAAACCACCACCTGCGGCTTCGGCGCACTGCAGGCGGTCCGACATGCAGCGCGTTTTTCGCAAACACCACCTGCTTGGGATCGGCCTTCCATGCCGCCCGGCAGTCATCCAGCCCGTTGGCCGGCGCGCTGAGGGCATGAACCTGAAGCGATTCCGGCCACTGGACAGCGGAGGCTCAGAACTCAGAGGGCTAACGGCTTAAAGGCTCTTTTTCGGATAGTTATGTGGGCACACACTATCTGATTGAAGTCTGCAAAGTCTTTGGTTGTCGACCATTTCTGATGGTGGATCATCACAATCAGCACTCTCCCCCAGAGAGTGCTAATATGAGGCTTCATTGATTACCGTTCACAGGACTCAAAGCCACATGAACACTGCTGTCAGCTCTGCCCTTCAAGTGCGTGACCCCTGGTCCCTGGTGCCTCCTTTGGGCAACCTGGATGCCTATGTGTCGGCCGTGAACCGCATGCCGATGCTGTCTCAGGGCGAAGAAACCGACCTGGGGCGCGCGTTGCGCGACAACGGCGACGTGCAAGCCGCCGGGCGGCTGGTGCTGTCGCACCTGCGTCTGGTGGTGTCCATTTCGCGCCAATACATGGGCTACGGTCTGCCCCAGGGAGACCTGATCCAGGAAGGCAATGTCGGCCTGATGAAGGCGGTGCGCCGCTTTGACCCGGAGCACGGCGTGCGCCTGGTCAGCTATGCCATGCACTGGATCAAGGCCGAGATCCACGAGTACATCCTGAAAAACTGGCGCTTGGTGAAGGTGGCCACCACCAAGGCGCAGCGCAAGCTGTTTTTCAACCTGCGCTCGATGAAGCAGGGCCTGAAGGGCGACGCGCTGGACATCGACACCCACCGCAACACGCTGACGCCGGCCGAGGTGGCCCACGTGGCCGGCAAGCTGAGTGTCAAGCCTGAAGAGGTGGTGGAAATGGAAACCCGCCTGTCCGGTGGCGACGTGGCGCTGGAGCCGCAGGGTGACGACGGCGAAGAGTCGTTTGCGCCCATCGCCTACCTGCGCGACGACAGCACCGAACCCACGCGGCGCATGGAGGCGGTGCACCGCGACTGGCTGGCCAGCGATGGCATCGGCTCGGCCCTGGAATCGCTGGACGACCGCAGCAGACGCATCGTGGAAGAGCGCTGGCTGAAGGTCAACGACGACAGCAGCGGCGGCATGACGCTGCACGAGCTGGCCGCCGAGTACGGCGTCAGCGCCGAGCGCATCCGCCAGATCGAGGTGGCCGCGATGAAGAAGATGCGCAAGACGCTGGAAGCGGCCTGAACAAGGACCTGGCGTTCCACGTCAAACAAAACGGCCCTTCGGGGCCCTTTTTGTTTGGTGGACGCGGCAGCGCGGGCGTCAGGGCTCAGCCCTGCGCCAGCAAGATCTTGAAGTCGTCCACCAGCGCTTGCGCGCCCACGCCGTAACGCGTGAACAAGCGGATCTTGCCGTGGGTGTCGAACACGTAGCTGCCAGCCGTGTGGTCCATGGTGTAGGTGTCGGGCGTGCTGCCGGGCACACGGGCGTAGTACACCTTGAAGTTCTTGGCCGTGGCCTTGATGGCTTCGGGTGTACCGCGCAGGGCGACAAAGTCGCTGCCGAAGTTGCCCACGTAGGCCTTCAGCAATTCGGGCGTATCGCGCTCGGGGTCCACGGTGATGAACACCGAACGCACCCGCGCACCATCGGCGCCCAGCAGTTTTTTGGCCTGTGCCATTTCGGCCAGGCTGGTGGGGCACACGTCGGGGCACTGCGTGAAGCCAAAAAACACCACCACCACCTGGCCTTTGAAGTCGGCCATATGGCGGATCTTGCCGTCGGTGTCGGGCAGCTCGAAGTCCTGCGCGTAGTCTGCGCCGGTGATGTCGATGGCCTTGAACGAGGGCTGGTCCGCCTGCGGGCTGCAGCCTGCCAGGGCCAGGGCGCCGCCGGCCGCTGCTGCCGTGATCAGTTGACGACGCTGAATAACCATGGGCTCAGGTAATGGTCGAGCAGCAGCGCGGCAAACAACAGCGACAGGTGCCAGATGGAAAAACGAAAGGTCTTGCGCGCCAGCGCATCGCTGTAATTGCGCCACAGAGCCCAGGCGTAGCCGATGAAGCCGGCACCCAGGATCACGGCGGCCACCAGGTACAGCGGGCCGCTCATGCGCACCACAAACGGCAGCAGCGTGGCCGCAAACAGTACCAGGGTGTACAGCAGCACCTGCAACCGGGTGAATTCCGGCCCGTGGGTGATGGGCAGCATGGGCAGGCCGGCCTTGCGGTAGTCCTCGGCGCGGTACAGCGCCAGGGCCCAGAAGTGCGGCGGTGTCCACAGGAAGATGATCAGGCACAGGATCAGGGCTTCGTGCCCGACGGTGTTGGTCATGGCAGCCCAACCCAGCACCGGGGGCATGGCGCCGGAAGCACCGCCGATGACGATGTTCTGCGGCGTCATCGGTTTCAGCACCACGGTGTAGATGACCGCATAGCCCACAAAGGTGGCAAAGGTCAGCCACATGGTCAGCGGGTTGACCCACGCGTACAGCACCAGGCTGCCGGCGCCGCACAACAGCCCAGAAAACGCCAGCGTCTGGGTGTTGCTGAGCTCGCCCTTGGCGTTGGGACGCCAAGAGGTGCGTGCCATGCGGCGGTCGATGTGCTGTTCAACCAGGCAGTTGAAGGCCGCCGCCGCGCTGGCCACCAGCCAGATGCCCAACGTGGCGGCAAACGCCACGCGCAGATCGGGCAGCCCGGGCTGGGCCAGCAGCATGCCGATGACGGCGCAGAACACGATGAGCTGCACCACGCGCGGCTTGGTCAGCGCGTAGAACTGGGCCCAGCGTGTGCTTTGGGCCGGTGTGGCGGCAAGGGTCTGCGACATGGTCAGACTGCGATTCTAGGAGGCCGGGGCTTTTTGCCAGGAACCGGTTTGAGCTTGGGGCAAACGCAACGGCCGGGCGCTGCCCGCCAGCAGCAGCGTCAGCGTCAGCACCAGCCCTGCGGCGCCAGCGGAATGACCCAGCGCCGCCACCAGCGGCCAGCCCAGCACCACGTTGGACAAGCCACTGGCGACTTGCGCGGCCAGCAGCACAGCCAAGGCCGTTGACCAACGGGACAAGGCGCCACGGCGCAGCCGCCAGGCCAGCGTGGCCAGCACCAGCACGGCGACCAGCGCAAACAACCGGTGCGCCATGTGGATGGCCACCAGCGCCTGCGTGGTCAACCCCCGCCCGCCGCCGCCCTCACCCAGGGCGCGCAGCAGCGTGAAGCCCAGCGACGGGTCCATGTCGGGCCACCACTGGCCATTGCATTGCGGGAATCCAGTACATGCCAGAACGGCGTAATTGGTGCTGACCCAGGCACCCAGCACAATCTGCACCGCCAGCACCGCTGCAGCCCACCAGGCCCAGCGCCGGGTGCTGCCCGGCAGCATCCAGGTGCCCGCACCTTGGCTGCGCTGGAAACGCACGTGCTGCACGCCCAGCAACACCAGCAACAGCAGCCCGCCCACCAGGTGCGCACTGACGATGGCCGGATACAGCTTGAGCGTGACGGTGTACTTGCCAAAAGCGCCCTGCACCATCACCCACAACAAGGTCAAGGTGGGCCACCAGGGTGAAAAGGGCAGGTTTCGGCGCGCGCGCCAGGACGCCGCCGCCATCACCAGGATCAGCACACCCACGGTCATGGCCAGGTAGCGGTGGATCATCTCGATCCAGGCCTTGCTCCAGGTGACGGGTCCACCCGGTGCAGCGCTTTGCGCAGCGTGGATGTCCGAGGCGGCACCGAAAGGGCTGACCTGGCCGTAACAGCCGGGCCAGTCGGGGCAACCCAGGCCGGAATCCGACAGGCGGGTGAAAGCACCAAACACGACCAGGTCGAAGGTCAGAAACAGGGTGAGGGCCGTCAACGCCGCCAGCCGACCCGCCAACCCGACCTGACGCTGGCGCAGCCAAACCCAGCTCAACGGCAGCAGCGCCAGCACGACGGCCAGACCGGCCAGTCGGGCGGCAGGCGCCAGATTCAAGAGCGCGGTTTCAGGCATGGTCAGCAGCGGCCCTCAGCGGCCGGGGCGGTCCCAGAACGACGAGGCCCGCAGCAGGCGGTCGAGGTCACGCTTGGCGCGCGCCGGGTCAGCGTCGGCAGGCAGGCGCATCATCCATTCGCCCATGGGGTCGACGACGTACAGGTGGTCTTCCAGGCGGTGCCCGGGCGCCGGTGAAAGCCATTGCGCCACTTCCTGCGCGTCAACCCGCAGCAGCGTGGCCTGCGCCGGGTGTTCGATGGCCGTGACCAGAGCGGGCGTCGGCGTGCCGCTGTCGGTGATCAGCCAGATTTTGTCGATGCGGTCGCGCTCGCGGCCCAGCATCTCACGCAGCTGGCGCTGCAGGAACAGGCGCTTCTCGCAGTCGGCGCCGCAAGTGCTGGCGCCCACCGCCAGCAGCAGCCATTGGCCGTGCAGGCTGCTGGCCTTGACGGGCTGACCGTCCAGCGTCTGCAGGGCCAGGGCGGCGGGCAAGGCACGTGTGGGCAGGATGAGTTCACCGTAATTGCTGCGCGCACCAGGGCGAATCACAAAATAGGTCAGGTAGGACGCCACCACCGGTGAGGCACACACCAGCAGCACCAACAGCATCTTCATGCGACCCATGCGGGTCTGCCGCTGCTGAACCAACTGGGCATTGCCCAGGTCGGGCGTGTCGACGCTGTGGACGGTCAAGGAAACGGGTTCGGGGGTGCTCATGGGCTTGGCGTGGTGGTGGTGCCGGCGCGCTTGGCGCGACGGGGGCGGATGATTTGAAACCAGACATACAGGCCCACGCTCAGTGCACTGAGCGCAAACCACTGGGCCGCATAGCCCTGGTGCTTCTCAACGCCCAGCGAGGGGCGTGCCCATTCGCGCTTCAGACCGTCACCGGCCGCATCCGTGCTGTCGACCATGACGACCGTGCCCGGTCGCAAACGCAACCGTGTTTCGCGGGACAAAGCGCCCACTTCGAGATTTTGCCGGATCGGCCCTGAGGCTGTCTGCTCAAACTCAAACAAGCGTGATGGGCCCAGGGCCAAGCGACCCAGCACCCGCACGCGCCCCGAAGGGGGCGGCGGCGCCGCGATGCGTGTGCGGTCGAGTTGGTCCCGCGGCAACCAGCCCCGCTGCACCAGCACCGCACTGCCATCGTCCAGCAGCAGCGGCGTCACGGCAAAAAAGCCGGTGCGCCCCGCCATGGGCCGGTTGTCCAGGTAGACGGTGAAATCGGGCAACCAACGCCCGGGCAGGTCAACCTTGCGATGAACTTGCTGTGCCAGGGCGGCTTCGCCGTCGGCCAGCTCGGTCGGGCCCAAAGGCGGCAGCGCGGCCTGACGGTCCAGTGCAGCCTGTGCAGTGGTTTTCTGCGCGGCGCGGTCCAGCTGCCACAGGCCCAGCCGAGCAGTCAGCGAGGCAAGCGCCAGTGCTGCAACGAAGACCACGGCACGGCGCTGATTCAGCGGACTCAAAGGCTTTGTCCCTTGGCCGCCGACACCGAGGCGGCATGGCGCGGATAATCCTGCCCGATGAAAACCGTCATGGTCTTGTTGATGATCGCTGTGCTGGTGGCGCTGGCCAGCGCGGGTGTCTTCATGCTGCGCCGGGGCAACCGCTCAGGAGACGGCGGCACAGACGACCGCAGCCGCCACATGGCGCGAGCCCTGGCACTGCGGGTGGGTCTGTCGGTGGCGCTGTTTTTGTTCATCCTGCTCAGCTGGTACATGGGCTGGGTGCGGCCCACGGGCATCCCGATCGGGCAATGAGCCACGGCGCGTGCATCGGCAACCGATGCCGCTTGCGTCAATGGACAACGCCGCTGTTCGCGGCGTTGTTGTGGAAGCCTCGCGCGGCGTGTCGCCGCGCGCCATATGGGCCGGCTACAGCCAATAGACGAGGAAATACAGGCCCAGCCACACCACGTCCACAAAGTGCCAGTACCACGCCGCACCTTCAAAGCCGAAGTGGCGCTGCGGTGTGAAGTGGCCCTTCATCAGGCGCAGCGTGATGAAGGTCAGCATCAACATGCCCACAAACACGTGGAAACCGTGAAAGCCCGTGAGCATGTAAAAGGTGGAACCGAAGATGCCCGACGACAGCTTCAGGTTCAGGTCCTGGTAGGCGTGGGAATACTCATAGGCCTGCACACACACAAACGTGGCGCCCAGGATCACGGTGACCCACATCCAGGCGATGGTCTTGGCGCGTTGCCCGGCGATCAAGGCGTGGTGCGCAATCGTCAACGTCACGCCCGAAGTCAGCAGCAGCGCGGTATTGATGGTCGGCAGCGGCCAGGGCCCCATGGTGGTGAACGGTTCCACGGTGCCCGCAGGCGATGCCGTAACACCACCACCGGCGCTGGGCCAGATGGCCTTGAAGTCGGGCCACAGCACCTGGTGGTCCAGGTTGCCCAGCATGGGCAGCGCATGCACACGCGCCCAGTACAGTGCACCAAAAAAGGCGGCGAAAAACATCACCTCGCTGAAGATGAACCAGCTCATGCTCCAGCGGAAAGACACGTCAATGCGGTCGGAGTACAAGCCGCTTTCGCTTTCGCTGATGGACTGCCTGAACCACTGAAACAGCACGGTCAGCCAGATGATGAGGCCCGCAATCAGCGAAAACTTGCCCCAGTTGGCGCCATTGATCCACTGGCCGGCGCCCAGGATGACCAGAAACAGGCCAAAGGCCACCATCACCGGGTAACGCGACGGGGCCGGAATGAAATAGTACGGGGTGCTGCCCGCGGGCATAGGTGCTGACATCTTGATAGTTCCTCTCGATCCCGATCAATTCAAAAACAGTGGCCAGTGCGCAGGCGGCCGTCAGGTGGCAACACCGCTGCTGACGACCCACCGCACCAAAAAGATGACTCCACCCACAAAGGCTGCGGCGGCAACAACGCCTGCCGCAATCACATACAAGGGGTTGAGTTTTTGCACGTCGCTCTCCAGATCAGCAGAGCGGCGAACACCAAAAAATGACCAGGCCACGGCGCGAAAAGTCTGGCCCAGCGACGCCGGCCTGCGCACGGCATCTTTCAATTTGTCTTGTGAGCCGTTCATGCGGGCGGGCTGGTGGGCTGTGCCATTGCCGGGACGACTGGCGGGGCAACAGGCGCAACCGCCACGGGCTTGACACCCACGGTACCCACCGGTGCCGGCGGTACCTTGCCACCCACTTCAAAAAACGTGTACGACAAGGTGATGGTGGTGACATCACGCGGCAGCTTGGGGTCGATGACAAAGACCACGGGCCACTGCTTGGATTCACCTGGCTGCAAGGTGTATTCGTTGAAGCAAAAACACTCCAGCTTGTTGAAGTGCGGCATAGCCTGCTGCGGTGCGTAACTGGGTATGGCCTGCGCGGCCATGGTGCGGTTCTGCACGTTCTTGAAGTCATACATCACCGTGG
>JAHECB010000149.1 GCA_024641925.1 Betaproteobacteria bacterium
AGGCCGATGTGTGCATCGTGGGCGCGGGCTACACCGGCCTGTCGGCGGGCATTGCCCTGGCCGAAGCCGGGCTGTCGGTGGTGGTGCTGGAGCAGGCGCGGGTGGGCTGGGGCGCCTCGGGGCGCAACGGTGGCCAGATCGTGCACAGTTTTTCGCGCGACATCGACGTCATTGAATCCAGCTACGGCCTGGCCGTGGCCGAGCCGCTGGCGCGCATGATGTTCGAAGGCGCCCAGATCATCCGCGACCGGGTGGCGCGCTACCGCATTCAGTGCGACCTGAAAGACGGTGGCATTTACGCCGCCGTCAACCCGGGCAAGACCAAGGGCCTGGTCGAACAGAAGAAGCTCTGGGAACGCTGGGGCCACCCCGGCCTGACACTGGTGGATACGCCGGCCGATGTGCGCAAGCTGGTGAACAGCGACCGCTATGCGGCTTTGCTGGTCGATCCCACCGGCGGCCACTTTCACCCCCTGAACCTGGCGCTGGGTGAAGCCGCGGCGCTGGAAAGCCAGGGCGGGCGCATCTTTGAGAACTGCGAAGTGCTGAAGATCGAACGCGGCGAACCGGCGGTGGTGCGCACGGCGCAAGGTGAGGTGCGTGCCCGGTTTGTCATCGTGGCCTGCAATGCCTACATCGGCGGCCTGGAGCCGGTGCTGGCCAGCCGGTCCATGCCCTGCGGCACGCAGATCATCGCCACCGAGCCCTTGGGGGCCCTGGCCGATGAACTGATCCCGTCGGACTATTGCGTGGAAGACAACAATTTCCTGCTGGACTACTTCCGCCTGTCGGCCGACAAGCGGCTGATCTACGGTGGCGGTGTAGTCTACGGCGCACGCGACCCCAAGGAAGTGAAGTCGCTGATCCGGCCGCAGATGCTGAAGACCTTTCCGCAACTGAAGGACACGGCCATCGACTTTGGCTGGACGGGCAACTTCCTGCTGACGCTGTCGCGCCTGCCCCAGGTGGGCACGCTGGCGCCCAACATCTACTACTCGCAAGGCTGTTCGGGCCACGGCATCACCTTCACACACCTGGTCGGCCGTGTGCTGGCCGAAGCGCTGAAGGGTGACGCGACGCGCTTTAACGCCTTTGCCAAGCTGCCGCATCACCCGTTCCCGGGGGGGCGCCTGCTGCGGGTGCCGTTCACGGCAATGGGCGCGCTGTGGTACCAGATGCGGGACAGCCTGGGCGTGTGAACTTTGCCCGGCACGGGCGGCTGAGCCTGCGCCGGTGCAAGTTCGAATGGCGTGACTTCCTGCGCTGTTTGCGCCGGTGCATTTGGATGCAATTGTGTGGCCGGCACAGGGCGCGAAACGTGCGGAACAAACGCAGGCTGGTCGAGGTCTTCACCTATCTTCAGTCCCAACTTGAGCAACGTTGGGGCATCCATGAAACTTCTTCGGTCGAAGGCTGTAACGGCCGCTTGTGCCCTGGCATTGGCGGCACCCTGGGCGGCCCATGCAGACCTGATCGTCGGCACGCCGCAAAGCGGCAACTGCTACCCGATGGCCTGTTTTGCCAGCGATGGCGGCACCACCTTCCAGCAGGTGTATGCCGCCTCGGCCTTTTCGGGCCTGACCACCTTCGACACGGTTTCGTTTTTCCAAGGGCCTCAATTCGGCAGCGGCACCATGGACTCGGCCTCTTATGCCCTATCGTTTTACCTGACACCGCGCGGGCCGAATGGGCTGTCCCAAACGGGCGCCGACAACAGGGGCTCCTTGCTGGCCAGTTTTGGCAACTTTTCCTTCTCGGGTTTGCTGCCGGCAACATTGGACATGACCGGGTCACTCGTCAACTATGACCCGCTGGCGGGGAACCTGCTGATGGATGTGACCGTTTCCGGGGCGTCACCCGGAAACGGCTACCAGTCGTCGTTCCAGGCCGATTACAGCGGCACTGTCGGCTCGCGCTACTTTGCCTATCGCGGCTCCACCTCTGGGTACACCGACAGCACCCTGGTGGTCACGAAGTTTTCGTTGTTGAACGCCATCCGCAACGTACCGGAACCCGCCACATGGACCATCGTGGCCGCTGCGCTGGCTGCCATGGCGATTGCGATGCGCCGGCAATACAAACCTTCGGCGCTGCATCTGAGTTGAAGCGTCCGCTGCATCGCCGATCAATGTCGACCTCAACGGAAGCTTGCCCGCCCTGTTTCACACCAGGCGGCTGGCGTGCCCCTGCCAATAGCTGTCGCGCAGCGGCTTTTTGTACAGCTTGCCGGTGGGCAGGCGCGGCAGCGCATCGGTGAAGTCCACACTGCGCGGGCATTTCATCGACGCCAGGTGCTGGTGGCAAAAGGCCATCAGGTCCTGTGCGAACTGTTCGTCGGCCCGCACACCCGGCAAGGGCTGAACGACGGCCTTGACCTCTTCACCCAGGTCGGCGTTGGGCACGCCAAACACGGCAGCGTCGGCCACCTGGGGGTGGGTGATGAGCAGGTTTTCGCACTCCTGCGGGTAGATGTTGACACCGCCGCTGATGATCATGAAGGTGGCGCGGTCGGTCAGGTGCAGGAAACCATCGGCGTCCAGGTAGCCCACGTCACCCACCGTGCTCATGCTGCCGTCGGCTGAGCGTGTGGCCTGCGTGCGTTCGGGGTCGTTGAAGTAGACAAAAGGCGAGCCCGACTTGAACCACAGTTCACCCGGCTGGCCTTGCGGCACCGGCTGCATCTGTTCGTCCAGCACGTGCAGGGCGCCCATCAGCACCTTGCCCACCGTGCCGCGGTGGGCTTGCCATTCGGCGCTGTCGCAAGCCGTGAAGCCCATGCCTTCGGTGGCGCCGTAATACTCCAGGATGATGGGCCCCCACCAGGCCAGCATCTGCTCTTTGACCTGCACCGGGCAGGGCGCGGCGGCGTGAATCACCACCTGCAGGGACGACAGGTCGTATTGCGCGCGCACTTCGGGCGGCAGCTTCAGCATGCGGCTGAACATGGTCGGCACCAGCTGCGAATGCGTGATGTGGTGCTGCTGCACCAGCGCCAGGTACTGCTCGGGGTCGAAATGTTCCATCACCACCACCGTGCCGCCGTTGCGGATGGCCAGCGCCACGTTGGCCTGCGGCGCGGCGTGGTACAGCGGCGCGGGCGACAAGTACAGCATGCCTTCGCGGCACTGCCACAGCTTGTTCAGGAAGTCGAACAGCGGCAGCGGTTGTGACGGCGGGTTTTCGGGCAGCGGCCGCAGCACACCCTTGGGTCGTCCGGTGGTGCCGGATGAATACAGCATGGCGGTGCCCAGCGCTTCGTCGGCTATCGGGGTGGCGGGGTAGGCGGCCACGGCTTCTTCGTAGTCGGCAAATCGCGGGTCGGCCAGCGCACGCACAGCGTCGCCGCCGTCCACCACCAGGCAGACTTTCACCCGCGGGCACAACGCCATGGCGGTTTGCGCCACCGGTAGCTTGTCGCGCGAGGTGATCAACAGTTGCGACTCGCTGTTGTCGACGATGTAAGCCACTTCGTCGCCGTTCAGGTAGGAATTGATGCAGGTGTAGTACAGGCCGGCCCGTTCACCCGCGCTGTTGCACTCCAGGTAACGCACATGGTTTTCCATGAACACGGCGTAGTGGTCCAGCCGTTTCAGACCATGGCTGCGTAACAGGTGCGCCAGTCGGTTGCTGCGTTCGTCCAGTTCGCGGTAGCTGATGGTTTCACCGCTGGTGGCCATGATGATGGCTGCGCGGTCAGGGTGGTTTCGGGCGTGGATGCCTGGGAACATGGTGCCGTCTCCGAAGCGCCGGCGTCAACGGCCGGCTGGCAACCATGCTAGTCCAGCGCCCCAGCTTTCAGGAGCGGGGAAACCGCATCAAAGTGCCTGCCATGCGGATGGCGGGTGTCGCAACACAGTCTGCAGCTTGTGTCCGGCCGCCAACCACCGGCCGCTGCTGCGACAAAACGTCGGCTGGCTACGACAGGCCAGCCAGTGGCGCGGCGGGCTGTTGCGATACTTGCACCCATGCAAGCCATTCTGGCCGTCACGGCCCCGTTTTTTGCACTGGTGCTGTGCGGCTATCTGGCCGGTCGGCACCATGTGCTGCCCGAAAGTGCCATCCCGGGGCTGAACGCCTTTGTGCTGTACTTTGCGCTGCCCTGCATGTTGTTCCGCTTTGGCGCCAGCACGCCGGTGCTGGAACTGCTGAACCCCGAGGTGCTGCTGGTTTACGGCGCCTGCGCGCTGCTGATGGTGCTGTTTGCCGTGGGTGCCAGCCTGAACAAGCGGGTGGGGCTGAAAGACGCTGCGTTTGGGGCGCTGGTGGCCGCCTTCCCCAACACCGGTTTCATGGGTGTTCCCTTGCTGGTGGCGCTGCTGGGCAACGACGCCGCCGGGCCGATGATCTGCACGATTCTGGTGGACCTGTTTGTCACCAGCAGCCTGTGCATCGCGGTGTCGCAGCTGGGCGGTGGCCGCAGGTCTGACGGGGCCGGTGCAGCACGGGCTGCCGTGGGGCGGGCGTTGCGTGGTGCGCTGGCCAACCCCTTGCCCTGGTCCATTGCCATCGGGGCCGCGTTTTCAGTATTCGGCTATCAGCTGCTGGGCCCGGCGCAGACGGTGGTGGACATGCTGGGCAACGCCGCGACGCCCGTGGCGCTGTTCACCATTGGCGCGGTGCTGTGGCGCGCCGGCCAGCACGCTGGCAAAAAGACACCCTTGCGCGACTACGTGCCCGTGGCGCTGGCCAAGCTGCTGCTGCACCCGCTGCTGGTGCTGCTGGCGGCCTTGTCGGCCCGGCAGTTGGGCGCCGGGCTGACAAACCTGCAGATCACCGTGCTGACGCTGACCGCGGCCTTGCCCAGCGCCAGCAACGTGTCGCTGCTGGCCGAGCGCTATGGCGCCGACAATGGACGCATTGCGCGCATCATCATGACCAGCACCGTGCTGGCCTTTGTCACCTTCACGGCCATGGCCTGGTTGTTTGGTGCGCAGCCTGTTTGACGACATCCACCATCTGCGGAGGTACAAACCATGGGCTGGTTTTCAAAAACGGACAGCAACTTTTTCCTGTCCACGGTCACACCCGGCATCGAAGCCGACCAGGGCCCCAAGGTGGCCAGCTATCTGGGCATCGTCAATGGTGAGGCCGTGATCGGCGCCAACATCTTTCGCGACATGTTTGCGTCGGTGCGCGACGTGGTGGGTGGCCGCGCGGGCGGCTATGAACGGGCGCTGTCGGGCGCGCGCGACGCCGCTATCCAGGACATGGTGGAAGCCGCCCGGGAGATGGGTGCGACCGGCGTCATCGGCGTGGACATCGACTACGCCGTGCTGGGCGAGGCCAACGGCATGATGCTGGTGGCCGCCAGCGGCACGGCGGTGAAGATGGCCTGATGCTGATCGGGCCGCGCCTTGCGACGGCCCGGCGTGATCAGCGCACCGTGTAGCCGCGGCCGTCCAGACAGGCCAGACGGGCACGGTCATAGTCGCCGCGTGGGTTGCTGCTGTAGACGGTGGCTGATGGCACTGCGCCGTCCGTAGCGCTCTGCCCCAGTGCGGCGCCGGTGGGGTCAAACCCGGTCTGCTGCACCGCCCAGCGGTGGCATTCGTATTCGTCGCTGGCCTGTTGCGTGGCCGACTGCCCCTGGCGCGGGTAGACAAAGCTCCTGCTTTCGGCCGGCGCCGCGGCCGCCTGCACCGGCGGTGGCACCACTTCGTAGCCTTCGTCGTTGCTGTGACGGTAGTAGACACCGTTGGAGTACAGGTAGGCGATGCCGGCAATGGTCAGCACGGTGGCAAAGGCGGGCAGGTCGGGCACGCGGATGCCAAACGGCGGGCGTACCACCACCCAGCCGTGCGGGCCGCTGGAATACCAGACGCCGCCGCCATAACGGTAGCTGGCGCCGCCCCAATACACGGCGCGGCTGGCCGGCGGCAGCACCCGCACGGCATAACCCGGTGCAGGGTAGTTGTGGTTGTGGCCATGGGCGCCGTCGTACCAGGTGCCACGGCCGCGCGACGGGCTGGCACGGTAGGTGATCTGCGGGCCCGGCGCCTGCCGCTGCACCTGCGCGTCGCGACCACCGCTGCGGTCGTGATCACGCCGGTTGCCCCTGTCGCCTCGGTCGCCTCGGTCGCCTCGGTCGTTCCGGTTGCCACGGTCACCCCGGTCACCCCGGTCGTTGCGCTCGGCACGTTCGCCGCCGTCGCCACGCTGCGCCCAGGCCGTGCCGGGTGAGAACAGGCTCAGTGCCATGGCCAAGGCCAGCACCGACGTCGCCATGCGTTGTGGGATGCTGCGCCGGACTTCGGCCCCCCGCAGGACCCCGGTCATGGCGCCAGCCGGCGTTGATCGGTGGGGTGGGGTCTGCATGGGGGCTCCCGGGTTCATTGCACGTTGTAGCCGCGGCCTTCCATGCACGCCGCCATGGCGCGCCGGAAGTTGATATAGGGCGCACGCGCTTGTGCGTTGCGTGCGGCGTCGCGTGCCTGGGCTTGTTCGTAAGCGCGCTGATTCTGTGCTTCAGCACTGGCACCCACCAGCGCGCCAAACAGCGCGCCCAGCACCATGCCCTGGCCGCTGTGGCGCGGCGATGCCAGCACCGAGCCCACCACCGCGCCCGTGATGGCACCGCCGGCCACGGCCGCGCCGTCGGCCTGCGGCACCGGGCGCCGGTTGGCCACCGGTGCGTCGCGCAGCGGCGTCATGCCCGGGTCGAACGAGGTTTCGCGCACGGCCCATCGGTAACACTCGTAGCGGTCGCGGTCTTGCTGCGCTTCGGTCTGGCGTTGGGTGGGGTAGAAATACATCGGCGCCTGGGCCTGGGGTGCGGGCGCTGCCGGCGCTGGGTAGGCCGGCGGCGGCGCCGAGCGCACCACGCGGGGCCCGTGCAGTGGGGCCACCACGCAGCCCGCCAAGGTGGTGGCCGCCAGCAAGGTGGCCAGGGTGGCGGTCCGACGTTGGTTCTGGCGCATGGCAGACGTCCGTTCCGGGGCTTCCAGGTCGTTTGGCGAATTCATGGTCGACCAACGGCGCCCGGCCTGCGGCCGTTGACCTGTGGCGGGGTTAAGAAGTGCAAAGTCCGCCACAGGTTTCAAGCCGCTTCCAGGGTGGGTGGCGCCACGACGGCCTTTTCGCGTCGGCGCCGTCGCATCAGCCGATAGGCCGCCGGCACCACAAACATCGACAGCAGCGGCGCGCTGAGCATGCCGCCCACCATGGGCGCGGCGATGCGCTGCATCACTTCGCTGCCGGTGCCGCTGCCCCAGAACAGCGGCAGCAAGCCGGCCACGATCACCGCCACCGTCATGGCTTTGGGCCGCACGCGCAGCACGGCGCCTTCGCGGATGGCGTCCAGCAGATCGTCGTCGCTGGTGGTGCCCGCCGCCTCGCGTGCTGCCCAGGCCTGTTTCAGGTACAGCAACATGATGACGCCAAACTCCGCCGCCACCCCCGCCAGCGCGATGAAGCCCACCGCGCTGGCCACCGACAGGTTGTGCCCCAGCAACCACAGCAGCCACACGCCGCCCACCAGCGCCATCGGCAGCGTGGCCATGATCAGCAAGGCTTCATCAAAGCGCCTGAAGGTCAGGTACAGCAGCACCAAGATGATCAGCAGCGTGAAAGGCACCACCAGCTTGAGTTTGGCACTGGCGCGCTCCAGGTATTCAAACTGCCCCGACCAGGACACTGAATATCCGGCGGGCAGCGTGACCTGGTCGGCCACGGCGCGTTGCATGTCGCGCACCGCACCTTGCAGGTCGCGACCGCGGATGTCCACATACACAAATCCGGCCAGGCGCGCGTTTTCACTGCGCAGCATGGGTGGGCCGTCGCTGATGCGGATGTCGGCCACATCGGACAGCAGCAGCCGCTGCCCGCTGGTGGTGACGATGGGCAGCGCGCGCAGCTTGGGCACCGAGTCGCGCAGTTCCCGCGGGTAGCGCAGGTTGATGGGGTATCGCTGCAGCCCGACCACCACCTCGCCCACATTCTTGCCGCCCACGGCGCCGGCAATGATGTCCTGCACGTCGGCAATGTTCATGCCGAAACGTGCCGCGTCGGCGCGGCGGATGTCGACGTCGATGTAGCGTCCGCCGGTCAGGCGTTCGGCCAGCGCGCTGCTGACACCCGGCACGTCTTTCACCGCCGCCTCAATTTGCGCCGTCAGCTTGTCGATGGTGGCCACATCGGCGCCCCCGACCTTCACGCCCACGGGGCTCTTGATACCGGTGGCCAGCATGTCGATGCGGTTGCGGATGGGCGGCACCCAGATGTTGGACAGACCCGGCACCCGCACGGCACGGTCCAGTTCGTCCACCAGCTTGTCGGGGGTCATGCCGGCGCGCCACTGGTCGCGGGGCTTGAACTGGATGGTGGTTTCAAACATCACCAGCGGCGCCGGGTCGGTGGCGGTGTCGGCGCGGCCGGCCTTGCCATAGACACTCAGCACCTCGGGCACGGTCTTGATCAGGCGGTCGGTCTGTTGCAACAGTTCACCCGCCTTGCCGGCCGACAGGCCGGGCAGGGCGGTGGGCATGTACAGCAGATCGCCTTCGTCCAGCGGCGGCATGAATTCCGCGCCGATGTGCTGCAGCGGCCACAGGCTGGCCACCAGCAAGATGCTGGCCAGCACCAGGGTCAGCTTCGGCAGCTTGAGCACCGCGTTCAGCAACGGCCGGTACAGCGTTATCAACAAACGGTTCAGCGGGTTGGCCGTTTCCTTGGGGATGGGGCCGCGGATCAGATAACCCATCAGCACCGGGATCAGTGTCACAGCCAGCGCTGCTGAAGCGGCCATGGAATAGGTCTTGGTGTAGGCCAGGGGCGAAAACAGCCGCCCTTCCTGTGCTTCCAGCGTGAACACGGGGATGAAGCTGAGCGTGATGATCAGCAGCGAAAAAAACAGTGCCGGCCCCACTTCGGCGGCGGCGTCGCCCACCACCTTCCAGCGTGCCTCGCCACGCAAGGTGTCGCCGGGGTTGTCATGCGCCCAGCGTTCCAGGTGCTTGTGCGCGTTTTCTATCATCACCACCGCGGCGTCCACCATCGCCCCCACGGCGATGGCAATGCCACCCAGCGACATCACGTTGGCGTTGACACCCTGGTGCTGCATCACGATGAAGGCCGCCAGAATGCCCAGCGGCAGCGACACGATGGCCACCAGCGCGCTGCGCAGGTGCCACAGGAACAGCGCACACACCACAGCCACCACGGCAAACTCTTCCAGCAGCTTGTAGCCCAGGTTCTGCACCGCGCGCTCGATCAGGTTGGACCGGTCGTACACCGGCACGATCTCCACGCCTTTGGGCAGGCCACGCTGCAGTTCTGCCAGCTTGGCCTTGACGGCATTGATGGTGTCCAGCGCGTTTTTGCCCGAGCGCATGACGATGACACCGCCCACGGCTTCGCCTTCACCGTCCAGCTCGCCGATGCTGCGGCGCATCTCCGGGCCGGTCTGCACACGCGCCACGTCGCCCAGCCGCACCGAGGTGCCGGCGGCCGTGGTCATCAATGGGATGGCGCGAAAGTCGTCCATTGTCTGCAGGTAGCCGTTGGCGCGCACGGCGTACTCGGCTTCGCCCAGTTCCAGCACCGAGCCGCCGGCTTCCTGGTTGCCGCGCGCCAGGGCTTTGCTCACGGTCATGGGGCTGATGCCGAAGGCGGCCAGCTTGTCGGGGTCCATCACCACCTGGTACTGGCGCACCATGCCGCCCACGCTGGCCACTTCGGACACATCGGGCACGGTCTTCAATTCGAAACGCAAGAACCAGTCCTGCAGGGCCCGCAGCTGCGCCAGGTCTTGCCCGCCGGTGCGGTCGACCAGTGCGTACTGGTAGATCCAGCCCACACCGGTGGCGTCGGGCCCGATGGAGGATTTGGCGTTGGCGGGCAGACGCGCCTGCACCTGGTTCAGGTATTCCAGCACCCGCGAACGCGCCCAGTACAGGTCGACGTTGTCGTCAAACAGCACATAGACAAAACTGTCACCAAACATCGAAAAGCCGCGCACGGCCTTGGTACCGGGCACCGACAGCATGGTGGTGGTCATCGGGTAGGTGACCTGGCTTTCCACCAGCTGCGGCGCCTGGCCGGGCCAGCTGGTGCGAATGATGACCTGCGTGTCCGACAGGTCGGGCAGCGCGTCCAGCGGCGTGCGCAGCAGGCTGATCACGCCCCAGGCGGTGAACATCAGCGTGGCCAGCAGTACCAGAAAGCGGTTGGCCAGGCTCCAGTGGATCAGGCGCGCGATCATTTGGGGGTCCCCGCACCGGCGGCAGGCCCCAAACGCCGCATGGTGGTGATCTGCGGCACGTCGCCGTCTTGCATGCTGAACTCGATCTGCACCTTTTCACCCACCGCCAGTCCGCGGGGCTGCTGCTGGCGCTTGGGCAGGCGGAAGTCCATCTGCATCTGCGGCCACTTGAGTTCTGCAATGGGCGGGTGGGTCAGTGTCACGCTGTCTTTTTCCAGTGCGTCGACCACGGCCTCGGTGCTGTACACCTGCGCCTTGAGGGGCTCGGCCTGGTTGAGCTTGGCTTCCAGTCCCCGCAGGCTGGCTTCGGAATCGATCAGGAAGTTGCCCGAACGCACCACCCGCTGTCCCGCCTTCAGCCCCGCCAGCACTTCGGTCTGGCCGCCAGCCTCCACCCCCGTGGTGACCTGCACCGGCGTGAAGCGGCCGTCCTCTTCGGCCAGCATCACCACACTGCGCTGGCCCGTCTGGATCACGGCGTCGATGGGCACCAGCAGGCTGTCCTGGGCGCCTTGTCGTGCAAACCGCATCTGCACAAACATGCCCGGTACCAATCGGCCGCCGCGGTTGGACAGCACCATGCGGGCTTTCAGCGTGCGGGTCTTGGGGTCCACCTCAGGCAGCAAGGCCTGCACGCGGCCTTCAAAGGTCTGGCCCGGTGCGGCGGGGCTGGTGGCGGTCACGGCGACGCCGGGCTTGAGCAGCGCCGACTGGCTTTCGGGCACCTCGCCTTCGGCCCACACCGTGCCCGTGCCCTGGATGCGCGCCAGTGTCATGCCGGACATCACGGTCATGCCCTCGCGCATCAGCAGTTCAGTCACGGTGCCGCCCTGGGGCGCGGTCAAGGTGTAGCGGGCCTGGCGCTGACCGGTGTTGACCACCGTGTCAATCTGCGCCAGGCTCATGCCGGCCAGTCGCATGCGCTGACGCGCCGCGTCTCGCAAAGGCGCCAGATCGGGGCCCTGCATGTGGGTCAGCGCCAGGTAGTCTTCCTGCGCCGCCACCCAGGCCGGCACGTAGATATCGGCCAGCGGCGCACCGGCGACCACACGGTCCAGCGTGGCGCGCACGTGCAGCTTTTCGACAAAGCCGGTAGCGCGTGCCTGCAGCAGCACCTGGTCGCGTTCGTTCCACAGCACGCTGCCGGTAGCGCTGACTTCGCTGGTCAGCGCACCTTGCACCACAGGCGCCGTGCGCAGGCCCAGGTTCTGCTGGATGCGCGGGCTGACGCTGACGCTGCTGCTGTCGACCTGGCCACCGCCGGCATAACGTGGTACCAGCATCATGTCCATGAAGGGCGACTTGGCCGGTGCGTCGAAGTTTTTGCCCGGCACCATGGGGTCGTGGTAGTTGATGATGCGCTGGCCGGTGACAGGGTCGGTGTCACCGGCTTTCAGGCCGTCGCGGATGTGGCGGCGGGTGGCCTCTTCACCTTGCGGAATGCTCCACTGGCTGGGGTCCTGCGCCGCCGCGGCCATGGTTGGGGTGGCCTCCATCGCCATGGTGGCGCCAGGGCCACCTTCTGCCTGTGCGGCGTGCCCCATGCCCTGGTAGCGCCCCAGCCACCAGGCGCCACCGGCCACGGCAGCAAGTGCCACCACGCCGGCCAGGGTCCATGCAAGCTTGTGTGACGAGGTGGGGTTCATGGTGTGGCCTCCGGCGGCGGAATCAGGGTGTTCAGGCGTGTCCAGTCGGTGG
>JAHECB010000402.1 GCA_024641925.1 Betaproteobacteria bacterium
GGAATGTCGATGTCCAGGGTGTTCGGTTCGGTTTTCAAGGTGATGGCAGCTCGGGCAGGGCACTGCACCCGATGCTAGGCAACACGGCAGCCCGCCCCTTGGCAAAGAACCCGGCAAACCGGCCTCATCTCGACCCATCACCTTGACCGGCGGCAGGCAAAAAAAAGCGCCGATCGCTCAGCGCCTTGCAAACAAACGGCCGCAGCTTGCAGCGTGTTGCCCCTGCCCGAGGCCGTCGCCTGGATGGGGCGCTTGGCGGGTGGGTTTACGGGCTGCGGCCTTGTGTGCGCGCGGCCCGTGCAGTGGTGTCACTGCTGTCAGTTCTTGGGTGTCTCCTCGACCTCGGAAGGCGCTGCAGGCTCTGCCACAGGCCTCGAGAGCCGGGAATGTAACTGCCGCAACCCGCGCTGTTGATGGGGGCTTACCCCGGTTTTGCGCCAAGGCCCTGCCAACGCCAGACCCATCGCATCACGACGGGGCGCTTTCCAGCACCCAGGCCGCAGCACGCTCGGCAATCATCAGCGTCGGGCTGTTGGTGTTACCGCTGGTGATGGTGGGCATGACGCTGGCGTCGGCCACACGCAGTCCCGCCAGCCCTTGTACACGCAAGCGCGGGTCCACCACCGCGCCCGCTTCGCCGACCCGACCCATGCGGCAGGTGCCCACCGGGTGGAAGATGGTGGTGCCAATGTCGCCAGCCAGTCGGGCCAGTTCGTCGTCGGTCTGGAACTGCACACCCGGCTTGACTTCGCTTGGCTGGTAACGCGCCAGCGCCGGCATGCCCACGATGCGCCGCGTCAGGCGCAGCGATTCGGCCGCCACCAGGCGGTCCTGTGGTGTGGACAGGTAGTTGGGCTGGATGCGCGGCGGGTCTTCGGGCCGCGGGCTGCGTACCTGCACGCTGCCGCGGGAGCTGGGATTGAGGTTGCACACGCTGGCAGTGAAGGCATTGAAGCGGTGCAGCGGCTGCCCGAAGGCGTCCAGCGACAAGGGCTGCACGTGGTACTGCAGGTTGGGCCAGGCCTGCAGTGCATCCGACCGGGTGAAGGCGCCCAGTTGTGACGGCGCCATGCTCATCGGGCCGCTACGCCGCAACAGGTATTCCAGCCCGATGGCCGCCTTGCCCCACCAGCTGTTGGCCTGCTGGTTCAATGTCTTCACGCCCTGGACTTCAAACACGGCGCGGATCTGCAGATGATCCTGCAGGTTGTCGCCCACACCCGGCAGCGCATGCGTGACCGGCAGGCCATGCGCCTGCAGCAGATCGGGTGCGCCAATGCCCGACAGCTGCAGCAACTGCGGCGTGCCGACGGCGCCAGCGCACACCACCACCTCGTGCCGGGCACCCACCGTGCGGGTTTCACCGCCCGTGGCGTGGCGCAGTGCAACGCCCACCACGCGCCCGTTGACCACCTGCAGCCGGGTGACCTGCTGCCCCGTCCACACCTGCAGGTTGCTGCGCCCCTGCGCCGGACGCAAAAAGGCCTTCGACGTGTTCCAGCGCACGCCAGAACGCTGGTTGACTTCAAAGTAGCCAACACCCTCGTTGTTGCCGCCGTTGAAGTCATCGCTGGCGGGCATGCCGGCTTCCTGCGCGGCCCGCGCAAAAGCGTCCAGGATGTCCCAGCGCAGCCGCTGGCGTTCCACCCGCCATTCACCGCCCTGTCCATGCGGTGCCGCACCGTTGACGGTGGCTGACGCCGCCCGCCAGTGGTCTTCGTGGCGCAGGAAGGCGGGCAGACAGTGCTGCCAGCGCCAGGTGTCGTCGCCCGTCAGCTGTGCCCAGTGGTCGTAGTCGCGTGCCTGACCCCGCATGTAGATCATGCCGTTGATGCTGGAACAGCCCCCCAGCACCTTGCCGCGCGGGTAGCCCAGGCTGCGCCCGTTCAGGCCGGCCTCGGCTTCGGTGCGGTACATCCAGTCGGTGCGTGGGTTGCCGATGCAGTACAGGTAGCCCACCGGAATGTGGATCCAGTGGTAGTTGTCGCTGCCCCCGGCCTCGATCAACAAGACCTGGTGGCGGCCGTCGGCCGACAGCCGGTTGGCCAGCAGACAGCCGGCCGTACCGGCGCCCACCACGACGAAGTCGAAGCTGGTGTCGGCAGGGAAGTGGGTGTCACTCATGGTTTCAAGGCCGTGTGGTGCAGCGCCAGCACCGGGAAGAGTTTCATCAGGCCGTCAGCCAGCAGTTCCACGGCCATGGCCGCCAGGATCAGGCCCATCAGCCGGGTCATCACATTGATACCGGTACGGCCCAGGACCTTGGCAATGCGGCCGGCAGCACTGAACACCACAAAGGTCACCACACCAATCACCAGGCCGTAGGCCACCAGCACACCTTGCTCCCAGACATGCTGCGTCTTCTGCGCGTAGATGACCATGGTGCTGATGGTGGCCGGGCCGGTCAGCAAGGGAATGGTCAGCGGCACCACCGCGATGCTGGAACCGGCATCGATCTTGGCGTCGGCATCGGTCACATCGCTGGGTTGCGTCTCGGGTGGCTGCGCATTGAGCATGGCCAGCGAACTGATCAGCAGCAAGGTGCCACCGCCCACTTGAAAACTGGCCAGCGAGATACCGAAAAATTCAATCACGCGCAAGCCGGCCACCGCACTGATGGCAACCACCAGAAAAGCCGAAAAGGCGCTGATGCGTATCGTTCGCCGCCGCTCTTTGGGCGAAAAACTTTGCGTGAAATGTATAAAAAACGGCACGACCCCGACGGGATTCACGATCGCCAGCAACGCAATCAGGGGTTTGAGCAAGTCCATGTCGCCGATGGTAGGCGAGGCCCACCCCCTCGTTGCCGGCCAACCCCATGCACCCCTGTGGTTGGCCGAGCACCCAGGTGGTGCGCCGGATACGAGCCGTCCTTGCAAACAGCGCAGCTACCAGGGTAAGTCTGGGGGCGACAAAACAACACTTGACGCGGCGGCTCTTTACAGGCTAGCCCAGCCGAGAAACATAATAGCCCCCTGTGTCTGGCAGCCGCACCTTCGTCTGAATGGTTCACGCAGGGTAGAGCTCCGCATGGTTTTCAAGGTTCATTTAAGGGCTCCCCGTGGGAAACAAACTGTACGTCGGCAATCTGGCCTATTCGGTGCGCGATGACTCGCTGCTGCAGGCCTTTGCTCCCTTTGGCACCGTGACTTCGGCAAAGGTCATGATGGA
>JAHECB010000150.1 GCA_024641925.1 Betaproteobacteria bacterium
CAGGGCAGGGGCGACGTCCACAGCGGCTGTCCCTGGGCACTCACCCCGGCCCGCCAGCACCAGGCCCAGGAAGCGGGGCACCAGGCCGCTGAGCACAAAGATGAACAGCGGGTTTCGGACAAAGACCTCGAAAAAACGCGCAACGGAATCGCCGGCCGTCCGCGCTGTGGTTTGCCCGTCGGCACTTGCGCCGGGCTGCGCCCACCCGATGCACAGCGCCAGTACCACCATCGCCAACCCGGTACTCAGCAGCACGTAGCTGCTGGTCCAGATCTTCTTGTTCAGCGGCTGCGCCAAAGCACAGGGCGATGCGTTGCAGCACACCCATCAGTCGCAGTGTGTCCCAGTGGCGCAGAACCAGCTCACCGCCAGCGTCCCAGCGCACAAAAGGCGCTGCGTTCAACAACAGGCCGATGGCAAAAATCAGCAGCGTGCGCTTGACGATACGGGGCCAGAACACTGAAGGTCCGGCGCCGTGCAGCCCGGGCAACACCAACGCCAGCGCATTGCCCACGGCAAACAGGAAAAACGGGAACACCAGATCGGTGGGGGTGAGCCCATGCCAGGGCGCATGCGCCAGGGGCGGGAACAGCGCGTTCCAGCTGCCCGGGTTGTTGACCAGGATCATCAGCGCCACGGTGGCGCCACGAAACACATCCAGGCTGCGAAAGCGGTGGCTCGACACGGGTGGGGTCGGTAGATAACGACGCCGCATCCTATGCCGTGCACAGCCTCAGAACATCAGATCGACATCTTCTCGCGCACGCCGTCGGCTTCCATGTTGCGGCCCATGCCGCGCGCCACGACTTCGCCCCGCTCCATCACCAGGTACTGGTCAGCCAGTTCCGCGGCAAAGTCGTAGAACTGTTCCACCAGCACGATGGCCATGGGTTGGCCGTCCATGCCTTGTTTGGCCAGGCGCTGCAGCACCCGCCCGATGTCCTTGATGATGCTGGGCTGGATGCCTTCGGTGGGCTCGTCCAGCATCAGCAGGCGCGGGCCGGCCGCCAGCGCGCGGCCGATGGCCAACTGCTGCTGCTGGCCGCCCGACAGGTCGCCGCCGCGACGGCCGATCATCTGCTTGAGCACCGGGAACAGCTCAAATAACACCGGCGGCATCACCGTGCTGGCCGGGCGTGACGCCAGGCCCATGCGCATGTTTTCGGCCACCGTCAGTCGGCCAAAAATTTCACGGCCCTGCGGCACGTAACCGATGCCGGCGCGCACGCGGTTGTAGGACGTGTCCTGGGTGATGTCCTGGCCCGCCAGGCTGACCTGGCCTGACTTCACCGGCACCACACCCATCAGGCTTTTCAGCAGCGTGGTCTTGCCCACACCGTTGCGGCCCAGGACCACGGTGACCTCGCCGACACGCGCCTCAAAGGACAAATCACGCAGGATGTGGCTGCCGCCGTAGTACTGGTTCAGGCCCTTCACGGCCAGCAGGGGGGTGCCCGGTTCAGCGCCCAAGGTACACCTCCACCACCTCGGGGTTGGCCTGCACTTCGGACAGCAGGCCGTCGGCCAGCACTCGGCCTTCGTGCAGCACGGTGACCTTCTTGCGGCCCTCGGTCAGCTGGTCGACAAACTTCATGTCGTGTTCCACCACCACCAGCGAGTGCTGGCCTTCCAGGGTCAGAAACAATTCTGCGGTGCGCTCGGTTTCTTCGTCGGTCATGCCGGCCACGGGTTCGTCCAGCAGCAGCAGTTTCGGATCCTGGGCCAGCAGCATGCCGATTTCCAGCCACTGCTTTTGGCCGTGGCTTAGCAGCCCGGCGGTGCGGTGGGCTTCGGTTTTCAGGTGGATCAGCGTCAGCAGTTCACCCAGCCGGTCGTTCTGCGTGCTGCTGAGTCGGGCAAACAGACTGGCGGCCACGCCGCGGTCGTTGCGCAGACTCAGCTCCAGGTTCTGCAGCACCGACAGCTGTTCGTACACCGTGGGTTTCTGGAACTTGCGGCCGATGCCCACCTGCGCCACTTCAGGCTCCGTCAGGCGCAGCAGATCGATGTTGGAGCCAAAAAACACCCGCCCGGCGTCGGGCCGGGTCTTGCCGGTGATGATGTCCATCATCGTGGTCTTGCCCGCGCCGTTGGGGCCGATGATGCAGCGCAGTTCACCCACGTTGATGGCCAGGCTCAGCGCGTTCAAGGCCTTGAAGCCGTCAAAACTGACGGTGACGTCGTCCAGGTACAGCGCTACGCCTTGTGCAAAGTCCGGCACGCCGGCGCGTACCGGCCGACCCGAGGCCTTGGAAAAGCTGCCCCCGTGGGCCGCTTGCTGGCGGGCATCAAACGCAGCACGCTGGCGCGCACCAGCTTCCATCAGGTCGGGTGTCATCGGTGGCCCTCTTCGCTGGCGCTCGGGTGGCCACGCAGCTTGTGCCACAGACCCAGCAGACCCTGCGGCAGGAACAGCGTCACCGCAATGAACAAGGCACCCAGGAAAAACAGCCAGAACTCGGGGAAGGCGACAGTGAACCAGCTCTTGGCGCCGTTGACAAAAAATGCCCCCAGGATGGGGCCGATCAGCGTACCGCGGCCACCCACGGCGGCCCAGATGGCCATCTCGATGCTGGCGGCTGCGCTCATTTCGCCGGGGTTGATGATGCCCACCTGCGGCACGTACAACGCACCGGCCACGGCGCACATCACGGCCGACAGGGTCCAGATCGCCAGCTTGTAGGTCACGGGGTTGTAGCCGCTGAACATGACCCGGGTTTCGGCATCACGGATGGCCTGCAGCACACGCCCGGCCTTGCTGTTGATGATGGCGCGCGACATCACGTA
Organism: Betaproteobacteria bacterium; assembly: GCA_024641925.1. GTDB lineage: Bacteria > Pseudomonadota > Gammaproteobacteria > Burkholderiales > Burkholderiaceae_C > Rubrivivax. The sequence goes on from JAHECB010000150.1 coordinate 2,788, forward strand.
GAAGCCCACCAGTACCAGGCCGCTGAGCACACACAGCAGCACCTTCATCTGCTGGTCCAGCGGCACGCCCAGGATGCGCTTGAAGTCGGTGAAGCCGTTGTTGCCGCCAAAGCCGGTTTCATTGCGGAAAAACAGCAGCATGGCAGCGTAGGTCAGGGCCTGCGTGATGATGCTGAAGTACACCCCCTTGATGCGTGATCGGAAGGCAAAGTAGCCAAACACAAAGGCCAGCAAACCGGGCACCAGGATCACCAGCAGCATCTGGCCGATGAAGCTGTCGCTCAAGGCCCAGTGCCAGGGGAATTCCTTCCAGTTCAGGAACACCATGAAGTCGGGCATGTTGCTTTTGTACTGCCCGTCGGTGCCGATCTGGCGCATCAGATACATGCCCATGCCGTAACCGCCCAGCGCAAAAAACAGGCCGTGGCCCAGGCTGAGGATGCCGGTGTAGCCCCAGATCAGGTCGATGGCCAGCGCGCAGATGGCGTAACAAAGGATCTTGCCCAGCAGGCTGACGTAGAAGTCGCCCAGGTGGAAGACGCTGGTTTCCGGCACGGCCAGGTTCAGCACCGGCACCAGCACGGCGATGGCCAGGGCCGCCGACATCACCGCAGCCCAGCCGCGTGCGCCCAGCGCCGACTTGGGCATGGCAATGGGGTCCGTCATGACCGCGGCGTTCATGCTTCAGCACTCCGGCCTTTGAGTGCAAAGATGCCCTGCGGCCGCTTCTGGATGAAGATGACGATGAACACCAGCACCATGATCTTGGCCAGCACGGCGCCCTGCCAGCCTTCCAGCAGCTTGTTCAGCACGCCCAGGCCCAGGCCGGCGTAGACGGTGCCGGCCAACTGGCCCACGCCGCCCAGCACCACCACCATGAAGCTGTCGACGATGTAACCCTGGCCCAGATCCGGGCCCACGTTGCCGATCTGGCTGAGTGCACAGCCCGCGAGCCCGGCGATGCCCGCGCCCAACGAAAAGGCGTAGGTGTCCACCCGCGCGGTGTTCACGCCCATGCAGGCGGCCATGCGGCGGTTCTGCGTCACGCCGCGCACAAACAGGCCCAGGCGCGTGCGCGAGATCAGCAGCGCCACACCCGCCAGCACCAGGCCGGCAAATACGATGATGGCGATGCGGTTGTAGGGCAATGTCAGGTTGGGCAGCACCTGCAGGCCGCCTGACAGCCAGTTCGGGTTTTCAACGCCCACGTTCTGCGCGCCGAACAGCGTGCGCACGGTCTGCATCAGGATCAGGCTGATGCCCCAGGTGGCCAGCAGGGTTTCCAGGGGCCGGCCATAGAGCCAGCGGATGACCGTGCGCTCCATCAGCGCGCCCACCAGGGCAGCCGCCAGAAACGACAGCGGAATGGCCGCGGCGATGTACCAGTCAAACATGCCGGGCAGCGCCGCCTTGAAAAAGTTCTGCACCGCGTACGTGGCGTAGGCACCAATCATCATCAGCTCGCCATGCGCCATGTTGATGACACCCATCAGGCCGTAGGTGATGGCCAGGCCCAGCGCCACCAGCAGCAGGATGCTGCCCAGACTGATGCCGGTGAACAGCACGCCCAGGCTTTCGCCCCAGGCCAGACGGCTGCGCACGCTGCCCAGCGACTTGGTGAGTGCGGCCTTGACCTCGGCATCGTCCTCGGCGGCCAGGCGTTCCGCCAGCAGGGCGGCGGTGGCCGGTTGCAGGCTGGCGCCCAGCAACTGCGCGGCCTGCAGCCGTTTGGTGCGTTCAGGTGAGGCCACCAAAATGCTGGCGCGCAGGCGCTCCAGGCGTTCTTTCAGGTCGGCATCGGTTTCAGCGACCAAGGCCTTTTCAAGCAGCGGCAGTCGGCTTTCGTCGGCGCCGTCGTTCAATTCGGTGATGGCCTTGTCGCGCAAGCTGCGGTCGCTTGAAAACAGTTGCAGGCCCGCAATCGCCGATTGCAGGGCGTTGCGCATGCGGTTGTTGTTGATGATGTCTTCGGCGTCGGGCGGCAAGGGTGTGGCGGTGCTGGTTTCAACATCCTGGGCATGGCCATCCATCACCATCAGTACCCGCGTGCCGGCGAGCTTGACCTTGTCTTCCAGCAAGGCGCGCAAGAACAGCCCCAGTCCATCGCTGGCCTGCGTGACAGCTTCGTCCAACGCCTTGATGCGGTCGTCGGTCTCGCCCTGTGCGATGGCCAGGGCTTGCGCCTGCGTCAGCGCGTAGGCCGGCAGGCTGGCTGCCAGCATCAGGGCCAGCAACCAGCGGCCGATGAGGTGACCAATGGGGCGCATGAGGAGTGTGCGGGCCCGCGCTCCGACGAGGGGAGCAAGCAGGCGTGAGGATTGGATTTCAGCGGCGATCAGGCGCCGCCGAAGGCTTGGGCCGGTTCAGGTTGCCGCCTCTTTGGAAACCCCCTCCCGCGAACGGAGAGGGGGCCACCCAGCCAAATCGCGATTACTTCTTGGCGGGCACGTTGGCCTTGCCCTTGTTCTCGGGGATGTAGTCGCTCCAGGGGTCAGCCACGACCGGGCCCTTGGTTTTCCACACCACGTTGAACTGGCCGTCAGCCTTGATCTCGCCAATGAACACCGGCTTGTGCAGGTGGTGGTTGGCCTTGTCCATGGTGGACATGAATCCGCCCGGTGCTGGGTAGGTCTGGCCAGCCATGGCGGCGATGACCTTGTCGGTGTCGGTGCTCTTGGCCTTCTCAACCGCCTGCTTCCACATCATGATGCCCAGGTAGGTGGCTTCCATGGGGTCGTTGGTCAGCGGCTTGTCCTTGTGGCCGGGGATGCCCTTGGCCTTGGCGTAGTCGCTCCACTTCTTCACGAACTCGGTGTTGGCCGGGCTCTTGATCGACATGAAGTAGTTCCACGCGGCCAGGTGGCCCACCAGCGGTTTGGTGTCCACGCCGCGCAGCTCTTCTTCACCCACGCTGAACGCGACAACCGGCACGTCCGTGGCCTTCAGGCCCTGGTTGCCCAGTTCCTTGTAGAAGGGCACGTTGCTGTCGCCGTTGATGGTGGAGACCACGGCGGTCTTTTTGCCTTCGGCCGCGAACTTCTTGATTTTGGCAATGATGCTCTGGTAGTCGGAATGCCCGAAAGGGGTGTATTCCTCCATGATGTCGGCTTCAGCCACGCCCTTGCTCTTCAGGAAGGCACGCAGGATCTTGTTGGTGGTGCGCGGGTACACGTAGTCGGTGCCCAGCAGCACCCAGCGCTTGGCGCTGCCGCCGTCCTTGCTCATCAGGTATTCCACCGCAGGAATGGCCTGCTGGTTGGGGGCGGCGCCGGTGTAGAACACGTTTTTGCTGAGCTCTTCACCCTCGTACTGCACGGGGTAGAACAGCAGCGAGTTGGTTTCTTCAAACACCGGCAGCACGCTCTTGCGCGACACGCTGGTCCAGCAGCCAAACACGGCGGCCACCTTGTCTTGCGTGATCAGCTGCTTGGCCTTTTCGGCAAACAACGGCCAGTTGGAAGCCGGGTCAACCACCACCGCTTCGATCTTCTTGCCCATCACGCCGCCCTTGGCGTTGATTTCGTCGAAGGCCATCAGGGCCACGTCTTTCAGCACCGTTTCGGAAATGGCCATGGTGCCCGAGAGCGAGTGCAGCACGCCCACCTTGATGGTGCCGCCGCTTTGGGCGAAAGCGGGTGCGCTCATGAACAAGGCGCTGGCCATGGCCACAGCGGTGGTTGCAAGTGCAAGACGGCGTTTCATCTGAGGGTTCTCCTGATCAAGCCCGATGGGGCGGTTGGGTTCAGGGCCTATCCGCAAGCGGCGTGCCAGGTCGGCTTGAACGGGTTTTGAAGTGCTTGGTGCGGCGGGTTCGGGCAGGCAGCGTGCAGACACGCACCGTTGTTGGGCGGTGCGGCTGAATTTGGTGCGTGTCGGACCCCTTTGTCGAGCGAGCGCTGCGTTTGGCGCGTGGCACCGCTCTTGCAGCGGCGGTGGGCAGCATCAGTCCATCACAATGCGCACCATGCTTTCCACCACCACCACAACACCCCAACGGCCATGGATCTGACCCCGCGCGAAAAGGACAAGCTGCTGATCTTCACGGCGGCCTTGCTGGCCGAGCGCCGGCGGGCGCGGGGGCTCAAGCTGAACCACCCGGAAGCCGTGGCGCTGTTGTCGGCTGCCATCATGGAAGGCGCGCGCGACGGCAAGACCGTGGCGCAGCTGATGGGCGACGGCAAGACCGTGCTCACCCGCGACGACGTCATGGACGGTGTGGCCGACATGATTGCCGAGATCCAGGTGGAAGCGACCTTCCCCGACGGCACCAAGCTGGTGACCGTGCACCAACCCATCGTCTGACCGATTCAAAGACATGAAAAAATCCACACGTTTGGCATCCGTGGCCGGTCTGTTGGCCGCTGCCGCTCACCCGCTGGTGATGGCGCACGTTGGCCACGGCATGCCGGGCATCAGCCATTGGCATGCCGCTGACACCGTTGTCGTGGTGCTTTTGGTGGCGGCCGCCTTCGGCGCACTGGCCTGGTGGCGAGGCCGCCCATGAAATTGCACGTCATCACAGGAGCCTGGGCGTGACCCCTGGAGAGCTTTTCACCGACGGGCCCGACCATGCGCTGAACCCCGGTCGGTCCACCTTGACGCTGGTGGTGGAAAACACGGCAGACCGCCCCGTGCAGGTCGGTTCGCACTACCACTTTGCAGAAACCAACGCCGCCTTGCAGTTCGACCGCGAAGCCGCTCGTGGCATGCGTTTGAACATCGCCAGCGGCACCGCCGTGCGGTTTGAACCCGGCCAGCAGCGCACCGTGGTGCTGGTGCCCTTTGCCGGCGCCCGTCAGGTGTTCGGCTTTCGCGCTTTGGTGCAAGGAGCACTGTGATGGCCCAACTTTCGCGCCGTGCCTATGCCGAGATGTACGGCCCCACCGTGGGCGACCGGGTGCGCCTGGCCGACACCGAACTGCTGCTGGAGGTAGAAGACGACTACACCCTGCACGCCGGCGGCTATGGTGAAGAGGTGAAGTTTGGCGGTGGCAAGACCATCCGCGACGGTATGGGCCAGAGCCAGCGCCGCAACGGCCCCGGTACCGCGCAGGCCTGCGACCTGGTGATCACCAACGCCTTGATCATCGACCACTGGGGCATCGTCAAGGCCGACATCGGCATCAAGGGTCAGCGCATCGTGGCCATCGGCAAGGCCGGCAACCCTGACGTGCAGCCGGGTGTGGACATCGTCATCGGGCCGGGCACCGAAATTCTGTCGGCCGAAGGTTTGATCGTCACCGCCGGCGGCATCGACTGCCACATCCACTTCATCTGCCCGCAGCAGATTGAAGAAGCGCTGATGAGCGGCATCACCACCATGCTGGGCGGCGGCACCGGCCCGGCCACCGGCACCTTGGCCACCACCGCCACGCCCGGCCCGGAAAACCTGCGCCGCATGCTGTTGGCGGCGGACGCCTTTGCCATGAACCTGGGATTTCTGGGCAAAGGCAACGCCAGCCAGCCCGAAGCGCTGCGCCAGCAGGTGGAAGCCGGCGCCATTGGCCTGAAACTGCACGAAGACTGGGGCACCACGCCGTCGGCCATCGACTGCTGCCTGTCCGTGGCCGAAGAAACCGACACCCAGGTGTCCATCCACAGCGACACGCTGAATGAAAGCGGCTTTGTCGAAGACACCATCGCCGCGACCAAGGGCCGCACCCTGTGTGCCTTCCACACTGAAGGCGCCGGCGGCGGCCATGCGCCGGACATCCTGCGGGTGGTGGGCGAAGCCAATTTCCTGCCCAGCAGCACCAACCCCACCATGCCTTACACCGTGAACACGGTGGACGAGCACCTGGACATGCTGATGGTGTGCCACCACCTGGACGCCAGCATTGCCGAAGACCTGGCCTTTGCGGAAAGCCGCATCCGCCGCGAGACCATTGCAGCCGAAGACGTGCTGCACGACCTGGGCGCCATCAGCATGATGAGCAGCGACAGCCAGGCCATGGGGCGGGTGGGCGAAGTCATCATCCGCACCTGGCAGACGGCGCACAAGATGAAGGTGCAGCGCGGCGCGCTGGAAGGCGACAGCGATCGCAACGACAACCAGCGCATCAAGCGTTACATCGCCAAGTACACCATCAACCCGGCCATTGCCAACGGCATCAGCCATGACGTGGGCAGCCTGGAAGTCGGCAAGTGGGCTGACGTCGTGCTGTGGAAGCCGGCGTTTTTTGGCGTCAAGCCCAGTGTCATCGTCAAGGGCGGTTTCATTGCCGCTGCGGCCATGGGTGACCCCAACGCCAGCATTCCGACCCCGCAGCCGGTGCACTTTCGCCCCATGTTCGGCAGTTTTGGCGGTGCGGTGCAGCGCGGGGCGCTGACCTTTGTCTCCAACGCTGCGATTCAAAGCGGGAGCCTGAACCCGCTGGGTCTGGGCAAGACGCTGTCAGCCGTGAAAGGCAATCGCAACATCACCAAGCGCGACATGGTGCTGAACCATTACCTGCCCAAGATGGAAATCGACCCGCAGACCTACCGCGTGCACGCCGACGGCGTGCTGCTGACCTGCGAGCCGGCCACGGTGCTGCCGATGGCGCAGAAGTACTTCTTGTTCTAGGCCCGCGGCTGCGTGTGTGTGCGCAGCCAGTCTGCAAAAGCGGCTTCGTCCATGGCGCCGGCGGCGACGGACAGCATGGTCATGACGCTGTCGCCGTCGCTGGCGGTCAGGTCAAAGCCGTTCAGCATCAGGAAGAGTTCAACGGCGACAAAAGCGGTGCGCTTGTTGCCGTCAATGAACGGGCGATTGCGTGCGATGCCGCAACCGTAGGCTGCGGCCAGGTCTGCAGCGTCGGGTTGCCCGTAGAGCGCCAGGTTTCGCGGGCGCGCAAGGGCAGACTCGAAGAGACCCGCATCGCGAGTACCCGGCGCGCCGCCATGTTCGGCCAGTTGCTCGTCATGCACCGACAAGAGAACCGCAGGCTCTATCCAGAGCCAGGGCTTGTTCATTTGGCCAACTCTCTCAGAACATGCCGACGCTTCTTCATCACCTCGCGAGCCGCCGCCATCTGTGCTTCAAAGTCAGCGTCGTATGGCGTCAGCTTGATGCCGTCCGGAGCATCCGTGACAAACACCGTGTCGCCCTTTTCCAGTTTCAACCGCGCCAGGATCTCCTTGGGCAGGATCACACCCACCGAATTGCCGATCTGGGTGAGTCTCAAGGTGGTCATGGTCATTCCAGCCAAGTTATAACAGTCGTTATATTAGCGTCGCCTCGGTCCGTCGGCAAGTGGCCTGTCAAAAGCGGCCAGCCGATGCGGGCACCGCACCCACCGCACAATCCCCCCATGCTCACCGTCAACAAACTCCTCCCCCAGTCACGCGGCCTGGCCAGCGTGTTGCTCAAGCGTGCCGCCAGCGTCGAGCTGGACTGGGACGTGCGCCAGAAAAGCCGCTTTGACGCGGTGGACTCCACCGGCCGGCAGCTGGGCGTGTTCCTGCCGCGCGGCACCGTGGTGCGTGGTGGCGACACGCTGGTGGCCGAAGACGGCTCGCTGATCAAGGTCAGCGCCGCGCCACAGCCGGTGCTGGTGGTGCGCCATTGCCCCGAACACGGCACGCCGTTTGACCTGATCCGAGCCGCCTACCACCTGGGCAACCGTCATGTGGCGCTGGCCCTGCAGCCCGACCGGCTGCTGCTGGAGCCCGACCATGTGCTGGCCGACATGTTGCGCAGCCTGCACCTGATCGTGACCGAAGAAGACGCGGCCTTCGAGCCTGAAAGCGGTGCTTACGCAGCCGGGCATACCGGTCATGGTCATGGTCACGGCCACGATCACGCCCACCATCATGACGATGGTCACGAACACCATGGCCATGCCTCGGCAAAGACGGCGGTTGCCCAGTCCATTCCCATCGCAGCTGCAGCCACGCCGCACGTGCACGGCCCTGGCTGTGGCCACGATCACGGTCATGGCGACCACAAACACTGACGTCCGCGCCACCGGCCGGCGCAAGCCGATGCGAGGCCGGCAGTTGAAGCGTCGCCCGCGATTGCCCAGCACAGGCCCGACACCCAATACCGCCGCCACGCAGCTCCAGTTGATGTGGCTGGCCTCTCCGGCCTTGCCGGTTGGCGGTTTCAGTTATTCCGAAGGCATGGAATCGGCCGTCGACGCAGGCCTGGTGCAGACCGAAGCCCAGGCCGGCGATTGGCTGCTGGCGCAGTTGCAACTGGGCCTGGTGCGGTCTGACCTGCCCGCACTGGCACACGCGCACCGGGCTTTTGTGGACCTGAAGCCCGTCGGGGCTCATGCCGAAGCCGATCTGCTCATGCAAGCCAAGACAGCGGGAACCCTGCAAGCCGCCAACGACTGGCTGCGCCAGACCCGCGAGACGGCCGAGTTGCGGGCGCAGTCCGAACAGATGGGCCGATCCTTGCTGGACTGGTTGCGCAACGGCCTGCACGGCCAGGACGCCCGCATCGAATCCCTGGCCGCTCTGCCCGGTGCGCCCTTGTGGCCAACAGCCTTTGCCCTGGCCACGGTGCTGGCCGGCGCCACCGCGCGCGATGCCCTGTTGGCTTTTGCCTGGGGCTGGGCCGAAAACATGGCCCAGGCGGCGATGAAAGCCGTGCCCTTGGGCCAGGCCGCCGCGCAGCGGCTGCTGGGTCGTCTGGCCCAGGCGATGCCAGCTGCGGTGGATGCCGCGTTGCAGACTGAAGCGCAAGACCGCCAGGCCTTCAGCCCCATGCTGGCCATTCTGTCTGCGCAGCACGAGGCCCAGTACTCGCGCCTGTTCAGGTCCTGACCAACGGCGCCGGGCGCCACCTGCGCGGGCACGGTCTGTCGGCACGCTTCATGCATCATTGCAGCCATGAATACCCAACGCGCCGCCTTGCATCACATTCCCCACCGCACCAAAAAACTGCCGCCCCTGCGCGTGGGCGTCGGCGGCCCCGTGGGCTCGGGCAAAACCACGCTGCTGGAAATGCTGTGCAAGACCATGCGCCAGCGCTGGGACCTGGTGGTGGTGACCAACGACATCTACACCAAGGAAGACCAGCGCCTGCTC
>JAHECB010000403.1 GCA_024641925.1 Betaproteobacteria bacterium
GACCTGCCGTACCACCTGCCGGTGGTCCACACCAATCATCGTCGGCACGCCATGGCCCATCGCATTCATGGTGTGGTGGCTCTTGTGGCAATGGAAGGCCCAATCGCCCTCTTCGTCTGCCAAAAAGTCGATCTGCCGCATCTGGCCCACCGCCACGTCGGTGGTCACCTCGGGCCAGCGGCTGCCTATCGGTGTGGGCCCGCCGTCAGTGCCCGACACCACAAACTCATGGCCGTGCAGGTGGATGGGGTGGTTGGTCATCGTCAGGTTGCCGATGCGGATGCGCACCTTGTCGTTCTGTCGCACCACCAGCGGGTCGATGCCCGGAAACACGCGGCTGTTCCAGGTCCACAGGTTGAAGTCGAGCATGGTCATGATCTTGGGCGTGTAGGCACCGGGGTCGATGTCGTAGGCGTTCAGCATGAAGACGAAGTCACGGTCCACCTCGTCGATCAACGGGTGTTTGCCTTTGGGGTGCGTGACCCAGAAGCCCATCATGCCCATGGCCATCTGCACCATCTCGTCAGCATGCGGGTGGTACATGAAGGTGCCCGGCCGGCGCGCCACAAATTCGTAGACGTAGGTCTTGCCAGGTTCAATGGGTGGCTGGTTCAGGCCGCTGACACCGTCCATGCCGTTGGGCAGTCGCTGCCCGTGCCAGTGCACGCTGGTCACTTCCGGCAGCCGGTTGGTGACAAAGATGCGCACACGGTCGCCTTCCACCACCTCGATGGTGGGCCCCGGGCTCTGGCCGTTGTAGCCCCACAGGTGCGCCTTGAAGCCTTCGCTCATTTCACGCACCACGGGTTCGGCCACCAAGTGGAATTCCTTGACGCCACCGTTCATGCGCCAAGGCAGCGTCCAGCCATTGAGGGTGACCACCGGGTTGTAGGGCTGGCCGGTGCTGGGCACCAGCGGCGGCATGGTGTCGGGTTTGGTCTGGATCACCGGTTCGGGCAGCGCAGCCATGGCTACCTTGCTGACGGAGGCCGCAGCCGCTGCGGCGGTGATGGCCGTAGCGCCACCAAGCATCTTGCGACGGGAAAGCATGTTTGAGTTGTCCTTCATGTTCAATGTCCTGCGCCATCGGCTGCAGCAGCCGGGCTTGCAGCACCCAGGGCCGCAGCCAGGCTGGGCTTGCCGATCAGGGCCATGTCCAGATCGGCCTGGGCGATCCAGAAATCGCGCTTGGCGTCGATGGCCGCGTTGACGCTGGCAATCTGCATGCGTGCGTCGGCCAGCAGTTCAAACACGCCGATCAGCATGCCGTTGTAGCGCAGCACGTTTTCTTCTGCGATCTGCTGGCGCAGCGGCACCATCTCGTCCAGTTGGTACTTGGCGATGTCGTAGGCCGAACGGTAGGCGGTGTAAGCCTCGCGCACTTCTGAACGCGCGTTGATGGCGGTTTCCGCGGCGCGGTGCACCGCCTGCATGTACATCGCCTCGGCCTTGGCCACGCGTGCGCCGCCCCAGTCGAACAAGGGCAGTTCCAGGCCGATTTCCCAGCCGCGCTGTCGCGGTGCTTCGTTCGAGGTGTTGTTGACGAAGCCCACTTCCAGCACGTTGATGAAACGCGTGGCGCGGGTCAGGCCCAGGTTCTGCGCCGTCTGCTCGGCGGCCAGCTTGGCGCCCTGCACGTCCAGCCGCTGCGCCAGCGCCGTGCGCTCCACGTCGGGCATGTCCAACGGCGCCTTGGGCAGGTCGGGCAGGCGTTCGGGCAGCAAGAACTGCGTTTGTGCACCCCACAGACCCAGCAGTCGAATCAGCCGTTCACGCGTGGACCTTTGCGCTTGTTCAGCGCGTGCCAGATTCAACGCCGCATCGGCGGCAAAACCCTGTTCGCGGGCGCGTTGGAGTTTGTTGAAATTGCCCACCGACTCGAGCCGTCGCGCCAGTTCGGCACCGGCTGCGGCAGCTTCTTTCACCTGCTGCATGTAGCGCACCGACTCCTGCGCGGCCAGCGCCTGCACATAGGCTTTTCGGGTATCCGCGGCCAGCGACAACGCGCTCATCGCGACCATGCCCTGGGTCTGCTGGAAGCGGCGCGTTTCCATCTTGGCAATCATCGGCAGGGCCAGCAAGCGCGCGATGTTGAAGTGGATGCCGCGTTCGTATTCCACCTCGTCGCCGCGGGTCGACCGGCCAAAACTGAAGCCCGGGTTGGGCACCCGGCTGGCCTGCACCACCTCGGCTTCGGTGATGCCCAGGTCCTGGAAACTGGCCTGCAGGCCGCGGTTGTTCAGCAGCGCCAACTGCACCGCATCGTCGGCCGTCAGGGGTTTGGCCAGCAGTTGTGCCACACGTTGCTGGATGCCGTCCTGGTCGGCCGCAGAGCGCGCCCAGACCACGTCTTTGCCCAATTGAGACCGGGCCGTTTTTTCAACGGTGGCAAAACCACCGTCCGGGCTGAAGGACGCGCAGCCACCCAGCAATGCAAACGTGCACAGCAGCGTGGCCGCTCGCAGGTTTCGACGGATGCGTGTTTTCAATGTCGCGGCGCTCATGGTGTCTTGGGGCCGTGGTGGCCGCTGTGGGGGTTGCCTTGGGGCGCACCACGCTGGAGCGCCTGGGGCATCGTGGCCGGCATGGGCTGTGGGGGTGCTTTTGTAGCTTCGGCCGGCGCGCCGGACTGCGGTGCCGGGTCGGGTTGTTGCGCCTCGCGGGCATAGGCCCGCCAGCCGCCGATGCGGGCAACTTCGTCATTGGCCTGCCGCCAGGAGGGTGCCTTGGCCCGCTCTGTGGCCGGCGGCAACGCCAAGGCAGAGCGGTAAATCGACGCCGGTACCGCGGCCTGGGCGTCCAGCGGGTCGGCGCGTGCCGGGTCTGCGGCGGCTGCGCCAAGGGCCCTGGTTGCGGGCGCCTGGGCCTGCGCTTGCGCAGCCCAGCCAGCCAGGGACAGCGTCAGCGCTGCCAGGGGCGCAACGGCGCGCCCAAGTGGGGTCGACATGAAATTCCTCTCGTCGTCGTTTGAAGAGCCCCCGCGGGGCGGGTTGCCTGCGGGGAACAAGACAAGCACGGGCAGCATGCGGGCTGTTGCTGCGGAGCTTTGCAGCGGCAGCGTACAGCCATGGCGCAGGCGGCGCCCGTCAGACGGCGAAAGGTCTGGGGGGACGGTCGGGACCGTCGACAGCAAAGTGCGCAA
>JAHECB010000404.1 GCA_024641925.1 Betaproteobacteria bacterium
GGCGACTGCGCAGCGGCTTTTTTAACCACGATCTTTGCAATGGGGCCGATATGGCCGGCCAGCAGTCGCTGCGCACGTTCCAAGGTGGCCTCGCTCAAGGCCAGGCTGGGTGCAACAGCGGTACCTGCGGTGCCTGGGCCCGACGCGTGTGTGGCGCCGGCACCCGTGCCACTGGACAGTTGCCCCAGCGGCTCAGCCTTGCCCAGGAACGCGCGTCGCGCAACCGGGTCCGTCACCTGCTCGGCCAACTTGGCAAAGAGTGCCGACGTTGAATCGCACTCGCTGGCAGCCCGCTTCACCAGCACCGTGGCCAACGGCCCCACATAGTGCGCCAACATGGTTTGCGCCTGGGCCAGCACCGTGCGGTCCCAGCCCTGCAGCATCGTGCCTGTGGAGCCTGCAGTGCCCTCGGTGCGGCCGGGCGAGGTCGGGGAGGCGGCAGGCGCAATGAACGGCGACGACCGGTTTGGCGAACGCACAACCGTTGCGTCCCAGGCCACGTCGCCCACCGGCTGCCCCACTGCAGCCAGCAGGGCCTGCTTGAATGCCATGGCGTTGGGAAAGCGCGCTTCAGGGTCCTTGGCCAGAGCCTTGGCAATGATGGGGTCGTAAAATGAGGGCCGCTGCGCGCCTTCCACCTGCGAAGGCGGCAATGGCATCTCGTGCACAACCTTGTACATCAGTGAATCGTTCGAGCCGGTGAACGGCGGCTTGCCGGTCAGCATCACGTACAGCAAGACTCCCGCGCCATAGACGTCCACACGCGAATCGATGGCCGTGCCCAGAAACTGCTCGGGCGCCATGTAGCTGGGGGTGCCGATGCTCATGTGCGTCTGCGTGAGGCCGGCGTCTTCGATACGCGCAATGCCAAAGTCCGCCACCTTCAGACGCCCTGCACTGGTCAGAATGATGTTGGCCGGCTTGATGTCGCGGTGCCAGACACCCTGCGCGTGAGCATGGCCCAGACCATCCAGCAACTGGCTCATCAGCCCGGGAATGTCGGCGTCGGTGAAGCGCACCTGCCTTGCCATGAGGCGCGCAATGGATTCGCCTTCCACAAACTCCATGGCGATGTAAGCCACGTGCCCGTCTTCACCGTACTCGTACACACCCACGATGCCGGGGTGGGCCAGCCGCCCTGCAGCCTGCGCTTCGTTGCGAAAGCGGGCTGCAATGGTCGCCGCAAAGTCCGACCCGTCGGTGAGCTGGCTGCGGATGGTCTTCAGCGCGACATCGCGGCGGATGTCCGGGTCGAAGGCCTTGTAGACAACCCCCATCGCGCCCTCGCCGAGCACGGCCTTGATTTCATATTTGCCGAGTTTTGATGGGTGGTTCACGATTCCAGCATCTTCATGGCCTGCACCACGCTGGCCCGCATGCGCGAGAACGACTGAGCCAATGCGCCGATTTCATCCTTGCCACCAGCGGGAAACTCCGGCGCCTCCAGGTCACCCTGGCTGACACGGTCTGCCAGCGCCGAAAGGCGGGTCACCGGCCGCACCACAAACAGCCAGACCATCAGGTTCAAGATCAGGCCGGCCACCAGAAAGACACCCACCAGGGATCCGATGAACACGTTGAACGACCGTTCTGCGCGCTGAATGGGCACATCCATGGGCACTGAAACAATCTGCGCGCCGATGACTTCGTTCAGGTTCCATCCAAAACCATTGGCGCTGCCGTACTTTTCGATCATGGTGCGCGGCGCTGCTTCAACGCTGCTGTGGCATTGCAGACAGGCCGGGTTGGTGATGCGCAAGGGGCGGGACACAAACAGCTGCGAGCCGGCCGGTGTCTGACGCTCGCCGATGAACTCCTGCAGGTCGGCGCCGTTTCTGAACTGGTTGACGACATCAACCTCCCAACCCGTTGCGCGGTCGCGCGGGTTGGTCGGGTTCAAGGTGGCTTCCTTGTAATAAAACTCGGGGTGCTTGTTCTTCAGCGAGCCCAGCACCTCGGTGGCCGAATAGCTGGGTACGGCCTGCGGCAGGAATTCGTACTGCATCTGGGTCTGCAGCAGTTTGGTGATCTGACCACTGGTGTAGCCGCGCACGGCGTTGGCACTCTCCATCAGCGAACGAGCTTGGTCGATGACCTCATGTTTGGCGTTTTCGCGCAGCAGATTGCGGGCAATCACGGCACAAACGCCAACGCCCAGCGCAATCACCAGGATGTAGATCAGGTTGAACTTGACAAGCAGCTTCATGGAGACTTCCTTCTTCGATGTGCCGTGCACTCAGCGCTTGAGCGCCTCGCCATAGGGCGTGGGTTGCCGCGGAGGCGGCGGAGGTGGCGGAGGTGGCGGATGAAGGATGGGCCGCCATTCGGGATGTTCAGCCAAGTGCTTGTCCAGGTCGCGCCGAAACTTTCGATCTTTGAGCAATGGGCGGAAGCGCCGCGTGAATCCGGCTCTGACCGGGGTTTCTGCCGTCAGCCAGGCTTCCAATACGGCGTAGTCCGGCACCGGCAGCACGTCAACGGTGGGCTCCAACGACACGCTGTTCTGGTAGCGCAGCGGCAAGGAATCCCTGAAAGGTCTTGGCACTTCCTGCAGGTCCTTGGACTTGGCGCGGTCTTCCACGGCGCCCGCCGCCTTTGCCGTGCGTTCGAAAATGGAACCCGCGGCCATCTGGTGCTGCACTTTGCTTTTGATCTGCCGTTCTTCCAGCAGCACCGAGCCCCGCTGCACAAAGACCCAGGCCGAGGCGTCATCCACACGGACCACCGCTACACCCTTGAAAGGCTGCAATTCAAAAAGCGCCGACACCAGGCCCTGGGACATATCGCCCGCGCCGCTGGTGTATTTGGCCCAGCCGCTCAGAACATACGCCGCCGGGCCCTTGCCGTCGCGCCCTGTGAACCCCGGTGGCTGCATCATCAGCTTGCTGGCAGGGCCCAGCGACAGGGTTTCGCCATCGGGCCATTCGATGCGCAAAAAGCGCGCGTCGGCTGCGGTTTCGACGATGGCGCCAGCACGCAAAATAACGCCAGGTGCGGCTGCCACGCGGCGAACACCGTCCAGCACCGTGGCCGAGCCCTCCACGATGGTGATGAGGGTAGCGGCGGGTTTTTCGGGCGCTGCCACGACGACCCCAGGCACCA
The DNA here is from genome assembly GCA_024641925.1 of Betaproteobacteria bacterium. Taxonomy (GTDB): domain Bacteria; phylum Pseudomonadota; class Gammaproteobacteria; order Burkholderiales; family Burkholderiaceae_C; genus Rubrivivax. The sequence continues at coordinate 3,103 of JAHECB010000404.1, forward strand.
GCATGGCCGCCGCCAGCAGCACCGGCAGCAAGC
>JAHECB010000405.1 GCA_024641925.1 Betaproteobacteria bacterium
TCTGGCCGGTCCGGGTGCTGCTGCCCTGAGGGCCCTGATCATCGGCTCGGGCAGTTGCGCAGTGGTTGCTGCAGGAGACACCGTCGGTGAAGCTGGTGTCATCAGCACGCTGGAGACGGCATGGAACACTCGATTTGGCCTGTACAAAGGCGGCCCCATCAATATCAACACTGCGACGCCTGATTTCACTGGCTACGGCTATGCCACAAGCCCCCCGGGCGGCAACTACCCCGATTACGTGAACCGACTGGCCGCTCGGGAACCCTATCAAGGCCCCACAGGGGGGGGCGTGTCGAAGTCCACGCAGGCCCAGCACGCGGCCTTCGGTAGCCAGCGACGCATCGCGGTCGGGGCGGTTGTGGACTGCGGGGTCTGGAGTGGCCCAGGCGATCCGCAGATTATCGATTTCAGCTGCATCCTGTTGTTGGCGCCTATTCCGGATGGTGGGTCTGCAGCGTCCTGGACCAATCCGCCGCCGTCCGGCGTTTCCTCAACACCCGATGTTGAATACCTGGGCCTTGCCAGTTTGCCGGGTTCGCCGTGTGCGTCAAGTGGCTTGTCCGGCGGCAGTTACGGCCCCAAAGTGCCTACGTTGGTGCAGTAGGGTGGCCATGATGCGCAGCTGCCCCGTTCCAGCCCACCGGCACAAAGGTGCCATTGCGGTTGAATTCGCCCTGGTGGCCACCATCCTGATACCGCTGATCATCGGTACGGTGGAGTTTGGTCGTGTGCTCTATGCCTATGACACCCTGACCAAGGCTGTCCGCTCGAGCGCGCGTTACGTGAGCGTGGCCAAGGAAGGCCCGGCGGATGCCACGGTACAGGCGGCTGCACGATGCATCGTGGTCACCGGCTCGCCCGGTCTGAGCGGGTCGGGCTGCGCCAACCCGGCCCAGTTGCCGGGCCTGACCACGGCGATGGTCAATATCATGCACCCAAGTGCCAACCCCGAAGTGCAGAGCATAGAGACCGGCAGCGGGCAAATCGGTGTCATCACCGTGGCCATTACCTCCTACCCGCTCAGTCAGATTGCTGCCATCCTATATCCCAGCCTGTCGCTGGCCAACATCAGTGTCACCGTACCCTTCATCTTTTTCTAGGCCGTGCCTGCGCGCACCGCAAGCCGAGCGGGGCTCGGTGGCGGTTGAATTTGCACTGGTCATGCTGATGTTCGTGACCCTGGTGATGGGTGCGATCGACCTGTCGCGCTGGCTGTATGCGATCGACGCGGCACAGGAAGCAGCGCGTGAGGGCGCACGCGTGGCGGTGGTTTGCAACAAGGATTCGGCCGCGGTTCGGCAGCGCATGCAGCCATCTATGGCCACGATCGAGTGCACCGCGCCGCCCCTGGTGGACTATCTGCCCAGCAATGCCTGTTGCGCACAGGAGTCGACCTGCTTGCCAGCCTGCACCGGCGTGACGGTTCGGCTTCAGAGTTGTACGGTGCCGGGCATCGTGCCCTTTTTGCCGACCATGCGCATTCCTGACGTCACCACCTACCTGCCGCGCGAAAGCATGGACAGTACCAACAACGCACGCTGCAGCTGAGCCATCCGAACCCTCCATGAGTACCAAGGTTTCCATCGTTTCACCCACCCTGGCCGCATCGCAAAGCCTGGTGCGCGACATCCAGACGCTGGAGCGCACAGCAGACGTGCGTGTGCAGGTTGGCGGGGTCGAAACAGCCTGCGGCGAAATTGCCAAATCTTCGCCCGACCTGTTGGTGGTGGAGATGGGGGACGTCAAATCTGCTGACCTGCACATGCTGGAGCAGGCGCTGATCAACCGGCACGGCACCTCGCTGATCTTGCTGACGCCCGACCGCTCGCCCGACACCTTGCTGGGCGCCATGCGCGCGGGCATTCGCGAAGTGGTGCCCATGCCGTTGATGAACGGCGAATTCAAGGCCGCCTATGCCCGGCAGATGGACCGCATGCGCGCCACAGGCCGCACGGCGGGTGGGCAGACCGAAGGCGACGTGATTGCCTTCATGCCCACCAAGGGCGGCGCCGGTGCCACCTTTCTGGCCACCAGTTTTGCCCATGCCTTGTCCACGCGCAGCAAGCGCGTGGCCGTGATCGACCTGAACCTGGTGCTGGGTGACGCCGCCATCTTCCTGTCGGAAAAGCCCGTGACGGCCACCATCGCCGACCTGGCGCAGCAGGAAAAGCGGCTCGACGGCGCGCTGCTGGAATCGGTGATGATCCAGTGCGGCGAACACCTGTGGCTGCTGGCGTCGCCCGAGTCGCCTGATTCGGCCATGGGTGTGCGCGCCGAAACGGTGGCGCACATCATCGCGCTGGCCCGCAACCGTTATGACTACGTGGTGCTGGACATGAGCCGCTCGCCCGACAACGTGTCGCTGCGCGCCTTGGACGTGGCCAAGACCGTGTACATGGTGGCGCAGACCAACCTGCCGTTTCTGCACGATGCCAAGCGCCAGCTGGCATTTCTGAACGAACTGGGGTACGCACAGGGCAAGTTGGAACTGGTGTTGAACCGGGTCGACAAGCGGGGCGCGCTGACGCCGGCAGATTTCCGCAAAACCCTTCGTTTTGATCAGGCACGAGAAATCCCGAACAGTTATGGTGCCGTGTCGTATGCCATCAACCATGGGCTGCCCATCTTGCGCCACCTGCCACGCGACCCGGTTGCGCGGGCCATCAACGCCTGGGCCGAAGAATGGGTGCCTGCGGTACACGAAGCCCGCAGCACTTGGCTGGGCGGCCTGGGCATAGGCCGATGACCCGCGCGCCCACCGGGGCAGCGCCTGAACTGACAAGGACCCCTGATGTCGTTGCGTGACCGCCTTTCTCAATGGACCCGTGATTCGGAGCGTGCAGCGCCGGCAAGAGACGTGAACGCCGATACCCAGCCGGCCCCGCTGGTTGAGCCTGCTGCGCCGATGGCTGATGATGCAGCGTCGGCGGTTGTTGAAGCCGATTCGCGGCTGCCTGATTTCAACGGGCGTAGGGCTTCGGCGCCCACCCGAAGCCTGGGCTATGTGCAGCTGAAGTCGGCGCTGTACCACAAGCTGCTGGAACGCGTGGACCTGGACGCGCTGGCTACGCTGGACCCCAAGCGCCTGGCCGAAGAGTTACGCACGCTGGTGGAACGGATGATCCACGAAAG
>JAHECB010000406.1 GCA_024641925.1 Betaproteobacteria bacterium
CTGGTGCGCAGCATGAACAAGTGGCCCTGCACAACCGTGTAGGGTTTATGAGTTTGGTGGGTTGGTCACCTTGTTGTTTCAAGTGGGCCAGGACATCCAAGACCGCTGGTGAAGCCCGGGCGCAAGCCCCGGCCTCTTAATCGAGAAGCAGCCCGAAAGGGCTGGATCGCAACCAGCGCAGATGGCGGTCCCGCTGTATTTCAGGAGAGCAAGGTTGGCAACAACTGGTTTGGCCTGTGAACAGATGGCTGCTGATTCCGGTGTGCCGGGTGGGTTGAACAACTTCCCCGAAGGCACGTTTTGTGTGAGGAGCAGACCTTGAGTCTCAATCGCAACGAGAAGGCAGCCGTGGTCACGGACGTGTCGGCGCAAGCCGCACGCTCGCAGACGTTGGCGTTGGCCGAGTACCGTGGCCTCACCGTGGAAAACCTGAACAAGCTGCGTGTCGACGCACGGTCCAAGGGTGTTTATCTTCACGTGCTGAAGAACTCCCTGGCCCGTCGTGCCGTCGCCGGTACCCCGTTCGAGGTGGCCCAGGGTGCCATGGTCGGTCCGCTGATCTACGGCTTTTCCGAGGATGCTGTTGCCGCGGCCAAAGTCATCGCTGACTTTGCCAAGACCAACGACAAACTCATCATCAAAGGTGGTGCATTCGCTGGCAAGGCGCTGGACGAGGACGGTATCAAGGCCTTGGCCGCGATCCCTTCGCGCGAAGTGCTGCTGTCCCAGGTGGCTGGCTTGCTGAAGTCGCCCATCCAGCGCATGGCTGGTGTGTTGGCGGCGCTGCTGGAAAAGCGCGGTGGCGCAGCCCCAGAAGCGGCCCCGGCTGCTGCTGCGGAAGCACCCGCTGCAGAGGCACCTGCTGCCGAAGCCCCCGCGCCGGAAGCACCGGCCGCGGATGCCGCAGCAGCTTGACGGCTGAACGGCGACAACCTTTTTTGTATCTCCAATCTACGTTTCACAGGTGAACCCAATGGCATTCGATAAAGACGCTTTTTTGTCCGCGATGGACAGCATGACCGTGATGGAACTCAATGACCTGGTCAAGGCCATTGAAGAGAAGTTCGGTGTTTCCGCAGCCTCGATGGCCGCCCCTGCCGCGGGTGCTGGTGGTGGCGCCGCAGCTGCGGTTGAAGAGAAGACCGAGTTCAACGTGATGTTGCTGGAAGCCGGCGCCAACAAGGTGCAGGTCATCAAGGCCGTGCGTGAACTGACGGGCCTGGGCCTGAAGGAAGCCAAGGACATGGTCGACGGCGCACCCAAGGCCGTGAAGGAAGGCATTGCCAAGGCTGACGCCGAAGCAGCGCTGAAGAAACTGACCGACGCCGGCGCCAAAGCGGAATTGAAGTAAACCTACTGCGCGGCCCGATCTTGTGTCTGTGATGCTCGCCGTACGGTTGTACGGCTGCGCTTCTCGATGCAAGCTCGGGTCGCTCGCTGCGGCCTCCTTTCAATTCCGCAAGGTGCTGTAGTGCTGTGAGAACAGCGCAAAGCCTGAGCACATCAGGCTTTGCAGTGTTCTCAGATCCGACTGCTGAGAACAGGTTTGGTCGGACTCCGGTGCAATGCCGGGGTTGTCCGCCAGCGACGGGTAGTGGCCCGTCACCAAGCCTCAGAAGCAATTTCTGAGTTGCCAGTCGCCGACTGCAACCTTGCCAGCCCGGGCAAGGGTGTCGACAGGAGAGAGTTAATGGCGCAAACCACCCCGTACACCTACACCGAACGCAAGCGCATCCGCAAAAGCTTCGGCAAGCGTGAAAGTGTCCTGCAGGTTCCGTATCTGCTGACGATGCAAAGCGACTCTTATGTCGCGTTTCTTCAGAAAGATGTGCCGCCGGCCAAGCGCAAGCCCGAAGGGCTGCAGGCTGCGTTTTTATCTGCTTTCCCCATCACGTCGCACAACGGCTACGTGGAAATGAAGTTCACGGAATACAACATCGCCAAGCCGGCGTTTGACGTCCGTGAATGCCAGCAGCGTGGCCTGACCTATGCAGCAGCCGTCCGTGCCAAGCTGCAGATGATCATCTACGACCGGGAATCGCACCCGGCCAAGGCCGTCAAGGAAATCAAGGAGCAAGAGGTCTACATGGGCGAAGTGCCGCTCATGACCGACTACGGCTCGTTCATCGTCAATGGCACCGAGCGTGTCATCGTCTCGCAGCTGCACCGCTCTCCTGGTGTATTTTTCGAACACGACAAGGGCAAGACACACAGCTCGGGCAAGCTGCTGTTCAGCGCCCGAATCATCCCTTATCGCGGCTCGTGGCTGGACTTCGAGTTCGATCCCAAGGACATCCTGTACTTCCGTGTTGACCGCCGCCGCAAGATGCCGGTCACCATCCTGCTCAAGGCCATCGGCCTGTCCCCGGAAAGCATCCTGGCGCACTTTTTCGCCAACGACAACTTCCGCCTGATGGACACCGGCGCGCAGATGGAGTTTGTCGCCGACCGTCTGAAGGGGGAGGTAGCGCGTTTTGACCTGACCGACAAGGACGGCAACGTTGTGGTCGAAAAGGACAAACGCATCACCGTGCGCCACCTGCGCCAGCTGGAGCAGACCGGCACCGGCTTTGTCAGCGTGCCCGAAGACTTCCTGGTCGGCCGCATGCTGGCCCGCAACATGGTGGACGCCGACACCGGCGAAATCGTGGGCAAGGCCAACGAAGAACTGACCGAGGCGCTGCTGGCCAAGTTGCGCATCGCGGGCATCAAGGACATCCAGTGCCTGTTCACCAACGAACTGGACCAGGGCGCCTACATCAGCCAGACCCTGGCGGCTGACGAAACCGCCGACCAGCTGGCCGCGCGTGTGGCCATCTACCGCATGATGCGTCCTGGCGAGCCGCCAACCGAAGACGCGGTCGAGGCCCTGTTCAACCGCCTGTTCTACAGCGCCGATACCTACGACCTGAGCCGCGTGGGCCGCATGAAGTTCAACGCCCGCGTGGGCCGCGACACGCCCGAAGGCGCGATGACGCTGTCCAACGATGACATCCTGGACGTCGTGAAGATCCTGGTGGATCTGCGCAACGGCAACGGCGACGTCGACGACATCGACCACCTGGGCAACCGGCGTGTGCGCTGCGTCGGCGAACTGGCCGAGAACCAGTATCGCAGCGGCCTGGCGCGCA
>JAHECB010000407.1 GCA_024641925.1 Betaproteobacteria bacterium
GTGACGGCTGGCGTGGTCTGGGCCTACCTGGGGCCCGAAGGCTCGACGCCGCCCGAACTGCCCGCGTTTGACGCCTTTGTGGCGCCGCACAGCCAGACTTTTGCCTTCAAGGGCCTGTGGCACTGCAACTGGCTGCAGGCCATGGAAGTGGGCATCGACCCCGCACACCCCAGCTTCTTGCACCGCTACTTGCAGGACGCGTCGCTGGTCGACACCTATGGCCGCCAGTTCCGTGCCGAAAGCGTGGGCGACGTCAACGGCCAGCGTTGGCCCATGACGCGTGTCATGCGCGAATTCTGCAGCCCCGAGATCCAGCTGCACGACACCGCCCCCGGCCTGATGCGGCTGACCACCCTGCGCGCCATGACCGACACGCTGACGCATGTGCGCGTCACGCATGCGGCCTTTCCGCAGACCTTCGTGATCCCGCTGTCGCCCACCATCACCATCACGCAGATGCATGTACCGGTGGACGACACGCACACCTACTGGTACAGCTTCTTCACCAGCTTTGCCGAGCCGCTGGACCGCGACACCATGCGCGCACAGCGCCTGGCGCATGTGACGCTGCCGAATTACGTGCCCAAGAACGGCCGCCACAACAACTGGAACTTCAACCCGGAAGAACAGCAAACACGCACGTTCCTGGGCATGGGCGAAGACGACATCAACCTGCATGACCAGTGGGCGGTGGAAAGCATGGGCGCCATACAAGACCGCACGCGCGAACACCTGGGCACCAGCGACAAGGCCATCATGGCCTGGCGCCGCCTGCTGCTGAAAGCCATCGACACGGTGCAGGCGGGCGGCACACCGCCCATGGCGCTGACTGCCGAGGAAGCCGCCAACCTGACCGGGCCCGACACCATGGATTGCATCGCGCCGGCGCAGGGCTGGCAGGCGTTCTGGCAACAGGCCGCGGACCAGAAGCGGGCCGGCGCGGCCTGGCTGGCTGTTGACGGAGCGGCCGCCACGGCAGGCCCGCAGCCCCAGTCGGTTGCACCATGACCCTGGTGCAACGCAGCGCGCTGCACACCGTCACCCGCCAGGCCGCCTGTCTGGACCTGTTGCAGCGCTGCGCCGGCGACAGCCGCCCGCTGCGCCAGTTGCGCATCGCCTGGGCCGATCTGCAGGGGTATTGGCGTGGCAAGACGTTGGTGTGCGGTGGCGACCTGCCCGCGCAGCAAGTGATGCAGGCCGCGCTGGACAAGGGCATTGGCATGGTCAGCACGGTGATGCTGAAAGACAGCGCGGACCGCACGGCCTTCCAGGTCTTCGAGCCTGGCGCGCTGGCCGCACTGCCCGGGTTCGGCCCGGCCAACAACGTGCTGTTGCTGCCCGACCCCTCCAGCTTCCAGCGCCTGCCCTGGGCGCCCAACACCGGCTGGCTGCGCGCCGACCCGGTGTGGCCCGACGGCAGCGCCGTGGCGGTGGACCCCCGCCGGGTGCTGAAAGATGCCGTGGCTGCATTGGCCGCTTTTGGCTCCGGTGGCCAGCGCGGCCTGCAACTGCGTTGCGGGTTGGAGCTGGAGTTCCACATCTACCGGCTCGACCCCAATGCTGCGCCGCTGGCGCCCGACAGCGCCGCCTGGCCCGCCCCCGCGCCAACCGTGCAGTTGCTGCACAACGGCTATGCGCTGCTCAGCGAAGCCCATGGCGACCAGGCGGCCGAGGCCCTGGACATCGTGCAGGACACGGCACAAGGCCTGGGCCTGCCGCTGCGGTCCTTGGAAGTGGAGTTGGGGCCCAGCCAGTTTGAGGCCGTTTTTGCGCCCACTGATGCGCTGACGGCCGCCGACCACGTGGTGCTGTTCCGCAATGGTGTTCGGCAAGCGCTGCTGCGCGCCGGCTACTGGGCCACGTTCTGCTGCAAGCCCCCTTTTGCCCACGCCGTGGCCAGTGGCTGGCACCTGCACCAGTCGCTGTGTGATGCCCGTGGCACGCCGGTGATGGCGCGAACGGGCGCGTCCACGCACGCCGCCAACGACGCGCGCCGCGTGCTGTCCGACAAGGGCGCGTTGTGGCTGGGTGGTTTGCTGGCACACGCCAATGCCATGCTGGCGCTGTGTGCACCGTCGCTGCCCGCTTATGCCCGCTACCGCGGCAGCGTGATGGCGCCGCAATCGGCGGTGTGGGCCCGCGACAACCGTGGCGCGATGCTGCGCGTGGTGGGCGAAACGACTGAACCCGGCAGCGTGCGGATCGAAAACCGCGCCGGCGAACCCATGGCCAACCCCTACCTGTACATCGCCGCGCAAATACTGGCGGGCCTGGACGGTCTGCGCCAGCAGCGGCAGCCGCCACCGGCCAGCGAACACCCTTATGCGACCGGCCTGCAGCCGCTGGCCGACAACCTGCCCGAGGCCTTGCGGGCCCTGGCCGACGACACTGTGATGCAAGCCGGGCTGGGCGCGCCGATGATGGCGGTGTACCAGGCCGTCAGGCGTCAGGAACTGGCGCGCCACGCAAAGGCCGAAGACCAGGCCGAATGGTTGCGCCGCGAATACTTCGGCCGCGGCTGATGGCATGGGCAGTGCCGTGCAGCGCCATGCACCCGCGATGAAACTTCATCGAGCCCCATGAAACGCCACGCCATCATCAGCGCGCAAGACCTGCAACGCCTTGAAGCCCAGGGCGAACAGGCCTACATCGACGTCAACCACATCCACACTGCGTTGACCCGCGTGGCGCAGCGCTGGCCCGACCGCCCTGCCTTGACCGCGCTGGCCCATGCCGACGATGCCGCGCCCCGGCGCTGGACCTACGCTGCGCTGCTGTCTGACCTGCGACGCACCGCCAACGTGTTGAAGCAGCTGGTGGGCAGCGAAACACCCCGGGTTGTGCTGCTGATGCCCCCTTTGCCCGAGGCCTGGCTGGCGTTGTGGGGCGCCGAGATCGCGGGTGTCGCCTGCCCCATCAACCACGCCTTGGACGACCACCACCTGGTCGGGCTGGTCAACGCCACGGGCGCGCAGATCATCGTCACGCTGGCGCCAGGCCACGCGGTCGGTGACATCGGCCAGCGGGTGCAAGGTTTTGCTTCACGCTGCCCGGCACTGCGCCATGTGGTCGGCGTGGGTGCCCAGATGCCGGACAACTGGGTCGACTTTGAACAGGCGCGCCGGCAA
>JAHECB010000004.1 GCA_024641925.1 Betaproteobacteria bacterium
AGCGCGGCGTCGCGCACGCTCATCGTGTGCGGGCCCAGGTGCGCCACGGTGCCAAAGGGCGACAACGGGTAGGCCGGCACGCGCCCGAAACTGGGCTTCAAACCCACGTTGCCGCAGAAGGCCGCCGGTATGCGCACACTGCCGGCGCCGTCGGTGCCCAGCGCGATGGGGCCCATGCCGGCGGCCACCGCCGCGGCCGCGCCGCCCGAGCTGCCGCCGGGTGTCTTGCTGGGGTCCCAGGGGTTGCGTGTGATACCGCTGGCTGGCGAATTGGTTTCGCCCTTGCAGCCAAATTCCGGTGTGTTGGTCTTGCCCAGCAGCACGGCGCCGGCTTCGCGCAGGCGCGCCGTGGCCGGGGCGTCCACATCCCAGGCCTGTTTCGGGTCCACGGTGTGGCTGCCGCGCAATGTGGGCCAGCCCTTGGTGAGGATCAGGTCCTTGATGGAAACCGGCACGCCGTCCAGGGGCGACAACGGCTGTCCGGCCTGCCAGCGTGCGGTGCTGGCACGTGCAGCGGCCAGCGCGTCTTCCGTCGCCACCAGGCAAAAGGCATTCAGGCGCGGGTTGTGCAGTTCGATACGTTTCAGCACGGCCTGCGTGGCTTCCAGCGGCGACGCCCGGCCTTGTCGGTACAGCGTGGCCAGGGCGTGGCCCGTACAGTCGGCCAGGTCGGTGGGGGGGGGCGTGGTGTTCATGGGGCGATATTGACGCCTGTGGCAACGCCACGGCGCCGGGGATTGCCCGCATATGCCAGGGTCGTCAGCGCACCTGCGCTGACCCGCATCGGCCCGCAAGCATCGGCCATGCGCCGCGCCACCACCGCCGGCGGCGCTCGGGCGGCGCCAGCGTTCAGGAACTGTCAGACGCCAGGCGATCAGCGGCGATCAGCGGCGCTGCGGCCCGTGCGCGCAGCGGGCCGCAGCGCCTTGTTCGCCTTTGCCTCCCGCTGGTTCAGCCACTCCAGCCAGCCCAGCATCGGCAGGTTGGGTTGACGGTGAACGCCATCGAGCACAAATGGGCCGGGCAGACGCTCCCGCTTGATGGCCACGCGTTGCTTGTACAGCCTGGGCCGGAAGGGGCCCTCGGGGCCGAGCGTGAAGCTCTCGCCCAACCGGGCTCCGCAGCGCGCGCAATGGCTGTGCCAATGCGCGCCAGCGACCTGGGCGCTCTGGTCACGCCGCCACCGGCCTTTGCTGAAGTCGCGCACCGCCTTGTCGACGGCAGGCGGCAGCGACACGATGCGGCGCAGCAGCGTTGTCGGCGCGTTCTCGACCTCGAACTCGGGCAGGCCCATCATGGCGAACACCGGCGTGCGTCCGCCGCACTTGGGGCAGTCGACACCGGCACGCAGCAGCATCAGTTCCTGGCAGAGCACAGGCGCACCACCGGCTCCTTCTCGTCTGCCGCCGGGTTTCAAATCGCCGCGCAAGCCGCCCGCGCGGGCGGCGCTCAGATCATCCGTGATGTCGCCAGGCCCGCGAGGCCGGCGGACGCTGCTTCGGGCAATGCTGCGTGAACTCATGAGCCCGAGTGTGAACCAGAAGCGAACGCTCGCCAAGTCCAAGCCTTTTCCGCAGGGGTGCTGCCCGCCGCAGCAGCGCGCCGGCGGCTCCTGGGTGGCTGGCCGTTCACGGCCCGTCAGAGCGCCGGGTCGGCCCGATCAGGCTCTGCCCGGCGGGCCAGCGCTTGCAGACTGGTGCCGCCCAGCGCCGACTCGATCGCCGTTTGCATGCCGCGCAGTGCCTCTTCCACAGCATCGGGCACCGGCGCGTCCAGGGGCGCGATGAAGCCCGACTCACCGGCGCTGCGCACAGCGTCCAGCACTTGCGCCACGCTGATCAGCGCCGGGTCGCGCGCTGGCGTCAGACCGGGCGGATCGTCGGCAGTGCGCACCAGCAAGCCACTTTTGCACAATGCGTCCAGCACCACCTGCAGCACATGCAGGGGCACCGCCAAGGCTTGCGTGAAGCCTGTCGACGTGATCGGTTTTTCGCCTTCGGCAAAGCGCGACGTCGCCATCACCATCGCTGCCAGGCCGATGCGTTCGCGCATGCGGTTGCTCAGGCGCGGCTCGCCGATCTGCGGCACCAGGTATTCAGGGTGCTGCAGGTAAAAGGTCACGCTGGCACCGAACAGCAGCACCAACCAGCTCAGGTAGAGCCAGATCATGAACAGCACCAGGATCGCAAATCCGGAATAGATCGCCGCGTACTGGCCCGACGAAGCGACGAACATCGCAAACAGCCAGCCTGCCGTCTGCCAGCCGACGCCACCGACGATGCCTCCGATCAGGGCGGGAACCAGGCGCACGCGCGTGTTGGGGATGAAGCGATACACAAAGGCGAAGGCGAAGATCACCAGCGCGTAGGGGGCCAGCCGCCCGGCCAGCTGCAGGCCTTGGCCGAAGAGGCCAACTTCCAGCAGGCGCTTCACGATGCTGGCGTTCAGCACGGCTGCCGTCAGGCCGAGTGCCGAGAACACCAGGATCGGCCCCACCATCAGCACCGTCAGGTAGCGGCTGAAGCGTTCGCCCCACTGCCTCGGCTGCGGTATGTGCCAGATGTGGTTGAGCGATTCCTCAATCTTCTGGACCAGCGAGATGGCCGTGTACAACAACAGCCCCAGGCCGACGGCGCCGAGAACGCCGACGTTGATGTTGACGATGAAATCGCCGATTTGCCGTGCAATCACGGCACCTTGCTCGCCCAACGGCGCCAGCAGGTTCAGCAGCAGCGGCTGAATCTGGTCATGCACGCCGAAAGCCTTCAGCACTGAAAAGCTCAACGCCAGCAGCGGCACGATCGACAGCAGCGTGGTGTAGACCAGACTCATGGCGCGCAGCGTGAGCTGGCCCTCGAACAAGTCGCGCAGCAGTACGAGCAGGGTGCGAACGGCCCGCAAGCCGATGCCGCGCCAGCCCTTCAGCGCAGGGCCTTCAGGGCGCCAGACGAGCGCGTGCAGGCCCGAGGGCAGCAGGCCGTCCGTGCCGCGGCTCATGAGGCAGCCTTTTGTACTGCGCGCCGGGGGGACGTGTTGGGGTGTTGTTTGAACATGGGGTTGGAGGCGCAAGCGCAAGGGGCAGCCGGTTCAAGGCCGAAGGTCCATCGCGCGTGGCGCACAGACCGCCTCGCCAGCAGCGCCTGCTGAAAGAAAGGCGACTGCACGCAGCCGCCTTCGCGTCAGGTGGTTGCTGGTCGAAGCCCCGGGCCGGCAGTCGCCTGCCGAGACACCGACGGAGCAACGAGCTTACGTCATATCGAAGTCCTGGCGTCGACGCGTGGGGCAATGTTGAACAAGTCCCCGCTCAGGGTCGTGTCGCGCGACACGCGGCCAGGTGCCGGCTGCGGCGGCGTTCGTGCGACGATGTGAGCGCAAGCGCCACGAGCGCCTCGCATGCAGGATGGCCTGGCATCACGCGGCGCTGCTGCCGAGGTGCAGACGCCTCGCTGGGGTTGACGTGGAGCGGAACAACACCTGAAGCATGAAAGAAAGGTCGACCATGAAACTCGTCATCGCGCAGATGAAACACGAAACCAACACCTTCTCGCCCGTGCCCACGCCCTTGGCGCGGTTTGCCACCGGGGGGTCGATGCCCCCTGAAGGCAAGGACGCCATCGCCGCCTACCGCGGCACGGGTGCTGCGCTGGCGGCTTTTCTGGATCTGGCCGAGGCGGCGGGCGCCGAGGTGGTGCTGCCGATCGCGGCATCGGCGTGGCCCAGCGGGCCGGTGCACGACGCAGCCTTTGAACACATCGCCGGCCGCATCTGCGACGCCGTGGCCCAGGGTTGCGACGGCGTGCTGCTGGACCTGCACGGCGCCATGGTCACGCAGACCTATTCGGACGGTGAAGGTGAACTGCTGCGGCGCATCCGTGCCATCGCGCCCCAGGTGCCCATCGGCATCGCGCTGGACATGCACACCAACCTGTACGACACCATGGGCAACAACAGCACCGTGATGGCGGGTTACCAGACCTACCCGCATGTGGACATGTACGGCACCGGCCAGCGTGCCGGCAAGGCGCTGCTGGCGCTGTTGCAGGGCAGCGCCCGACCCACCATGGCCTGGGGCCGCAAACCGATGCTGCCGCACGTGATGCGCCAGGGCAGCGACGACAGCCCCAACCGCGAACTGCAGGCGCGTTGCCGCGAGATGGAGGCGCAAGGCGCGCTGTCGGCCACCGTGTTTGTGGGCTTTCCGAATGCCGATATCCACGATGCAGGCCTGTCCGCCGTGGTGGTGACGGATAACGACCCGACGCGGGCCCGGCGCTGGTGCGACGAACTTCTGGACATGGCCTGGGCGCAACGCCAGGCCTTTGTCTACAAGATCGAGCCGCTGTCCGAATCCATGGCCCAAGCCCAGCGTCTGGCCGCCGGCAAACCCACCGGCCCCATCGTGCTGCTGGACCACAGCGACAACTGCGCCAGCGGCGGCACCATGGACACCATGACTGTGCTGGGCGCGATGCTGGACGCGGGATTGCAGGACGCCGCAGCGTTTGCCATCTTCGACCCCGAAGCCGTGCAGCAGATGATGGCGGCTGGCCTGGGCGCTGAAGTGACGCTGTCGCTGGGTGGCAAGCTGGACATGCCGTCCATCGGCCTGAAGGGCCAGCCGCGGGTGGTGACCGGGCGTGTGAAGCTGCTGTGCGACGGCCATTTCCGAAACCGCGGCCCCATGGCAAGCGGCGAGATGAACGCGATGGGCCCGACCGCGGTGCTGGACACCGGGGGCATCCAGATCGTGGTCATCAGCAACCATGTGGAGCCCCACGATCTGGCGGCCTTTGAAGCCGTGGGCATTTCACCCGACCGGCTGAAGTTCCTGATGCTGAAAAGCCGCATCCACTGGCGCGCCGGCTTGCGCAGCCTGGCCGGTGGCGTGGTGGAGTGTGCCGGCACGGGGGTGTGCACGTCGGACTACGACCTGCTGGCGTTCAAGCACGTGCGGCGGCCGATCTACCCGCTGGACGCCATCTAGGCAGACCGACGACAGCAAGTCGCAGAACAGGGCGTCGTTGCGGGTGGCCGGCGCTTGGCGTTGGTCCTGCGGTTTTGCCGGTTCACCGGCTTTGTCGATTGCCCTGTTTGCCGGCGGCGTGCTGTTGTGGCCCAGCCTTTGCGCGGCTGCCATTCGGAAGGTGCGCCAGGGCGCGCCGCCGGCCTTGTGCACGGCAGCCGTTGCCCCCAGCTGCACCACTGTCGACATCAAGCGCCCTTTGTGCTGCCATGGGCCGATGCGCCAGTTCCGCGTTTCGGCTCGGCGCGATCACTGCGTCGGCGACCACAGACAGCAGCCTCAACGACGCGCCGTCGACATCAAGCCGCGCCATTGATTCGGCTACCGAGCCGCTGTCGATGACCTGAACATTGCCGTCTGCGCTGGCCCCTCGCCACCAGGATGCTTGTCCGCCAGGCCTATGGGCCGTCCGTCGGCGGTGACGGTGGTGACGGCGGTGATGTCGATGATGTCGGTGCAGGGCATCTGCGACGCTGTTTTTGTGCACTGCTCGACCATCGCCTGAAAAAGCGCGGTTGACAGCCGAGGGGATACCAGCGCATCATCTACGTAAATGTGCATTGTGCTCATTTAGCGCCGGCACCGATTTCTTGAAGGTGCGCAGTTGTAAGCATCTGCAACGTCATCGAGCCGGTCACCGCCCCAACCCTGGAGATTTCATGCCCAGTTACCGCCTCAACGTCAACGGCGTCGACCGCACGGTCAACGTCAGTGCAGCCGACATGCCCTTGCTGTGGGTGTTGCGTGATGTCCTCAACCTGACCGGCACCAAATACGGTTGCGGCATCGAGCAGTGCAAGGCCTGCACGGTGATGATGGACGGCCAGCCTGAAAAGTCCTGTGTGGTGGATATCTCGTCAGCCGCCGGCAAGCGGGTCATCACCATCGAAGGCCTGTCCAGTGACCGTAGCCACCCGGCCCAGCAAGCCTGGATCGAACATCAGGTGCCGCAGTGTGGCTACTGCCAGTCGGGCATGTTGATGGGCGTGGCCTGTGCCATGAAGGCCGGACACCACGGCAAGGAAATCGTTTCTGAACTGGGGGGCAACCTGTGTGTGTGCGGCACCTACCAGCGCATCAAGACCGCCGTGGCCAGCCTGTAACACCCAAGACCAACACACCATGCACACCACCCTTGAACTCCAGCGCCGCCAGTTCCTGGCCGGCACCGCCGCCTTCACCCTGGGCTTCAGCCTGGGCAGCCCCGAGGCGCGGGCGCAGGCTGCGTCGCAACAGGTCAACAGCTGGCTGACCGTGGCCGGCGACAACACCGTGACGCTGACCATCGGCGCTTCTGACATGGGCCAGGGCTCGTTCCAGGGCCTGGCCCAGGTGCTGGCCGAAGACCTGATGGTGGACCCTGCCCGGGTGCATTTGGTCCAGGGTGGCCCGACGATGGTCAACCCCGCGCCGTTGGGCAGCGCCATCAACACCGTGGGCTCCGGTGTCACGCGCAACAATTTCTGGAAGATGCGCGACGCTGGCGCGGTGGCGCGCGAAACGCTGGTGCAGGCCGCCATGAACACCCACGGCGACCCGCTGCGATCCAACTACACCGTTGTCGACGGTGTGGTGCGGCACAGCGGGGGCACGCAGTACAGCTATGGCCAGCTGGCCGCCCAGGCCGCGCAGCTGACGCCGCCTGCCAGCGCACCCCTGGTGCCGGCATCGGCGTGGCGCAACATCGGCAAACCCCTGCAGCGCCAGGACATTCCGAGCAAGGTGGACGGCAGTGCCGTGTACGGCCTGGACACGCGGCTGCCGGGCATGTTGTTTGCCGTGGTCAAACACTGTCCGACTTTTGGCGGCGTGCTGTCGAGCACGCCCGGGACACCCAGCGGGGCCCTGGCGGTGGTGCCGCTGGAGGTGGCCGCGGGCACCGCGCGGGGTGCCGACCTGGCACACAACGTCAATGCCGTGGCCGTGGTGGCCACCACCACCTGGGACGCCATGCGGGCAGCGCGCTCACTGCGTGTCAGCTGGAAGCTGCCCTCCGACGCTGCGGCCATGAACAGCGACCAGATCCTGGCCGATGCCAAGGCGCTGCTGCAAAACGCGCCGGCCTACGCCGCAGGGGGTGCCAATCCACCCGGCACGATGTACACGGTGGAAGCCAGCACCGCCAGCGCCGACCTGGCGCTGGCCCGCGTTGATGTGAAAAAGCTGGACGCGACCTACACCTTGCCCTATGTGGCCCATGCCTGCATGGAGGTGCTGAACTGCACCGTGGACTACGTGGCGGGCGTGCGCTGTGACGTCTACGCCCCGACACAGTCCGCACGCAATGCGCTGAGCATCACGATGGCCTTGACCGGCATGGCCGAAAGCCAGGTTCACATCCACACCATGATGCTGGGCGGTGGACTGGGCCGCAAAGCCGAAGTGGACTTCATCGCCCAGGCGGTGCAGCTGGGCATGGCCCTGCAAAAGCCGGTGCAATTGGTCTACCCCCGCGAAGAGGATTACACCCACGACCAGTACCGGCCGATGGCGGCCGTGCGGGTTCGCGCTGCGCTGGACGCCGGGCAGGCCGTGGCGGGTTGGGCCTACCGCAATGTATCCCCGTCGATCCTGGGCCAGCGGGGTGTGCCGCTGGGCGCGCGTGGTGACAGCCAGGGTTATGAAGCGTCGGCCGAGCTGCCCTACAGCTTTGGTGCCCGGCGTGTGGAATGGGTCAGCCATACGGCGTTGATACCGGTGGGTTTCTGGCGTTCGGTGGGTGCGTCGATCAACACCTTTGCCGTCGAGTCGGCCATCAACGAGCTGGCGGCGATGGCAGGGCAGGACGCGCTGCAATTCCGCCGTGCCAGGCTGACCAACCCGCGCTGGCTGGCGGTGCTGGACGCCGTGGCCGGTGCGTCGGGTTGGGGCGCTCCGCTGCCGGCCGGCACGGCACGCGGTGTGGCCATTGGGGCGGCGTTCAACACCATCGTAGCCATGGTGGTGGAAGCCAGTGGCAGCAGCGCCACCAACGTCAAGGTCAAGAAAGTGTGGGTGGCGCTGGACAGCTACCTGACGGTGAACCCGCTGAACGTGGAAGCGCAGATCGTTGGCGGCGTGGTGCACGCCATCAACGCCACGCTGTACGGCCAGCAGACCTTTGTCAACGGCGCAGCGCAACGCAAGAACTTCGACACCAACGCCATGATCCGCCTGGGCCAGATGCCGCTGGTGAAAGTGGTGGTGCTGCCACCGCCGGCAGAAGCCGACCGAACCGTGGCCATTGGCGGCGTGGGTGAACTGGGTGTGCCCACCTTTGCGCCTGCGCTGGCCGGTGCGCTGCTCAAGTTGACGGGCCAGCCGGTGCGCAGCCTGCCGCTGCAGCCCAATGCGCGGGGCAGCGGGGGCTGAAGTGGGCTGAAGGGCCGGGGCGGCCGGCGTCAGCCGCTGAAACGGCTGCGCCAGTTCAACAAGTCATCCTCGATGGCCTGGCGCAGCGCCTGCAGGTCGGCCTTGCGCAGGCGCTGCTTGGTCGCCGCAAAGGCTTCGGCGTTCAGGCCGGCCAGCCGCTGCACCTGGGCCTGGCTGGCGCTGTCCAGCGCTTCGGCCGGCACCACCAGGTCCAGAAAGCCGGCGGCCACCGCTTCTTCGGGGGTGTAGGGCTGGGCGGTGCACGCGGCCAGATTCAGGTGCGGCGGCGAAAGCCGCATGCGGCAGACCTGGATGGCGAAGTAGGGCAGCGTCATGCCGATCTGCACCTCGTTGGCCTGCACCCGTGAGCCGGCGTTGACACCCACCCGCACGTCCGCGCTCAACAGTAAAAAAGCGCCCATGGCCATGGCATGGCCGGTGCAGACGGCCAGCACCGGCACCGGCAGTGACAACAGGCGTTCGGTGAGCAGCGCGCCCGCATGCAGCATGGCCAGCGTGTCGGCCGGGCTGCGTTTGAACACGGCCAAGTCGAAGCCGCCGCTGAACATGCCGGGCCGGCCGCGCAGCACCACCACTTTGGCCCGGTCGGCTTGAGCCCGATCCAGCGCGGCGTTGATGGCGGCCAGCATCGGCAGGCCCATGACGTTGGCTTTGCCGTCGTCCAAGGTCAGCGTGGCGATGAGGTCGGCGAAGGTGTAGGCGACGGGTTGTGGCACGCTGGTTTCCACTTGGGGCGGTCTCAGGGGCGGGTGCGCATCGTCACCGGCAGCCGCGTCCACGGCAAATCCCCCGGGTCTGCCGCCATCGGCCCGGCAGCCTTGGCCACCAGCACATGGCTGGCGTTGGGCTGGAAGTCGGCGCGGAAGTGCACGCTGCTTTTCACCACCACCAGCCGCATCTGCTCGGTGTGGATGCCCACCATGCGCAGCAGTTCGCGGTCCAGCAGCTGTTTTTTGCCGCTGACCACGGCCACGCGGATGCCGTCGATTTCCAGCGCCGCGCAGGGGCCCAGCCGCACCGTCAGGCCACGCATCATGGGGCCGGTGAGTGTGCACACCCCGTCGCTCAAGGCCAGCACCTTGAAGCGGCCGCGCACCGGCGGGTCGCTGGGCTGGCCGGTGAAGGTGGGCACGGCGGTGCCCAGGCTGATGTCCAGCGTAGCGCCCACACCGGCTGAATGCGCGGCCTTGGCAGCCGCCGCGTCAAACATCAGACCCAGCGCCACCTGGCCGGGCAGCTGGCGGCCCGCGCCTTGCGCCAGCAGCGCGTGCAGCATGCCGGTGGTGTTGCTGTCGCCGCCGGCGCCGGGGTTGTCTTGTGTGTCGGCCACCACCACCGGTTTGCCGGCGGGTGTGTTGGGGGACGCGGCCAGAGCCAGCGCCTGCACCACACATTCACGCGCGGGCAGCACCGTCACGCGCCATTGTTTGGGTTCACTGGCGCGGGCATACAGCTGCTCCACCGCCGCTTCGGCGCGCTCGCCGTGGCCCCACAGCATGGGCGCGCATTCGTCAAAATCCGCCGCCGGGAAGGCGGGGCAGAAACTCAGCACGGTGCCGAATTCACGGTCCATGGCCACCAGTTCTTCGTAGAGGCTTTTTGCCGGTTCCATGAAGGTGCTTTGCGCGTTCAGCGGGATCAGGTACGGAAAGCGCTTGTAGTGCAGCGGCTCTTTCTGCCCGGCCTTGAAGCGGCGCACCAGCAGTTCGGCGGCCAGTTCGCCGGTGTCGGCCATGTCCACGTGGGGATAGGTCCGGTAGCTGACCAATGCGTCGGCGGTTTGCAGCATGCGGTGGGTGACGTTGGCATGCAGGTCCAGGCTGGCCACGATGGGCAGCTTCGGGCCGACGATGGCACGCAGGCGCTGCAGCAGTTCACCTTCACTGTCGAACGCGTGTTCAGCCGCAGCGGCGCCGTGCAGGTCCAGGTAGATGGCGTCCAGACTGCTTTCGGCGCCGGCCTTTTGCACGTCTTCGCAGATGGCGCCGGCGATGCGTTCAAAGGCGTCTTCGGTGACGTAGCTGGACGGGATGGCGCCGGCCCAGGCACTGGGCACCAGCGTCCAGCCTTTGCGTCTGGCCGCATCCATGAACCCCCCCACAGGGATGTTGATGCCCGACAGCTTGTCCAGCATCTCGGGCCCGCGCATGTAGGCCGGGAAGGAGTCACCGCGTGTGAAGGCGGCCCAGTCGGCCACGCTGGGTGCAAAGGTATTGGTTTCGTGCTGGTAACCAGCGATCAGGATGCGGGGCATGGGGTGCGTCTTTGGTCGAGATGTTGATGAAGCGGCTGCAGGGTCTGGTGGCCGGGTGAAGGGCTTCGGTTTGTCAGCGGCGGGCCTGCTCGGCGCGACGATGGGCAGCCGGTCTCCAGACGATAGCGCCTGCCGCGGCCAGCACCAGTGCAAACCCCAACCAGTCGATGGGCTGCGGCCGGTCACCCACCAGGGCCATGGCACTGAGCACGCCGACCACCGGCACACCCAGCGTGGTCATGGCCGACGCGCCGGCGCCCGTGGTGGCCAGCATGCGAAACCACAGCAGGTAGGCCAGGGCGGTGGCAAACAACACATGGAAGGCAAACGCGGCAACCACCGCAACAGGCCAGGCCGTGGGCCACGGGTCGCCCGTCATGGCGGCGCAGGCCAGCGTCACCGCGGCGGCCAAGGCCATCTGCCAGGTCAAGCCACACAAGGGGTTGCCGGTCGTCGGCCAGCGCTTGGCCACCACGGTGCCCAAGGCCCATGAAAACGCCGCGCCCAGCGGCAGCAGCAGCGGCCACAGTGGTCTGGGCGCTGAACCGTGCGCTGCGCCCAGACCCAGCGCTGGTGCCGCCAGAAGGGTGATGCCCGCCACACACAATACCAGCGCCCAGGCGGTGCGGGCGTTGATGCGCTCACCCAGCACCACCCGCGCCAGCACCACGGCCATCACCGGCATGGTGAAGGTCAGCACCGCCGCGCGTGAGGTGCTGTTGTGCAGCTGCGCAAAGGCGGTGAACAGTCCGAAAGCCACCACGGTCAGTGAGCCGATGGCCATCAGCGGCGCCCAATCGGCGCGCGGTGGCAGCAGCGGCGCGCGTCGGACAAGCAGCACCGCGCCCAGCACCAGGGCCGCGGCGCTGAAGGCCATGCCGCGCATCAGCAAGGGCGGGAGGGTGCCCAGCATGATCTTCACGGCCGGCCAGTTCAGGCCCCACAGCAAGGCCAGTACCAGGGGCGTCCAGACTGATGAGCGCGCTGTTGAAGCGGCGGCGCCGGGCTGATCATGCATGGGGGTCTTCAACAGGTGCAACCTGCGTGGGCCGGCCACGCCGGGATTCACGCCGCGCCACCCAAAGCGTGGCCGCGGCAATGACCGCACCGCCCAGCAGCGTCGACTGTGTGGGCACATCGCCAAACACCAGCAGGCCCAGCACCGACGCCCACAGCAGATCCAGGAATTTCACCGACTGCGTGGCCGACACGTCGGCCGCCGCAAACGCGCGTGTCAGGCAGTAGTGCCCCGCATTGCCCAGTGCGCCGCAGGCCACAAACGCCGCCCACTGCCCGGCTGACAGTGGTTGCCAGGTCAGCAGCCCCATGGGCAGACTGAACAGGCTGACACTCAGCGCTTGCCAGAACAGGATGACACCGGCACTTTCATTGCGCGTCAGCACCTTGGTCAGCAGGAACGACGCGGCAAACACCGGTGCGCTGGCCAGCATCACCAGATACCACCAGCCTCCGCCGCCGCCCAGCTTGGGCCCCACCACCACCAGCACGCCGGCAAAACCCAGCAGCGTGGCCAGCCAACGGTCCCAATGCATGGCTTCCTTGAAGAAGATGCGGGCGCCGATCATCATGAAGATGGGCGCGGAAAAACCGATGGCCGTGACCGCGGGCAAGGTGATGTGGGGCAACGACAGGAACCACAGCACAAGACCCATGGTGTGCAATGCCCCGCGGGTGAACTGGCCGCCGATGTTCTGTGGCCGGTAGTTGCGCCAGCCGCTCCACAGCACCACGGGCAGCAGCATCACCAGCGCGGTGGCGTAGCGCACAAACTGCGTCTGCATAGGGTCCAGTTGCAGTGCCAGCGATCGCATGCCGGTGTTCAGCACCGAAAAGATCAATCCCGACGCGGCCATCCACAGCAGCCCGCGGCTGGCGGGGCTCCAGGTGGCGGTGTGGCGTGCCAGGCGCTGGTGCAGTGGCAGCGGGTCCGCTGCCGCGTCAGGCTCCAGGCCGGGTGCCAAAGGCAAAGTTCTTACCCGGAGCAGCTGCAAACAGAGCCTGGGTGTAGGCGTGCTGGGGGTTGCCAAACACCTGGTGCGCGGGGCCGTATTCCACCACCTCGCCCTCGCTCATCACGGCCAGCGCGTCGCATACCTGGCTGGCCACCCGCAGGTCGTGTGTGATGAACAGCATGGCGATCTTCAGCCGTTCGCGGATTTCTTCAAACAGGCGCAGCACCTGGGCCTGCACCGACACGTCCAGCGCGCTGACGGCTTCGTCGGCAATCAGCAGTTCCGGTTCCATCATCAAGGCGCGCGCAATGCAGATGCGCTGGCGCTGGCCACCGCTGAACTGGTGTGGGTAGCGGTCCATGGCGCTGACGTCCATGCGCACCAGGCCCAGCAGTTCACGCGCCTTGGCTTGGGCGGCATCGTTGGACAGACCGTAGTTCATCGGGCCTTCCACCAGCGCCTGGCCCACGGTGCGGCGCGGGTTCAGCGAACGGTAGGGGTCCTGGAAAACGATCTGCACGCGCTGCCGCAAGGGCCGCAAGGCACTGGCGCCCAGCGTGGCGATTTCGTCGTTGCCCAGCATCACCGAGCCTGCCGTGGGGTCGATCAGGCGCACCACGCAGCGCGCCACCGTGCTCTTGCCAGAGCCACTTTCGCCGACGATGCCCAGGGTCTGGCCGCGCCGGATTTCCAGGTTCACATCCTTGGCGGCATGCACCAGGCGGTGTTTGCCAAACCAGCTTTTGTCGCTGTAGGTCTTGACCAGGCCTTTGACGCGCAGCACCACGGGTGCGTCGGCGTCCTGGGCACGCTTCTGCGTGTTCAGCGTGGGCACGGACGCCATCAGCATGCGGGTGTAGTTGTGCTGCGGTGTTTTCAGCACCTCATCACGTGGCCCCATCTCCACCAGGTCACCCAGGCGCAGCACCGCCACGCGGTTGGCGATGTCGGCAACCACGCCAAGGTCATGGGTGATGAACAGCACGCCGGTGCCGTGGCGCTGCTGCAGGTCCAGCACCAGTTTCAGGATCTGTGCTTGCGTGGTGACGTCCAGCGCCGTGGTGGGCTCGTCGGCAATCAGCAGCACCGGGTCCAGCACCAGCGCCATGGCGATCATGATGCGCTGGCGCTGACCGCCCGACAGCTGATGGGGGTAACTCGACACCATGCGTTCGGGTTCGGGCAGCAGCACCTCGCCGATGATGGACAGCACCTTCTGCCGGCGCTCTTCGGCGCTCAAGGGCGTGTGTTCGCGCAGCACTTCATCGATCTGGTCGCCACAAGTCATGACCGGGTTCAGCGCGGTCATGGGCTCCTGGAAGATCATGCTCATGCGCGTGGCGCGCAGTTCACGCAGGCGCGACAGCGGTGCATGCGTGATGTCTTCGCCTTGCAGCAGGATGCGCCCGGTGGTCACCGGCAGCGTCTTGGGCAGCAGGCCCATCACGCCCTGGGCGATGACACTCTTGCCCGAACCCGATTCGCCCACCAGGCACAGCGTTTCGCCGCGGCCTACGCTGAAGCTGACGTTCTTGACCGCGGTGGACCGGTCGCCGCCAGGCGGCAGCGCGATGGTGAGGTCCTGCACCTCCAGGACCGGCGCGGTGGTATTCACGGGGGCGTTCATCCGCGTTTGGCCATCTTGGGGTCCAGCGTGTCGCGCAGCCCGTCACCCAGGATGTTGACGGCCAGCACTGTCACTGCCAGGAAGATGCCGGGGAAAAAGATGTTGTGCGGGAACTCGTTGAATTGCGAACGGCCTTCGGCCATCACGTTGCCCCAGGTGGGGATGTCGGGCGGCAGGCCCACGCCCAGGAACGACAGGATGGCCTCGGTGAGGATGCCCGAGGCGCAGATGAAGGTGGCCTGCACCACCAGCGGCGCCACGGTGTTGGGCAGGATGTGGCGCCACATGATCTTCCAGGTGGGCGTGCCCAGCGAGACGGCCGCTTCCACGTAGGGCTCTTCGCGGATGCTGAGCACCAGCGAGCGCACCAGGCGCGTGACGCGCGGTATTTCGGGAATGGCAATGGCGATCACCACCGTGGTCAGGCTGCCGCGCCACATGGCCACCAGGGCGATGGCGATGAGGATTGCGGGAATGGCCATCAGGCCGTCCATCACGCGCATCAGCGGGCCGTCGAGCCGGCGGAAAAAACCGGCCACCAGGCCCAGGACAATGCCCGCCGACAGCGACAGGATGGCCGTGCTGATGCCCACGATCAGCGACACCTGGGTGCCGTAGATCACCCGGCTGTAGATGTCGCGGCCAAAACTGTCGCTGCCCATCCAGAAGCGGTGTTCGAGGATGTCACCGTCCAGTGTGGTGATTTCGCCGCTTTTGCCAGGCAGCAGGTCGCGGCTGGCGGGATCAAAAAGTGACGGGTCGACCGTGCCCAGCCAGGGTGCCAGCAGCGCGATGACCACCAGCAGCGCCATGACCGTGCCGCCGATGCGCACGGACGTGTTGCGGCGCACGCGGTCCCAGGCGCTGGGTTGGCTGACGATGGTGGCCGACTCGACCGACAACTGGTCGAAGTCAGCGGCCACAGCGGGCTCAGTACCGGATGCGGGGATCAAAGAAGACATAGGACAGATCCACCAGTAGATTGACCAGCACGTAGACGAAAGAGAACAACAGGATCAGGCCCTGGATGGTGGGAAAGTCGCGCGCCAGCACGGCGTCCACGGTGAGCCGGCCCAGCCCCGGGATGGCATAGACCGATTCGGTGACCACCACACCGCCGATCAGCAGCGCAATGCCGATGCCGATCACCGTGACGATGGGCACGGCGGCGTTGGACAGGGCATGCTGCACCAGCACCGTGCGTTCGGGCAGCCCTTTGGCGCGTGCGGTGCGGATGTAGTCTTCACCCAGGGTCTCCAGCACCGAGGCCCGCGTCACGCGTGCAATCAGGGCCACGTAGATCAGGCTCAGGGTGATGGCGGGCAGCGTCAGGTGGTACAGCCACGGGCCCAGGCCGTTGCCGATGCGCTTGTAGCCCTGTACCGGCAGCCAGCCCAACTTCAGCGACACCAGCCAGATCAACAGGTAGGCACTGACAAACACCGGCACCGAAAAACCCAGCACCGAAAACCCCATCAGCCCCTTGTCCAGCCAGCCGCCAAAACGCCAGGCGGCCATCACGCCCAGGGGCACCGCCACCAACACCGCGATGGTGATGGTGATCAGCGCCAGGGACAGCGTGGGCTCCACGCGCTGGCCGATCAGCGTGGTGACTTCGGTCTTGTAGTAGTAGCTCTGCCCCAGATCACCGCGCAGCACCTGGCTCATCCAGATGACGTACTGCTCGGGGATGGATTTGTCCAGCCCCAGGCCGGTTCGGATCTGCGCGATCTGCTCGGTGCTGGCCGCGTCACCCGCCAGGATGGCTGCCGGATCGCCCGGTGCCAGGCGCAGCATCAGAAAGACCAGCAGCGACACGATCAGCAGAACCGGCAGTGTGGACGCCAGCCGGCGCAACAGGAAACTCAACATAGGCGCGGTCGTTCAGGCAAACGAACAGGAAAAGTGCACGGGCGGCAGGCGAGCAGACCGCCCGCGCCCGATTTACCGCAGCCTCAGTTCTTCTTGAGGTTCCAGTAGATGTTGCCGTTGGTGACGAAGAAGCCGCTGATGTTCTTGCGTGCAGCCATGGGCTGGGTGTATTCACCTACTGGTGCGTGGGTGCCCACCTCAAAGGCCCGCGTGTGGATCTGGTCGGCCAGCTTCTTCTTGACAGACTCGTCCGTGGCGCGCATGAACTCGTTGCGCAGGGTCGCCAGTTTGTCGTCGGTGGGCCAGCCGAACCAGACCGACTTTTCGCCGCGCGAATCCAGCGCCGGGTTGGCGATGGGGCTCCACACGTCAAAAGCCTGCCAGGAGGTGAGGAACATGTTCCAGCCGCCCTTGTCGATGGGGTCTTTCTTGGCGCGGCGGCCCACCAGGGTCTGCCAGTCCATGGCCTGCAGGTCGACCTTGAAGCCGGCCTGGCGCAGCAGCTGGGCCGCCACATCGGGAATCTTGCCGATCGCGGCCAGGTCGGTGGGCTTCATCAGCACCACGGGCGTGCCGTCGTAGCCGCTTTCCTTCAGCAACTGCTGGGCCTTGCGCATGTTGCCCTTGGACTGGATCTCGCTGCCTGCGGTGCTGCCATAAGGTGTACCGCAGATGAACATCGAGGCGCAGGTATGGTAGAGCTCCTTCACGCCCACCTGGGCTCGCAGGAAGGGCTCTTGCGAGAATGCGGCCAGTGCAGCCTGGCGAACCTTGACGTTGTCAAAGGGCTTGTGCAGGTGGTTGAAGCGCGCCATGTACTGCAGGCCGAACTTGGAGTAGTTGGGCAGCTGCAGTGTCTTGTCGGCCTTCACGGTCTCGTAGTGGTCGAAGCCCAGAGCCTCGACGATGTCGACCTCGCCCTTTTGCAGGGCATTGACCTGGGCCAGCGTATCGCGCAGCGCCAGGTTCCATTCGACCCGATCGACGTACACCCGTTTGCCGCCCGTGCTGCCCGACGGCGGCTCGCTGCGCGGCACGTACTTGGTGTTTTTCAGGTACACCGCCCGGTCGCCCGGCTTGAACTCGTCTTTCTTGAAGACGTAGGGGCCCGAGCCGATGTAGTCGTCGATCTGCTTGAAGGGGTCGGTTTCGGCCACGCGCTTGGGCATGATGAAGGGCACGCTGGAACTGGGCTTGCCCAGGGCCTCGAGCACGAAGCCGCAGGCTTCACCCAGGAAGATGCGGAAGGTGTCGGGGGCGGGCGAGTCCATGCGCTGCACGAACTGGAACAGCGCCGAACCCATGGCATCGCGCTTGCCCCAGCGCTGCAGGCTGGCGATCACGTCGTCGCCGGTCACCGGCGCACCGTCGTGGAATGCCAGACCCTTGCGCAACTTGAAGGTCCACAGCCGGTGGTCGTCGCTTTCGGTCCAGCTCTCCACCATCTGCGGCTTGACCTTGCCGTTTTCGTCGGTGCCGAACAGCGTGTCGTAGATCATGTAGCCGTGGTTGCGGCTCATGTAGGCGGTGGTCCAGATGGGGTCCAGGATGGCCAGGTTGCTGTGGGGCACCACGCGCAACACAGTGCCTTGGGCCATGACCGCAGGCGTGACGGTGGCGGCAACGGCCGAGACCACGATCGACAGGAGGGAACGGCGGGCAAGCTTCATCAGGGCAGTCCTTTTTCAGAGTTCAAAAAATAGCGCAAGTCCGGAACGGCTTTGCGCGAGACATGCAAGTTTCGTGCGCAGCTGCTTCGAAACCCATATTCTCTGGCCATATGGCGTGTGATCCCATTCGGGCTTACACGCCCACCTTAGCAGCCTCCGGGACGCGCCAGGAACACGGCCAAGTGTGCACGAGGCGGCAGGATGCCCCAGGCCGGGCCCCTGAGGCATCAACTTTGGGCAAATGGGTCTGCGGGTTTGTCTGGTCAAGTCCGGGCGTGCCCAGGTTGCCACACTGTGTACAAATAGGGTTCTTGCATGACACAGGCCCCGACACCGCATGACCGACCCTTGTCTATCCAGCGCCACCGATGTGGCCCAGCGCCTGCGTGCAGGCGAATTCTCCAGTGTTGAATTGCTGCAGACCCACTTTCAGCGCCTGAAACGCCTGAACCCGGCGCTGAACGCCGTGGTGGTGGTGCAGGAAGACGTGGCCTTGAAGCGTGCGCAAGAGGCGGACGCGGCGCTGGCGCGCGGCCAGGTCTGGGGACCTTTGCACGGCTTGCCCATGACCGTGAAGGAGGCCTTCAACTGGGTGGGCACGCCCACCACCTTCGGCTACGAAAAACACCGCCACAACATCGCTGGCAGCAATGCCGTGATGGTGCAGCGCCTGCTGGACGCCGGCGCGGTGATCTACGGCAAGACCAATGTGCCCGTGTCGCTGGCCGACTGGCAGACGTTCAATCCGGTCTACGGCACCAGCAACAACCCCTGGGACCTGACCCGCAGCCCGGGTGGGTCTTCGGGCGGCTCGGCGGCGTCGCTGGCCGCGGGCATGGCCATGCTGGAACTGGGCAGCGACATCGGTTCGTCCATCCGCAACCCGGCGCACTATTGCGGCGTGTGGGGCCACAAACCCACCTGGGGCGTGCTGGACATGCAGGGCCATGAATTGCCGGGGCAGGTGGGGGTGGACCACATCGACATCCAGGCCGTCGGGCCGCTGGCACGCAGCGCGTTGGACTTGACGCTGGCCATGGATGTGCTGGCCTCGCCGCTGAGCTGCCTGGGGCCCATGGGCCGGGTGCCGGTGTCCTGGCGCGACAGCGGCCGCACGGCGCGCCAGATGCGGGTGGCCCTGATGGCCGACGACCCGCGGGCGAAGGTGGACGCTGACGTGCGCAATGCCTTACTGGCACTGGTCGACTTTCTGCGCAAGAGCGGGGTGCAGGTGGACACCGAAGCACGGCCGGTGGACAGCGAAACGGCCTGGCAGGTGTACATCGGGCAACTGCGCGGCGCGCTGTGTGGTCAGCTCAGCGAAGAAGAATTTGAGGCCGCACAGGCCCAGGCTGAAAAATGCAGCGGCTCGGTCAGCGAATTTCCGGCGGCCCATTGGCGCGGCTTTACCCAAAGCCACCGCCACTGGATGCTGCTGGAAGACCAGCGACACAAGCTGCGCCAGCAGTGGGCACAGTTTTTTGAACACCACGATGTGCTGCTGTGCCCGGTGGCGGCCACCACCGCCGTGGTGCACAACCAGAAGGGCTACCGCTGGGAGCGACTGCTGCCGGTCAACGGCGGGCTGCAACCCAGCACCACGCAGCTTTTCTGGGCCGGGTACGCCGGCATCGTGGGCCTGCCTGCCACGGCGGTGCCTATCGGGCTGTCCCCTGCGGGCTTGCCGGTGGGTGCACAGGTCATCGGCCCGGCCTTTGCCGACCCGGTCTGCCTGCGTTTTGCGCGCTGGCTGGAAGAGGCCTACCGGGCCTTTGTGCCGCCGCCCCTGGCGCTGCAGGCCTCGCTTTGATCGGCTGGGGTCTGGGCGGCGTGGCGGCCGCTGCTCAGCCCGCGCGTTTCAGCGTGGCGCTGGGCAGTTCGTCAAACAGCGCGCGGTAGTCGCGGGCAAATTGACCCAGGTGCCAGAAGCCGCTGTGGCCGGCAGCGTCCTGCACGGTGACACCGCCGCCGCGCAGTTCTCGCCGCACACGGCCCAGTCGCAAGGCGCGCAGGTACTTCAGCGGGCTGACGCCCAGCACCTCCTGGAAACAGTAGTTCAGCTGGCGGCGGCTAGCACCCACCTGCTGGCACAGCTGCAGCATCGACGGCGGCTCATCCCCTTGGGCCAGCATCAGCTCGCAGGCACGGCGCACCAGTTGTTTGCGTCGAAGCTGCACCGGGTTGGGGGTGGCATGCACCGTTTCGGGCAGTGCTTCGATCCATTCCATCAGCAGCGTGTCGCGCAAGCGAAGCATGGCGGCATCACTCAGGGGCTGCAGCGGCGCCGCACCCAGTCGCGCCATGGTCTGCAGGTGCATTTCGCGCACCGCATGGGCCGCGGCGGCACGCGCAGGCAGCACCAGTTGCATCGCCAGCCATGTCGACAAGTCCTTCTGGTACATGTGTTGCCACAGCGGGCGCAGCAGCGCCTGGTCCACCACCACGGCAATCAGGCAGAACTGATCGGGCGTGACCAGGTCCAGCACGTCACCACGGCCGACCATCACCTTGTCGTGTGTCACCACCTGGCCGTTGAACAGGGCCGGCCCCGACATGGCCAGCGGCATCGCCATGCCGTAAGCCCCAGGGTCGATGGCGCCGCGCTGGTGCAGCGCACGGTTGGAGTCCTCTCGCACCAAACGTAGACCGGGCAGCTGGATGTGGTGCACCTGGCCGCTGAACGCGCCACCCGACAGCTGGTCGTACTGCAGTTGCCAATCGGGTTGCCACAGCGCCTGCACATCGGGATCGTCGGTCTTCACCAGCCACTGGCTGGCGCCACCGTCGCCCAGGGGCTGCCAGGATGGCGAAGCCACCCGGCCGCCGGCCGTCTGGACTTGCGTCTGCGCAGGTGCCGGATCTGAGCCTGGAGCGTGGACTTGCCGCATGGCCTGCATCTTGCCAGAGCATGAAGTTGCAACCTTGCCTGTGACCTGGCTGGACGTGGAAAAACCCGATAGCGTGTTGCGGCTGAGCCTGCCTGAGATGATGAGCCCATGACTCTCCGCATTGCCGTCCTGAACAACAACATCGACCGATCGGCGTTTGCGCAGCGCTTTGGGAACGATGGCCTGAAGGTCGTGGCGGGGCTGCAGCCCTGGCGACCGTCCTGGCAATTTGAAGTCTGGCACGCCAGCGCCTGCGAGTTGCCGCCCGACCCCGGGAATTTTGATGGCTGGGTGTTGACAGGCAGTGTGTCCTCGGTCAACGAGGGTGCGCCGTGGATGCTGGCGCTGGCATCGCTGGTACAAAGACTGCATGCACAACGCGCGCCCTTGGTGGGTCTGTGTTTTGGCCACCAGATGGTGGCGCATGCGCTGGGTGGCCGGATCGGCCCGTCAGCAGGCGGCTGGCGCGTGGGCGCGGCGCAGACGCACTTCCGTGAGCAACTGCCCTGCATGGTGCCGGCGCAGTCGCCACTGCGTCTGTTTGCCGCCCATCAGGACCAAGTGCTGCAGGTGCCGCCCGGCGCCCGAGTACTGGGCGGTGACGACTGGACGCCCAACGCATCACTGGCGGTGGGTGACCATATCTTCACCACGCAGTATCACCCCGAACTGAGCCTTGAATTCATGCGGGCACTTCTGGACGAACATCCGCACTTGTGGTCGCCCGATCAGGTGGCCCGCGCGCGCGAACAGATCGAGCAACCTGTGCATGCCACGGGCTTCATGGGCTGGATCGCGCAGTTTCTGGAACAGCCCCGTTCAGCCGCAACACCATGACTCGAATCACCTGGATCCTGGCCGACGGCCGCCCTGTTCAAGCCGACGTGGCCGATGGCGGCAACCTGATGCTGGCAGCAAGCTTTGAAGGCGTGCCCGGCATCGACGGCGACTGCGGCGGCGTTCTGTCCTGCGCCACCTGCCATGTGGTGGTGGATGCCGCCTGGGCGGCGCGCGTGGGCGCTGCCGGCGATGACGAAGACAGCATGCTCAACACCACGTTGGCCGTGCGCCGGCCAAACAGCCGCCTGAGTTGCCAGATCATCGCCAGTCCTGGTCTGGACGGCCTGGTGCTGCATGTGCCACAAGCCTGAGGCCTTTGTTGTCGACGGGCCGGTTCAGGGGCAGGATCTGGGCTTCGTGGTGCGCCGGCAAAAGACGCAGGGACCGCTGAAGTGGTCGCGGCCAACGCTTGCCCGGTACAGATGGTGCTGAATGCGTCGAATTTTTTGCGCACCGACATCGTCATGATGGGCAACATCGTGAGTGGTGTCGTGGCCTGGCTGTTTGACCTGTTCATGCGCGGGGTTGAACGCAAGCGGGTGCCCTGGAAAGGCAAGATGTAGGTGGCCGTGGCACGACACGGCCTGAAGCTTGCGCTTCGGGCGACGCTGCGAGGGACTGGCTCAGCGTTGCCTTACAGTGACGATCATGGACAACCCCGCCGACGACGCCCCCTTCAACGACCTGGCCCATCTGCTGGCGCAGCACGCACAGCAGCGGCCGCAAGCCACCGCGCTGGTGATGGGGCCGCAGCGTCTCAGCTACCAGGCGCTGCACGACACCGTGGACCGCGTGGCGGCCACCTTGCAGCGCAGCGGGCTCGGGCCAGGGCAGGTGGTGGCTGTTTGTGCCGAAACGTCCTGCACCTATGTGGCCGTTTTCCTGGGCGCCTTGCGCGCCGGGCTGGCGGTGGCGCCGTTGGCGCCCAGTTCCACCGACGGGCAACTGGCCGACATGGTGCGTGACGCCGAAGCCGCGCTGGTGTTTGTCGATGCCGCCGCGCAGGCGCGCCAGATCGGCTGGCCGGCGACAGCGCAGACGGTGTTCATCAACAACGGCGCCAGCACGGCCGCCGACGGCCTGGGTGACTGGTTGTTGCCCGCCGGTGCACGGCCCCAGGCGGTGGCGATTCAACCCGAATGGCCGTTCAACATCATCTATTCATCGGGCACCACCGGTACGCCCAAGGGCATCGTGCAACCCCATGCCATGCGCTGGGCGCATATTCAGCGAGCTCAGGCGTCGGGTTATGCCGCCGACACCGTCACGCTGATCGCCACGCCGCTGTACAGCAACACCACACTGGTATGCCTGATCCCCACACTGGCTTATGGCGGCTGCGTGGTGCTGATGGCCAAGTTCGACGCCTTGCGTTACCTGCAACTGGCCCAGGAACACCGCGTCACGCACACCATGCTGGTGCCGGTGCAGTACCGACGCCTGATGGCACAGCCTGAATTTGATCGTTTTGACCTGTCGTCGTTCAAGACCAAACTCTGTACCAGTGCACCCTTCCATGCCGACCTGAAAGCCGACATCGTGCGGCGCTGGCCGGGTGCGCTGGTGGAGTACTACGGCCTGACCGAAGGCGGCGGCACCTGCATCCTGCAGGCCCACATGCACCCGGACAAGCTGCACACCGTGGGTCAGCCAGCGTTGGGGCATGACATCCGCCTGATCGACGAAGATGGCGTTGAAATGCCGCAGCAGGTGGGTGTTGCCAGCCCGGCCAGTGGTGAGGTGGTGGGCCGGTCACCCGGCATGATGAGCGGTTACCACAAGCAGCCCGGGTTGACGGCCGCTGCCGAATGGCATGACGCACAAGGCCGGCGCTTCATCCGCACCGGCGACGTGGGCCGTTTTGACCAGGACGGTTTCCTGGTGCTGATGGACCGGCGCAAGGACATGATCATCAGCGGCGGCTTCAACATCTACCCCAGCGACCTGGAAGCCGTGTTGCGCGCCCACACCAGCGTGGCCGACGTGGCGGTGGTCGGTGTGCCCAGTGCGGAATGGGGCGAAACGCCGGTGGCTTTCTGCGTGCGCCGTGCAGGCGCCACAGAGGGAGCCGAAGCCATTCGCCAATGGGCCAATGCCCAGGTTGGCAAGACGCAGCGACTGAGTGCACTGCGGCTGGTGGACGAACTGCCGCGCAGCGCCATCGGCAAAGTGCTCAAGCGCGAACTGCGCGACGCCTGGGCGGCCGGCTGACCGGGTACCTACCCGCAGGGCTACCCGTCGGCAAGACGCGCCATCTGCACCGCGTCGAAATACTGGCCGTCAAAGCGCATGGCGTGCCGCATCAGGGCCTCGTGTTCAAAGCCCAGTGCGGTGTACAGGCCGATAGCGCGGTGGTTGTCGGCCCGGACCTCCAGCACGATGCGGGTGATGCCCTTGGCGGTGGCCTTGTTGATGCAGGCCTGCAGCAGCCGTCGCCCGGTGCCCTGGCTTCGGTAGGCTGGCAACAGGCCCATGCCCAGGCGGCCAGTGTGCGCCACCGCATGTGCCCAGGCCGGGAAGATGTCGGCCCAGCCCACCACCTGGTCACCATCCAGGGCCATGAATTGCACCGCGTCCTGGGCCACGCTGTCGGCGACAAAACCTTCGATGCGCGCCAGCGGCAGGGCTTCGATCTGGGCCAGGTAGCGCTTTTCGCGGGCCACGGTGTCCAGGCAGTCGCGGTAGCCGCTGGCGTGGTGCAGCGCTACCGGGTTGATGGTGATGGCAGGTTTCATCGGCAGGCGGGTTGACGCTGGCAAGGGCGTGGTTCGCACAGATCGTATCGCCGGGGCTGGCGCTGGCAGCGGACCGGTGTGCGAAATAGGGCATGGCTTTGGGCGCTGTGAGCTCGGCCCTGGTGCCCGGCGGCGACCGCACATGCAAAAATCTCAGGTCCGCCGTGACCATGCAGCACCTGATGGGTTACGGGCCCTGAACCTGTAACCGAGCCGTTCATGACCCCCTACCAGCAGCTTCAAGCGGCCTTGCCGAAGTCTCCCAAGACCTGGCTGATCACCGGCGTGGCCGGCTTCATCGGCTCCAATCTGCTGGAAACGCTGCTCAAGCTGGACCAGCATGTGGTGGGCCTGGACAACTTTGCCACCGGCCACCGCAAGAATCTGGCCGAGGTGCAGGCACTGGTGACCCCGGCGCAATGGGCCCGTTTCAATTTCATCGAAGGCGACATCCGCGATCTGGCCGACTGCAAACGGGCCTGCGAAGGCGTGAGCTATGTGTTGCACCAGGCCGCGCTCGGCAGTGTGCCGCGCAGCCTGGAAGACCCCATTGCCACCAACGCGGCCAACATCAACGGCTTTCTGAACATGCTGGTGGCCGCGCGCGACGCCAAGGTGACCAGTTTCACCTATGCCGCCAGCAGCAGCACCTATGGCGATCACCCCGGTCTGCCCAAGCTGGAAGATGTGATCGGCAAACCGCTGTCGCCCTACGCTGTGACCAAGTATGTCAACGAGCTGTACGCCGACGTGTTTGCGCGCAGTTATGGCTTCACCACCGTGGGTTTGCGCTACTTCAACGTGTTTGGCCCGCGCCAGGATCCGGACGGCGCCTATGCCGCCGTGGTGCCCAAGTGGACCGCCTCGTTGCTGAAAGGCGAAACCGTCTACATCAACGGCGACGGTGAAACCAGCCGCGACTTCTGCTTCATCGACAACGCGGTGCAGGCCAACCTGCTGGCGGCAACGACCACCAACGCCGAAGCCCGCAACCAGGTCTACAACGTGGCCGTGGGCGACCGCACCACGCTGAATCAGCTGTTTGCGCTGTTGCGCGAAAACCTGGCGCCGCACGGCGTGAGTCCTGAGGTGCAAGCCGTACACCGCGACTTTCGCGCGGGTGATGTGCGCCACAGCCAGGCCGACGTGGGCAAGGGCCAGCGGCTGCTGGGGTACCAGGCCACACACCGCATGGCCCAAGGCGTGGCGGCTGCCATGCCTTGGTATGTGAAGCAGACCCGCTGATCGTCGCGCAACGGCCTGCACTGATGCGGGTTTTGTGTGGGTGCTGTGGCGGCGCCGGGCCGGATTCGCGCGGATGATGGCGCGCACGGACAGCACAAAATCTAGCGCAAGTCCTTCAGCAGTTCCTGCAAATACTTGATCGGTACGGCGTAGGTAATGCCTGTGGGGTTGGTCAGTGCACTTTCGCGACTGCCGCGCACCAGCACCTGGTTGACGATGCCCAGCACCTGGCCCGTGTTGGCGTCAAAAACCGGCCCGCCGCTGTTGCCCGGGTAGGCGGTGGCATCAAGCTGCAGCACTTCCAGGTTGCCGCCGTCGCGCAGCCGCCGAACAGCTCTGGGGTCCAGTGAGCGGGCCGTTGCCGCAGGCAATGCCGCAGCCGTCACTGAAGCGATGATGCCGCGGTGGGTGACTGGCGAAAAGCCAAAGGTTCCGGCGATGGGATAGCCCATCAGGGCAATGGACTGACCTTCGATGGCGTCGGTTTCTGACAGTGTCAGCGTGGGCAGGGGATCGCCTTCGAAGCGCAACAGCGCCAAGTCACGCACCTTGTCGGTGGCGACAACACGGGCGCGTTTGAGGGTGCCGTTCTGCGCGTTGCGCGCCACCATCACCATCACCACCGGGCCCGACTCCAGTTCGACCCCAGGTGGCAAGACATGAAAGTTGGTGGCCAGCAGTGTGCCGTCTGCAATGACAAAGCCGGTGCCTCGAAATCCGAAGCGGGGGTTGTCCGTGGCGCTGTAGGTGCCCACCGGCAGCACCGACGCCTTGACGGTGTTGATGACCTGCGGCAGGCCCTGGCCTTTGGCGGTGCGCGGCGTGCTCAGGCAGGCCAGGCTGGCGGCGCCCAGCACCAACGCCGTGCGGCGTGATGTCGACGTCCCACGGGTGCGAGCGGTCACAATGACTTCAGCAGCGAGGTCACTTCGGGTTGGGCCGGGAACCTGGCGCCCAGTTTGCTCAGCACCTCAAGTTCAGCACGTGCGTAGGCCTTTTCGCCAGCCTTGATGTAGTGCTTTGCCAGTCCCAGGCGCAACGCCGGGTTGTCCGGCGACAGGGCGACAGCACGTTTCTGTGCGTCGATGGCCTTGCCCATCTCGTTTTCTGCGGCCAAGGCGCTGGCCAAGGTGTCCAGCAGTGGCGCGCGGTCGGCCAACAGCGAAACCGCTTTCTGCGCCAGATCTGCGGCGCCCGGTTTGCCTTGCTGCACCATCAGCCAAGCGACGTTGTTCATGGCCAGCGCATTGTTGGGCTGCATCTTGAGCACGCTGCGGTAGTGGGTTTCAGCGGCTGCAAATTCGCGTCGTGCCATGGCCATGTCGCCCAGGTAGAAGCGGAACCCGGCATCGTTGGGGTGGTCCTTGGTCCAGTCGGCCGAAAAGCGCTCGGATTCGGCACGCTTGCCGCCCGACAACAAGGCGTTGTGGATCTTCACGGCCGTTTCGGTGGACTTGCGCTTCTGCAGTGCCTTGCGCCACGCATTGACCGCACCGTCGTAGTTCTTGCGGCTGATTTCGACTTCGCCTTCAAGCAGCCAGCCCGCATCCTGGTCGGCCGACGCCTTCTGTATTTCACTGGCAATGGCCAGCCCTTCGTCGTATCGCTTGTCCAGCACGGCCAGCGACAAAAGGCCACGCTTGGCCGGCATGTAATCTGGCCTGATGGCCAGTGCCCTCTTCAGGGATTGCGCAGCACCTGCGTTGTCTTTGGTGAGCATCTGCGCCTCGGCTTGGCGGATGAGCAGCCGCGGGTTGGACGTTTGCACCGCGGCCAGCTTCTTGAACGTGGTCACAGCCTGTGTACCGTCGCCGTTGGCCAGCTGGGCACGACCCAGCGCTTCCATGATGTCGGCGTTCTGCGGCATCAACACCAAGGCCTCCTGTGCGGCAACCAAGGCCGCCTTGGGGTCGCCGCTGTTGATGTACTGCTCGATCAACACAATGCGCGTGGGGACGTTGTCAGGATTGACCTTGACCGCTTCTTGCGTCAACCGTGTGACCTCGGCCACCGGAGCACCGCTGCGCGCTGCAATTTCCGCCAGGGCCAATGCGGCCTGATGGCTGGTGGGGTTGTCCTTGAGGAAGCGCTTGAATCGCGCTTTTGCATCGTCAGTCTTGCCGTCGGACATGTCCATCGACGACAGTGCGGCGACGGCTGCAAAGTAGGTCGGTTCCTTGCTGAGCGCGGTCTCAAAACTGCGCCGGGCGCCGGCCAGATCTCCCTTGCTGAACAACAATTGACCACGCAGACCATGTGCCTGCGCGCGGTCGGGCTGCTTTTTCTCCAGCGCATCGATTGCCTTCATGGCGCCCGCATAGTCGCCCTGGCGCTGGCGCGCCGAGATCAGCATCAGGTCCGCACGGCTGTTGCTGTCACCGGCGGCCAAGGCTTCCAGATCGGCCATCGCGGCCATGTTGCCCCGGCTGATCTGTGCCATGGCCACGGCGGTGCGAACTTTGGCGTTGTTGGGCGAGGCCTTGGCCGCTGCGGCAAACGTGTCGTCGGCTTCCTTGTTCTTGCCCATTTGCAGATAGGCCTCACCGGCGAGGGTCAGGCTGGAACCGTCGGGCTGGGCGGCGTTGATGGCCGGCTGCAGCGCTTCCAGTGCCTTGGCTGGTTGACCGGTTCGCAGAAAGACCTGGGCCAGCATCTGCCGGGGCAGCAAGGCGTTGGGCGCATTCTTGATCGCGCGCGAGAGGAACGACTCCGCCGGCCCGTACTGACTCATACGGAATTCGGCGGCGCCAGCCAGTTCCAGCACCCGCACGTTCTCGGGTAGCACCTTGAGCAGGCGGTCGGTGATGATGCGGCTGTTTTTGTAGTCTTTGTCAGTGAAAGCCAGCTGGGCCTCGTAGTAGAGCGTTTCCGGATGTTCCGGCAGTTCCTTCTTCAGCTTGGCAAATTGCAGCTTGGCTTCTTCGTGCTTGCCGTCCGCCGACAGCATGGCCACCAGCGCCGTGTTTGCACCCATCGAAGCGGGGTGCCCCTCAAGTACCTTGCGGTAAGCCTTGGTAGCGCCGTCCTTGTCGCGCAGCGCACGCCAAAGCAGGTCGCCCCGCAGGACGCCTGCGCGCTCATGGGTCGGGTCCTTGCTCAGCACTTTGTCGAGCTCGGCCAGGGCTTCCGTGAACCGCCCCTTGGCAGCCTCCAGCTGGGCCACCATCACGATGGCCGGCGCATAGCCCGGCTTGGCCTGCAGCGCCGCTGTTGCCGATTCCAGCGCCTTTTCTCCGTTGTTTTGCAAGGCATGCGCGGTGGCCACGGTCACCAGCACGTCGGCGGCGGCAGCCGGATCCGAGAGTTTGACAGTGCCAAACTGCTCGATCAACTTGGCCTCTTCACCCGTGGCCAGCATGGCGCGCGCCAAGTCCGGCACGACCTGGTTATCCGGGGCCTTCAAGTCCTGTGCCTTGCGCAATTCGACGGCCGCTGCGGCGGGTTCGCCGTCCAGCAGCAAGGCCTTGCCCAGCAAGGCGCGCGCTTCGACCGAATCAGGGTTCTGGCCCAGCACATTCTTCAGCTGGATGATGGCCGAGCGCTGGTCGCGTTTCTCGAGGTAGGCGCGCGCCGAGGTGGTCAGGTCTTCCTGGCTGCCGCCAGATCGGCAACCGGCCAGACCCAGCGATGCCAGCGTCAGCGTCGAAATCGCCAGCACCAGTGTGGTTTTGCGAAACATGGAAATCCTCCCGTTTGGTAGTGGTCTTTTGCGCCGTGGGCACTGCGGTGTGGAAATACCAACTCGCAGAGTGGGCGCAACAGGCCGGGCGGCGTCTACAGGCTCGCCATCAACTTCAGTACTTCATCGCGCGTCGGCAGCGAGGAGCCTACGGCATCCAAAGCCTTCAATTCCTTGCGCGCGAGATCTTTGTCGCCGCTCAGTATGGCAATTTTCGCTAGGTTGAGTCGAAGGCCGGTGTCATGGGGGGACAAGGCCACAGCCTCTCGTTGCACCGTCAATGCGGCACTGACCTGTTTTTCGGCTGCCAGTGCCATCGCCAGGGTATCCATCAGCGACGGGCGATTGGGCATGATGGCGTTGGCCTTGCGCGCCAGATCAACGGCGCCAGCGGGCTTTTCGAGCACCACCAGCAACCAGGCCAGATTGTTCAGGGCCAGCACGTGATCAGGACGTTTGGACAATACGGCACGAAGGCGCTTTTCGGCAACGGGCAATTGGTTGCGCAGGATGGCCGACAGCGCCAGCTGATATTCGAACGACAGGTCCTGAGGGTGGTCTTTTACCCATCGGTCGGCAAATCGATCGGCCTCGCCCGTGCGATTGCCGGCCAACAGGCCCTTGTGCAGGGCGACGGCCAGTTCGCTGTCATCGGGCAACGCAGACAACCCCTTGCGAAATGCGGCAATGGCGCCCTCGGGTGACCGCTTGCGCATCTGAACGGCCGCTTCAAAGAGATAGCCTGAAGGCTGATCGGGCTGGCGTTTCTGTGTGCGGCGTGCCACGTCGAGTGCATCGTCCAGGCGGTTGGTTGAAACCAGCAGGTCGACCAGGCCCGCCTGGGCGGCCATGACCTCGGGTTGAACGTCGAGTGCCTTGCGCAGGTTGGTCTCGGCTGCTGCGGTGTCGCCCATGGCCTTGTACAGGTCGGCCAGGCGCAGGAAGGGCAAGCCCGAGCTCACATCCAGATTGGTCAGCCGACGGAACACACTGATGGCCTGCTGGCGGTCTCCTGATTCCGCCAGCGCTCGGCCGAATGCGTCCAGCAGGTTCTGGTCATTGGGTACGGCTGCCACGGCGTCCTGCGCTGCATTCAAGGCTTCTTTGTAGGCCCTATCGGCCAGCAGGCGGTTGATCAGCATCAGCCGCGCCGCCGGTTCACCAGGCGTGGCCTTGATGGCCTCTGCCAGGAGGGCATTGACCTCCTGGGCCGGTGCACCTTGTGTTGCGCGCAGCTCGGCCAGCGACATGCGTGCCAGGTGGTTCCTGGGATCCAGCGCGATGGCGGCCTCGAAGCGGGCATGCGCTGCCTGCGGATTTTTCTCTGCCACGTCCAGTGCCGCCAGGTTGGCTGTGGCTACAAACAGGCGCGGGTCCAGCTTCAAGGCCGCTTCAAAGGCCTCCCGGGCCTTGGGCAGATTCCCGCTGGCGACATAGACCTGGCCCAGTGTGTTGGCGGCCACGGGTTCACGCGGAAAGCGCTTCACCATGGCAAGCGCTGCGTCCAGGGCCTTTTTGTATTCACGCCGGTTCATGCGCACGGCCACGATCGTCATGTCTGCGGTGATCTCGGTGTCCTGCTCAGAAAGTTTGTTCAACTCGCTGAATGCGGTTCGATCCTCGCCGCGGGCCAGCGCCGACAGCGCCAGTGCCGAGCGCAGACGCAGGTTGTCTGGCGCCAGCTTGGATGCATGCTGGAAACTGGTTTCGGCGGCTGACAGCTTGCCCATCTGAAGCTGGGCCTCGCCCGCCAGGCCATACAGGTCGGCAATCGGCAATTTTTTGGCCAGGGCCGGCTGCAGCGTCTCCAGGCCTTTTGCCGGCTGACCAAGTCGCAGGTAAGTCTGCGCAAGATTGCGCCGGGCCAGGAACAGATCGGGATCTTTCTGCACTGCTTTTGAGAAGTAGTTCTGTGCCAGCATCAGTGAGCCAGATCGACCCTCGATGGAGCCGGCCAACATCAGAACACCCACATGATTGGGCGAAATCCTCAGAAGCTCCTGCATGTGTTCGCGGGCGCGCGCCAGGTCACCTTCGTGAAAGGCCACCTGTGCGTCGATGAAGGTGGCCTGCGGGTGTTTGGGCAGCGCCTCGCGCAGGGCAGCAGCCTGGGCCTTGGCCGCTTTGAAATCCTTCTTCGCCAGGTAGAGCTGTACCAGGGCCAGGTGCGACGGTACGTAGGTGCGGTTGGCAGCCAGAGCCTTGCCGTAGGCGGCAGCTGCAGCCGCGGTGTCTGGCGCTGTCTGGGCCAGGATTTCGCCTTTCAGGTGCCAGGCCTCGGCCAGTTCGGGTTGTTCGGCCAGAAGCCGTTCGACAGCCGCCAGAGCCCGCGCAGGGTCGCCCTGGGCAGCGGCCAGACGGGCCTGCAGGATGACGGCCGGCCCGAAGCCGGGCTGGGCTGCCAATGCAGCGGCAATGGCCTGCTCGGCCCGGGCCTTGTCACCCAGCGACAACCAGGCTGTTGCCAGGTAGGCCTTGAGCCTTGCTGCGGCGTGGGGTTCGGCCAGTACGATGTCGTCGTATGCCGCCGTCAGCCTTTTGGTCTCGCCATTCAGGAGCATGGCACGTGCCAGTTCCGGCACGACCTGATCAGCGCTGACCTGCTGATCCAGTGCCTTGCGGAGTTCCAGGATGGCGTTGACCGGATCGCCCGCATCGACCAAGGCCGTGCCCAGCGCGAGCCTCAACTCTGGATTGTTGGGGTTTTTCTGGATGGCGGCCTTGTATTGGACAACGGCGCCGCGGTGGTCCTTCTTTGCGGTCAGCGACTGGGCTGACAGGACCAGAGACTCCGCGGTGTCACCACTGCAGGCGACCAAGGTCATTCCCAAGTAAAGGTGCAGCACCAGTGTCAACACGACCCGTGCAAATACTCGGACGTTTCGGCGCATGGTCTCCTCGAGTCTGTTGCCGCCGACACGCCGTCGGCCCGCGCATCAGGGTTGTTTGATCGTTAGCCGCCGCATCAGGTCATACAAGGTCGGGCGGCTGACACCCAGAATCTCGGATGCCTTGACGATGTTGCCGTTGCTTCTGGCCAATGCGCCAATGATGGCTTGCCGTTCGGCAGCCTCACGCACGGTGCGCAAGTCCAGGTCGGAGATGCTGGACTGAGCCTCCGACGCGGCTGGCGATGGCAAGCCCAGATCTTCGCAGGTCACGCGCTCATCGTCGGCCATGATCGTGGCCCGTTTC
The DNA here is from genome assembly GCA_024641925.1 of Betaproteobacteria bacterium. Lineage (GTDB taxonomy): Bacteria > Pseudomonadota > Gammaproteobacteria > Burkholderiales > Burkholderiaceae_C > Rubrivivax. The sequence continues at coordinate 32,374 of JAHECB010000004.1, forward strand.
GTCGCGTTTAACAACTCTCGCACGTTACCGGGCCAGTTGTGCTGCTCGATGGCCCGCAGGGCGTCCTCACTGAAGCTCAGCCCTGTGCGTTTTTGTTCCTGGGCGAAGCGGCGCAAAAAAGCGTGTGCCAGCATCACGGCGTCGCCTGCGCGTGCGCGCAAAGGCGGAATCTCGACCACGATCTCGGCCAGGCGGTAGAAGAGGTCTTCGCGGAAACGGCCTTCCTGGATCAGCGCCTTCAAATCCTGGTGGGTGGCGCACACCACCCGCACGTCGACGGGAATCTCCTGCCGCCCGCCCAGCCGTTCAATCGTGCGCTCCTGCAGAAATCTCAACAGCTTGGCCTGCAACCCGTGGGGCAGGTCGCCGATTTCGTCCAGCATCAGGGTGCCGTTGTGGGCGGTTTCAATTTTCCCGGGCGTGGTCTTGGCTGCACCCGTGAAGGCACCGCGCTCGTAGCCGAAGAGTTCGCTTTCCAGCAGGTTGTCGGGAATGGCTGCGCAGTTGATGGCAACAAATTTGCCGGCCCTCTTGCTGGCAGCATGCAGGCCCTGAGTGAGCACTTCTTTACCGGTCCCGCTTTCACCCAGAAGCAGCACGGTGGCATCGCTGGAGGCTACACGCTCGATCAGGCGTGAAATGCGCAGCATTTCCGGGTCGCGGGTGATCATGCCGGCCAGCGCGTCGGGCTGGTGCAGGGCCTGCAGTCGTCGGTTCTCGGCCTGCAGCTCGGACAGGCGATAGGCGCGCTCGATAGTCAGTTTGAGCATGTCGGGCTCAAAGGGCTTGGCGAGAAAGTCATAAGCGCCCAGGCCTACCGCACGCAATGCGTTGGACTGGTCGTTCTGCCCCGTCAGCACAATCACCTTGACGCCAGGGTCCAGCGTCAACATCTGCTCCAGAAGCTTGAAGCCCTCAGACACCGAATCGGGGTCGGGAGGCAAGCCCAGGTCCATCGTGACCACGGCAGGCTGAAAGCGCCTGAACTGCACCAGGGCACTTTCGCGGTCGCTGGCTGTGACCGACTCAAAGCTGTCCAAGGACCACTTGATCTGCTTTTGCAGTGCCAGGTCGTCCTCGACGATGAGCAGCGGTGAAGAGGCTGTCGCAGTCATGCTGCCGGGGCCTGGAACAGGCCAGACGTTTCACCCGACTCGAACAGCGGCAGGCGCACGGTCATGACCGTGCCCTGTCCACGCTGACTTTGCACGGTGATGTCGCCGCCCAACTCCCGCACATATTGTTGACTCTCGTAGGTGCCGATACCCATGCCGTTGTGTTTGGTGGTGCTGAAAGGGCGGAACAGCTGGGTCTTGATGAACGCTTCACTCATCCCGATTCCGCTGTCGCCGATGTCGACCTTGACCTGGCCGCTGCTGCGTTCTACTGCAATCCAGACTTTGCCCGGTATCGGCGTGGCGTCCAGTGCGTTTTGCACAAGATGGCCGAGCACGCGCTCCAAGCGGTCTTCATGCCCGCGTGTGGAGAGCGGCTCCAGGTGAGTGACCTCCAGCGTTCGTGACTGACTCTGCACCAGGGCCTGCAATCGGCGTACCAGCACGGCCAGCTCGACGCCGCGTCCGGCGCCAACTGGCGCGGCGCCTTCACGCAGTTGCAGCATCAGGCGCCGCATCTTTTCCACCGAGCTGTCCACGGTCAGCAGCATGTCCTGCTGAAATTCCGGGTTGTCACGGTGCCGCTCGGCGTTTTTCAACATCAGCGACAACTGCGTGACGATATTCTTCAGGTCGTGCACCACGAAGGCCGACATGCGGTTGAAGGCCTCGAACTTGCGTGCTTCCAGCAGGGCTTCCGTGGCCTGCATCTGGGCCAGATAGCCAGCCGCCTGGCGACCGGCCATTTTCAGCAGGTCCAGCACTTCCCAGTTGAGTTCGGTCGCCGCGCGTGGTTGTGTCAGCAATACGAACCCCAGCAGATCGTCACCAACCAGCAGCGGCACCACCAGCCACAGGTCAGGGCTTGCCAGCAGCCACAGCGGCATCGCCATCTCGCCGTAACGCCTTGGAGATGCGCGGTATTCGGTCATGTCGATGACCCAACCCTTGTCGCGCATCAATGCACAGAAGGCGGAGTCGGCGGGCTCTTCAGCATGGGTCTGGGGCAGATTCCAGCACCGTGCCTCGGTGTAGGGTGCTTCGTTGGAGGTCCGGGTCCACAAGCTGCCTGCGGGGCACTCGACCATGCCTGCCAGCCCGCGCACGATCAAGGTGCCGGTTTCCTGTGGTGACCGACGCGACGACAACATGTCGGTGAAGTGCAGCCACTCTTCTCGGTAGTCATATCTGTAGCTGAAGAAATGTTTGCCGATGAAGACTTTGATCCACGCTCGGGTGGACGCCGAGAACAGCAGCACGCCCAACGATGCCAACCCCAGCACCAGCAGGCCCAGCTGCAGAGCCCGACCCCAGGAGCCGCCGAAATAACGGACGTAGTAGCCCATGGCCGACACAAAGATCAGATAGCCGCCTGCCAGGACCAGCGTGGCGGAATAGAAGGCGGCAGCGCGGGACACCTGCATGCGACGCAGCCAGTCCTTTCGACGCCGTGCAGCCATCCACAGAAACGGCACCGAAACGGTGTGCACGGCTCCTCGCAGGGCATGGGCGTCCGGGTCGACGGTGCCGAGCAACAGGGCTTCGGCGAACATGTAGATGTCGAACGCAAAGATGCACAGCAGACCGAGACAGACGGGCTTGGCACCCCAGCGCAGGTCTTCGCCGACGTTGCGCCAGACTTGCTCGACCAGGATGAGGCCCAGCACAGCCATCGCCAATGCGCAGCCCAACTGGCCGCGGCTGGCCAGCTGGGGCGAAACCGGTGGCGACATGAGCAGCAGCACGAAGGCGGTGACCAGCGAAACGGCGGCGGCGAGGCGAAGCCACTGCACGGCCCCCGAGAGCTGGGTTGATCGGTCTGCCTTGAGCAGGTGCAGGACAAACGCAAACCAGGCACCGTATCGGGCTATGTTCAGCGCCTCAGCCCACACCAGCCAGCCGTTTCGGGAATCCACGGCATCGGCAATGGAAAGCAGGCTCCAAAGCACTGTCGTTGCCAGTGCGGCAACCAGCAGCCAGGTGGTTGGATTGACGCGCCTGACGGGGCGGGATGACCACAGCAGGCTTGCGGCAAATGCCAGATGGATCAACGCGGCCGCGCTGTGACCGTAGATGGAGATGTCTTGGTTGCCAGTGCCCATGCCGAGGTTGTACCGCGTTGGCGCCGCTGCATGCCTGGAAGGTGCATGGGCAGCATCGCTGCGTTGGCGCTAGAGAGGTCTCGTCACTGGCCCGGAGCTTCGACCGCAAATGCTGGCGCGCCCTGCCTTGATGGGCATCGCGTCAGCGTGCACCCTTGCCGGTCAATACGACGCCCACAGTCTCAAAGAGCACCACCAGATCCAGAAACAGGCTGTGGTTCTTCACGTAGTACAGGTCGTACTGGAGCTTTTCTTGGGAATCTTCGATGGTTGCACCGTAAGGATAGCGAACCTGGGCCCACCCGGTGACGCCCGGCTTGACGCTGTGTCGCAAGGCGTAGAAGGCTATGTCCTGTGTCAACTTGTCGACAAAAAATGAGCGCTCAGGCCGTGGGCCCACCAGACTCATGTCGCCGCGCATCACGTTCAGGAGCTGCGGCAGTTCATCAATGCGAAGGCGGCGGATGATGTGGCCGACTCGGGTGATCCGGTCATCGTTGGCTGCGGCCCACCGAGGCTTTCCGTCTTTTTCAGCATCGGTGCGCATGCTGCGAAATTTGGCGATGCTGAATTTCTGACCGTTCAGGCCAACCCGTTCCTGGCGGTACAGCACGGGCCCGGTGCTTTCGAGCTTGATCAGTACAGCGGCTAACAGCATCACCGGCAATGAAAATACGCACAAAAGACCGGCGCAGACAATGTCAAAGACGCGCTTGACGGCGGTTCGCCAGGCGCCCTGGTTGAAGCCGTCGCCAAAAATGAGCCAGCTGGCGTTCAGGTAATCCAGGCGAATCTGCCCCAGCGTCTTCTCGAAGTGCGTGTTCAGGTCATAGACCTTGACGCCGGCCGCCTTGCAGTCGAGCAGTTCACGCAAGGGCATGCTGCCCGACCGGCGCTCGGTCAGTGCCACGACGATTTCGTCAACGCCCAGGCGGCGCGCGGTGTCGGACAGGGTATCGGACGCAGTCAGCAATTCCTGTGCGGGAACGCTGGGCTCTTTTTCATTGGGCCCGGCAACATAGCCCACGATCAGTGCGTTGGGATCGGAAGCGCGCAAAGTGCGGCCAACGATTTCAGCCGCCGGGCCCGCACCGTAAATCAGAATTCGTGCCCGGCCCGCAGGCGTCACCGTTGATTGAGCCATGTAAGCACGCCTTAGGATCAATGTCGCCACGCCAGCCATCATTGACAGTTGTATGGCCCCTCGATTGACGAGGCCAGCGGGGAGAAGCCCGAATATGGCATAGGCCAGCGGCAGCGCGACCAGCAACACCGCCAGTGCGCGAGACCATGATCGGGCGACCGTTGACACACCCGATTGTTCGTACAAGCCAGACGCAGAGCCGATGACTGCAAGGCAGGCTGCAAAAGACACCACGTGGGTGCCGGCCAACGGAAACACCTGATCCAGTCGGTCAACCTGCATCAAGACAGCGACCAGCGCAACCAGCAACACCCACGCCAAGTCAAAAAGCATGCCCTGGAGCGACGCCTTGCGCACGTAGTGGTTGAATATACGAATCATGAATGACTTCGGGCTGGATTTGCAATCGGCCGGCATGGTCAGGGTCAAAAGCCCTCGGGGCTCACACGTCACGATGCCGTTGCCCACAGGGGGCGCAGAAGGCCTGAATCTCAGCCAGATACAAAAATGTAAGGGGGCGGAGTCGGCTCTCACAATCCCCGCGATGAGGGGGATTAAAGCAAGTTGGATCTACAGGGGTGTTTTCTCTCGGTATGGACTGCTTGCCAAGCCAGCGCGCCCAATGGGCGGTTGTCGGTCAAGGTTGCAGAAGACTTGGCACCTTCATTTCGAGCATAAACAGTCTGTCGGCCCGAAGCCGAGCCTTGAGTCGGGTGCGGAGCCAACTAGTACACGCAGCCCTGTTATATCGATGGCCAGAACCCCCAAACACAAATCGTTTCAAGTCGGGGTATCGGCCTTGACACGGCTTTCGGGCCGATCCGATTCGTGCCATCCGAAGGCTTTGATCGTCAGATGCCGGACCAGCAAGAAGGGGGGCATGCGAAGCCAGTGACCCCGCAGGTAAAGCATCCAGGTTGCCACTTCGCGGGCCATCAGACGCGATGCGGGCGCCGGAGCTGAAAACGTCTGGTCCCAGATCCAGTTCATCAACGGGGACAAGAGGGCGCCCGGGCCCCACTGCTGCGCGGCGCTGCTCACGGCGGTGGGAACCGGCGTGCCCAGTACCCGTTGCAATTCATGCAGACCATAGTGCAGCGGCCGCTGAAGATTCAGTTCGACGGCCCTGGGCACCAGGGCGTCCCAGAACAGCTGGTCGACGCTGGCGTCGCGCAACAACAGGTCCAGATCGGACAGATCGCGCAATGCATGGCCCATTTCATCGTTCAGGAACAGGTGCGTCATGCTGTGCAAGACGCGGTCCACAGGCGACAGCACATGCAAGACACGCGTACCGGCCAACGGCAGGGCGGACTCAATCAGCTTGGCGGCTTCTGGCTTGAGGCGCGCGGTTTCGGGCAGTATGGTGTGGTGCACGTCCAGCGTCGTGCCACGCTGCAAGTGCCGCATCGGAGGCAGTTCGTGCATCCACTCGCGGTAGTAGTGCTGGTTGTAGGTCGACGTCTCCGACGTCATCCAGCCATGCAGCATGAGCAGCGACTCGGCTTGCAGCAGGTGCGACTTGGGGACCAGAATATCGACGTCGGAAAACACGCGCCCCTGTGCCGCAGGCAGCCCGGCCATCGCATAGGCAGCACCTTTGAGCAGGATGACCGGTGCGCCCAGATCGGCCAGGGCCCGGTCCAGGTGACGTGCCTCGCGCCCGACCTCTGCCAGCTGCGCCGCGCAGACGCGTTGCGCAGCTTGAAGGTGCCGCTGCAGGGGTTCAGGCAGCACCGGCGGTCCGTCAGGGGGTGACTTGATGTCCAACAGCGGACCAGCTATGCGGCCCGTGAGGCCGGAAAAACGTGCTTGCCTGAACAAGACTGACCAATCCCGGCCTTTCAATTTCGACGCGGTTTCAGGCGCACGCAGCATCTGTATCAGGAGCGCCTGACTCATTGTCGTGGGCGCCCGAACGGGCATGGTCGCATTTGCATGGGTTCAGGCCTCAGGCTGCTCGCCGTTTGCCAGTCGCTCGAAAAGCGCCATGGCTTCAGGAAGGCGGCTGTACTCGAAGGTGAAACACTGGCTGCGATCGACCACATCAGCCAAAAGCTCAAACCCCGCCTGCCCAAACAGGTCGTAGTTGAAGCAGTTTTCGACCAGATGCATCAGCGTACGCGCACGCTCCAGGGGTTGCAGTCGGGTCTCAGCGCCTGCGGTGTACTTGGGCAAGACGACCCATCCTGGCAGAGCCCGTTCACCGGCGCGTTCCACGGCCATTTGCGGTGGCCGGAAATGCGCAACCATGCCCTTCGCCGTTTCGCGCACCCGAGACCCGAACTGAACCGACGGGACCAACTGCGAGATAACCTCGATCGATTGATTCTTCAGGCTCACCGGACGAGGGTTGGGCACCAGGTTGTGTTGTTCGGGGCAGATCAAGGTCAGTTCGTCCGACAACAGGCGCCATCCGTGAAACAGCAAACCCGCGCACAGCGTGCTTTTTCCGGAGCCAGACGGTGCCGGCAAGATCAGCGCGCGTCCGTTCCGCTCAAGAATGGCTGCGTGCAAGATCAAATACTGGTGGCAGCTTCCGTAGACACACCAGTTCAAACCCCACTCCAGGAGCGGGAAACCCTGGTCGCCTGGCAAGGGATTGAAGGGTTGCTGGCCATCGATGCCAAAAGTGACCTGCGGATCGAAGCAGCGGCGCCAGGTCCACGGGCGCTTGACGCTGACCGAAAAGTCCGTGAATTCGTCAGGACTGGCCAGCGCATACCCGCCGTACAGATCCCAGATGGAATCCGCAACCCGACGCAGTGGGGTGCGAATGGAGGCCACAAATGGACCCATCCTCAACCGCAAACCGTCACTCGACTTCAGCAGCCCGCGCACGTCTTGCGGCCGCATGGCCGAAACGACGTGGGTCATTCGATGTTGCGCAGGAAACCTGAGTTCTTCAAAGCGTCCATCGTCTCGCTGATGATGCGAAGATCCGACGCGGTGTCAGCGGCGTCCGAGGCACACGCGTCGAGCCCGTCAAGGCCTGCCGCGATGCTCTCGGGACTTACAGGCTTTTCCGTAGCAGCCTGGATGATGAGGCCAGACAAGGCACTCACCAGATGCGTGGTCACGGTTTCTGCGGAAAAAACCGCAGCTGTGTCTTCATCGGGCCAGCTGCGGACGCTCAATCCGCTACTGGCCACCAAGTCGGGGTTGGCCACGGTCGAAGCCAAAGGCCGTGTCAGGGTGGGAGTGGATAGCCCAGCAACAGACGCGCCCAACCGATGATCTGAGCGTCGACCCAGTCAATGCCAGATGCCGCAACGATGTAGTGGTTGCCATTGCTCTTGTAGTTTGACCAGATGCTTTGCAGATACAGAGGATCGAACCCGCCGGTCGTGGGCATCGAGCCTGACGCCAGATTCAACGACATCACCAACAGATGTTGCAAGGTACCCAACTCGCCGGAGGTGGCAACTCCCCCTGGTGATGCCAGCAAAACCGATCTGACGGTCGCGCCGTCGTAGGTTGACCCGACCGCGCCCAGGTAGGCCGAGACGGTCTTGTCAAGAGCCGTAGAGACTGGACCGTTATTGGGGTTCTTGCCAGCTTCGGCGCGCCAGTACTCCATGTTGCGGCTTGCGCATCCCAGGACGCCATTCGGGTTGCGGCTCTGGAAGGTGGCCACGGAAACAAATGATGAAGCCAAGACACATTGACCAAATGGCACTGCAGCAACCGGCCCGCTTGCAAAGGTCAGCAACACAGGTGTGGCGCCTGTACCTGCGCGCAGCAAAGCCCGCCGGCTGATGCCGGTTGAAGCATTTTTTGCCTGGCCACCGGACACCGACTCCGGTGCACTCGAATTTTGGGTTGTTTCTCTCGACATTCTGACTCTCCGATCGGCATGGCCGTCACACTTCAATTGTAGGTAGCATGCACCTGCTTGTGCAGACTTTGGCCCCCCTTGACCCCGGGGTGCAACGACCATTCATTTGCTGGACTGCTCGTTGCTGTGCAACAAGTCCGGATTCCTGGCCCTGTCGACAGTCGACTGCTGTGCCGCTTCCTTAGATTTGCGTTGATCAGGCCCTGTTTTGCCCATGCAACGCGGCAACTGTCGTGAAATTTCAGTTTCAGGAACAAAAATGCCCCATCGGGCGGGGGCGTTCTCAACTCAAGGCGATTGGCTTTCCGCCAACCAAGCGCCGTCAAAACCTTCAGGCTGAACGTCAGCGACGGGAGGTCGCGCCGGCACTGATCAAAGCCAAGCCCACCAGCGCCAGACTGGTCGGCTCGGGAACTTGAAAGCCTGCTGCGTCCAGCGACAGGTCCCAACCTTCGGCGCCGTTCAGAGTCATGGTCAGCGCACCGCCAGCGTTGATTGCAGCCATCTGTGCCGCATCAAAGGTGGGGAAAAGCACAGGGTTTGCGGCCGGGAATGCCGGGAATCGAGTCGGCAGGTTGACCTTACCCAGGCTGGTGGCGCCAATCGACATCGACATCGAGACTGGATTGCCGTCGGTCTCGTAGAGGTAGACGCCAAACTGAGCAGCGGGGTACGCCGCCAGATATTCGGCACTGATGTTCCACATGATCCTGACCTCAGCGTCGTGGCCCGAGGTGTTGGCCACCTCTAGCGCGCCGGCCGGGAATGTGGTGCTGCCGATCGATGCAAAGTTGCCCCTGCGGAAGTCGCCCAGCGTCAATTCATGACTGAATGTCCGTGAGAAACCAGACGGTGTGACGATCTGAGCAACACTTGACGTGGCGCCGCCACCCACGTCGTCGGCCAGGGTCTCGGCCGGTGCCGGCAGGCCAAAGTCATCCATCATGACAAACAGTGCGCTCGCGTTGCCGACGCAAAGTGTGGAGCTCAAAGCGGCGGTAAAAGCAACGATGGTGCGCATGAAGTTAAACCGCTGATGTCGAATTGGTTGGGATTAGTCAAACGAGTTTTTAACGATTAGAAGCAAAAGCCGTGCCCGGCTGGATTTCGCCACACCGGCTAGTCGCGATAGACACGATCTGAAATCCCCATTGATGTGATGGCCTGATGTAAATGAGGGCTTCTGTTTGAAATTGACCGTCGGAAACAACTTAATTGGGAAGTGGGTACGCGTATTCAAGGGGGGTCTAAAAGCTCGACAGCAAGATGTAACGTAATGTGTATGCGAGCCGCTGTAAAAATTACCGACTGCACGGGCCGGTGGGGCAAGTGGCCCTCTGGATGCAGCCGGCTCCAGCCAATCTCTGATCTATCCGCGATTGATATTGGCTGCGCGCGAAGAGCGTCGCTGAGCGGGTCACTGGATCGGCCGAGGCTCCCCTGAGGGGTGCAATGCGCCGTGGTTTGACATGAATGACTCGGGACGCATTGTTGAAATGCGGCCGACATTGAAATCGGCCACCCCTAATTTGCAGCGACCAGGGTGTGCAGATGTTGCTTCCGAACGTGAAAAATGTGCCCAGGGCGCATGAACATGTAACTTCCGACGGGCGTGCTGGACCATGCGCTATGCCATCATCCAACTCCGGAACGCCGGGGTGGGCATGCAGGGCTTCGAACCGCGCGCAGCCTGGAAGGGTTGTCATGTCTTTGGGCACCAAGTGCCGTGTCCGTCAGGAGTTTGCCTTGATCTATCGCTTTTATCTTTCATCCGCCTTGGCTCGCTGGGTGTTTGCTGTCATTGCAGCAGTCGGCTTGGGTGGCTGCGCCAGTTCCGGGCCGAAGCTGCCGCCAGCGCCTGCAGCGATAGCGTCGTCCGATTACAGCTACCTCATTGGCGCCGGCGACAATCTGAACATCATCGTGTGGCGCAACCCCGAGCTTTCTCTTTCGGTGCCGGTTCGTCCTGACGGCAAAGTCTCGGCGCCGCTGGTTGATGAAATGGTGGCGCAAGGTAAAACCTCCTCTGAAATCGCGCGCGACATCGAGAAAAAACTGTCGACATACGTTCGCGATCCGGTTGTCACCGTCATCGTGACCAATTTTGTCGGCCCCTACAGCGAGCAGATCCGCGTTGTGGGCGAAGCGGCCAAGCCTCAGTTTTTGCCGTTCAAACAGAAGATGACGCTGCTGGATGTGATGATTGCGGTCGGCGGCCTGACCGATTTTGCTGACGGCAATGGCGCTTCCATTCTGCGCAGTGCAGAAGGCAACAAGCATTACTCAGTGCGCTTGAAGGATTTGATCAAGCGCGGCGACGTGACAGCCAATGTCGAGATGCGACCTGGCGACATTCTCATCATTCCGCAGAGTTTCTTCTGAGACGGCGGCCCGAGCTGCCGCACTCCCGTACAAACGCTGCGCCCTCCCCAGGGGGTGGTCCCGTTGTTTGTGCCGGCGGCTGATCTCCGCTGACGTCCACGCTTCGTCAAAGACCTACGCATGCAAGAAATCGCTCAACAAGTTCTCGCCACGCTTCGTGGCATGTGGAAGTTCCGCTGGCCGGCGGTTCTGGTGTCCTGGGTCGTTGCTGCATTGGCCGTGATGATCGTCTGGAGAATTCCAGACCAGTACGAGGCATCAGCTCGGATCTTTGTTGATACCGATTCCATTCTCAAGCCCCTGATGACGGGTCTGGCTGTGCAGCCCAACGTCGAGCAGCAGATCTCCATGCTGAGCCGGACACTGCTCAGCCGCCCCAACGTCGACAAGCTGATTCGCATGGCCGATCTGGATCTGAAAAGCCAGTCCAAATCGGAGCAGGAGTCTCTGGTCGAGCGCCTGATGAAAGGTATCGAGATTCGCACGGCGGGCGGCGTCAATCTGTACTCGCTGGCCTATCGCGATGCGGAGCAGGACAAGGCCAAACGCGTGATTCAATCAATGGTTTCGATCTTTGTTGAATCGGGCCTCGGCGCCAGTCGCAAGGACACCGATTCGGCAAAGACCTTCTTGGCCGAACAGATCAAGACATTCGAGGCCAAGTTGGAAGAAGCCGAAGCGCGGATGAAGGAATTCCGTCTGCGCAACCTGGATCGGCAAGGCCCGGATGGCAAGGACACCGCTACACGCCTGGCCGAGATCAGCAGCCAGCTTGAAGGGGCCCGCCTGCAATTGCGCGAAGCTGAAAAGTCTCGTGATGCGGCCCGCAAGCAGTTGGTGGAAGCGCGCAATGCCGGTGGCGTCACTTCGGCGTTGCCGAATTTGCTTGAAGAGCCTGGACAAACTGTTCAGACGCCGGAAATCGACTCCCGCATCGATGCCCAGCGGCGCAACCTTGACAACTTGCTGCAGCGCTACACCGAAAAGCATCCCGACGTGGTGGGCACCCGGCGTCTGCTGGACGACCTGTTGGCGGCCAAGAAAAAGGAAGTTGCCGAACTGCAGCGCAAGGCCGCCGCAGCGCCAGCCGTGGCGCCCATGGCGACCAATGAAAATCTGGCCGTGCAGGAACTCAACAGAATGCAGGCGACATCAGAAGTACAGGTTGCCGCGCTTCAGGCCCGGGTGGAGGAATATGCAACCCGATACGCACAGTTGCGTGAATCTTTGAAGACCGCGCCGCAGATCGAGTCCGAAGCAGCGCAGTTGAACCGCGACTACGCCATCACGAAGAAGAACTACGAAGATCTGGTTGCGCGTCGGCAGTCGGCGGTGATGTCAGGAGAACTGGACGTGGCTTCGGGTGTTGCCGAATTCAGGCTGATCGACCCCCCGCGCGTTTCTCCAAAGCCGGTGTCGCCCAACCGTCTGTTGCTGTTGCCGCTGGCCTTGCTGGCTTCACTTGCGGCCGGGCTGGCGTTTGCATTTGCAGCGGCGCAATTGAGGCCGACATTCGCCGATGGACACGAGCTTCGGTCCAAGACCGGGATGCCGCTGCTTGGAGTGGTGACGGCTTTGGCCACCGACGACGACCGCAGGCGCGAACGGTCCAGCCTGTTCCGGTTTGTCACGGCGTCGGGTGGTTTGGTGGGCTTGTTCATCGCGGGCCTGATCGCAATGACATTGATGAACCGTTACGGGGGTTGATCGCATGAGCAGCCTGATTGAACAAGCAGCACAGCGCCTGGAGCAACTGCGACAGGCGGGTGTCGTATTGCCCGAATTGGACTCGTCGGCCGGCGGCAATTTTTCCGGTGCATCGTCTTCATCTGAGGGGGGCGGGCGGCGGCTACCTTCCGGGGCGCCTGGCAGCGCAGACCGCAAGAGCGAGGTCAGTCCGCAGTCCCGTCTGGTGACGCTCGACCTGGAAGCCATCGCTGCGGCCGGCATCGAT
>JAHECB010000151.1 GCA_024641925.1 Betaproteobacteria bacterium
TGCGTGGCCGCCATGAATTCCCGCTCATCGATGTTGAGCAGACTGTGGAAGGTCAACAGCGATGGAATGGTTGCTTCGCCGACACCGACCGTGCCGATGTCATCCGACTCGATCAGCCTGATGTCGAGGATCTTGCCCAGCGTTTTCGACAACGCGGCGGCCACCATCCAGCCCGCCGTGCCGCCGCCGGCAATGACGATTCGCCGGACGGCACCTCGATCGCCCTGGGGCTGCGGGTTGGGTGCAACAGACATCGTGTGACTCATCGGTTCAAGCTCTTGAGCAGCCGCGCCCGCAGCACGCGCGACGCATCCGAATCCAGGGTCAACAGAGCACCCCGCGCTGCTGCCGGGATGTGCTCGGCGGTGTGCTCGTCCGCCGCGAAGACGTAATGGTCAAAGAGACCCTGCCAGGCTTTGCGCTGTTCGGCCGGCAGGTCTCGCAGGGTCATCATCGCCAACAGCAGTGCACTCATGGGCGAGTCCATGTACTCGGGTGATTGGCGCCACCAGTAGTTGACCAGCACATTGAAACTGTCCAGTGCCTCGACGTGATGCCACCACATGCTGGGCAGGAAGATCGCGTCACCCGCTTCCAGCTCGACAACCTGCGCATGCTCCAACGCATCCGCGAACTTCGGGAACTTCACCAGGTCGGGTTTGGCAAAGTCGACCAGGCTGATCGACTGCCCCGCCGGTGTGAAGTCGATCGGTCCGACATAGAGGTTGCCCACCTCACTGGGCGCAAACAGCGTGAACCTGCGGCGGCCGGCCGCCACGCAGGCCAGGTTATCGGGCAGGTCATGGTGCGCCGCGATGCGTGTGCGGTTGCCCACCCACAGACTCATGAGCGCTTGCACAGCGCCCAGCGCAAGATCGTTGTCGGCACGCAAACCCGGCAGACAGGTATCGACCGTGGTCGACCCCACATAAACCGCCGGTGGCCTGGCATTGCCCAGGTGCGCTTGCAGCGTATCCAGGACCGCGCTGAACTTCAGGCGCTGCGGCTGAAAATTGAAGCCGCGCATGTCGTCGCTGTAAAAGAAGCGGCCTTCGATCTCGGGCGCACCGAACCAGGCGCCCACGGTGGCCTCTTGATCAAACATTCGCAGGTATCGGATACCCGCCTGCGCCGACTCGCGCGCAGCCTTCACCATGGGCCACCGAGAGACCAAGCCCCTGAGCACCACGGGTTCGGTCGACAACAGGATTTCCGGTGGAATCGCCTGCGGATCAACGCCATGCATCTCACGCATGGCTCAGGCCTCGCCGGCATTGCGCTGGTTCTGCCGATCGATCAGCGCGCGGAATTGCGACAAGGACGCCATCGCCATGTACACCGGCTGCAGATGCCCCGCCTTGCTCAACTGCTCCAGGGCGCTGCCCCCCAGCGCCTGCAGATTTTCTTCATGGATGGTGTAGAAGCCCGCCACACGATGCTGTGCGCCATTGGCCAGTTCAACATCCAGCACAAAGGGCTCCAGCAGTTGGTGCGCCAACAAAGCGGCCACAAAAGCAGGTGTGCTTTGCAGCCCCTGGTGAATGGCCAGCAGCACCGAATTCATGCGTTCCAGAAGCTCGGTGCTGCCACCGTGCTTCAGGAAAATCGCATCACCCTGCGATGCGCTGATTCGCGGACTGTCCAGATCAACATGAACGACCAGCTCCTCGTCGGCTGTGCCGATGAAAAAGGGCAGCCGCTCCAGGGCCAGCGGCACATAGCTGGCGTCCCAGCCCTGGCCAGACAGAAAAAGGTTCTGTCCTTCCTGCAGGCCCAGCAGGGCGACGGGTTCGAAGGTGGTGCCGTCCGCCGACTTGCGAAAGACGATCGGGTAGTGCGCCTGCAGGTTTCGAAATTCGGACGCAAACGTGACCGCGAACATCACGTCGTCGCCGTATTCAGCGCCCCGCGCCGTGATGACGCGCAGGTCCTTGTGATCGACGTTGTTCAGCAAAACGGTGTTAACCATATCGATAGGCCAGGTCTGGGGAATCTCTTGAATGGGATGAACGGCCGATCAGATCGGCAGCATCCCATGGCGTTTGATGTGGTCGATGAGATCACGGTTGCTGGGCAACGCCGGCAACATCTTGCGCGTCAGCTGGGCCGCTTGGCGGAAAAACCCGTCAGCCCGATCGGAACTGTCAGCGCGCCGGTCATAGGCACCCGGTTCGGGTCGAAACCCCATGCCGTACAGCACGTACTGGTAACTTGCCGAGGGGAACATTTCTTCGACCCGGACCAGGTCGTAGCGTGACGGCGGCCGATGGCGCCACAGCGTGAGCAATTCCTGCAAGCGCTCGGGTATGGATGCCTGCGCCACATGGTCACGCCAGAACGCCGAGTCGCGCCGCTGGCTCAGCACATAGTGCAGCTTCAGGAAATCGATCACCCGCTCCCACCGGTAGCTGAATGCGTCGTTGAAGCGCCGCGCAACAATGTCCATGGCGTCGCGCGTTGCCGGCATTTCATCACTGAGCATGGCGGCGGAGAGCTCGACCAATGCCAGGGCCGAGGCCTCCAGCGGCTCGATGAATCCGGCCGACAGGCCGATGGCAACACAATTCCGGTGCCAGAACTCTTTGCGGTAGCCCGGTTCGAACGACAATTTCCGCGGCGATGCCATATCCTGCGGTCCACCGGTTTTTTCGATATACGTTCGCAGCGCCTGTTCGGCCGCCTCATCGGAGGTGTGGGCGCTTGAGTAGACATGGCCGACGCCGCGTCGCGTCGGCAAACCGATGTCCCAGACCCAGCCGCTGTGCTGCGCCGTTGAAATGGTGTGCGACGCGATCGGACTGCTGTCGTGCGCGTAGGGGACCTGCACGGCCAGCGCGGTGTCGTTGAACAGCACCTGCTTCTGAGATACGAATTCCACCCCGTAGTGCCCGGCCAGCAGCAGCGACTGCAGGCCGGTACAGTCAACAAACAGATCACCGGCCAAGGCGCCTTGAGTCCGGGTTTGCAGTGACGCGATGTCACCGTTGTCATGGGTATTGATGCCCACAACATGGTCCTGCACATGCCTGACGCCAAGCCGGCCGGTGCAATGCTTGCGCAGCAGCAACCCGAACTTGCCGGCGTCAAAGTGGTAGCCGTAGTTGGCGACCGCGGCGTATTCAGGCGTGGCCGTCTGCTTGGGCGCTTTGCCCTGTGCGCAAAGGTGGGGCTGAAAACTCACGAGGTCGGCAAAGGGCACGTGGGCATGGCTTTGCAGCCAGCCGGCGACCAGGTTGGTTTCGGTGTAACCCTGCGGCAGCACAAAAGGGTGAAAGTAGCCGTGGTTGTCCAGGCCGTCGACCCAGGCGTTGAAGCGGGAGCCCTGCTTGAACGAAGCATCACATTCGCGGACCAGTTCGGTCTCGGACACGCCGACCCTGCGCAGCGTGTCGCGCATGGTCGGCCAGGTGCCTTCGCCGACACCGATAGGCGCCACATTCGGCGACTCCAGCACCGTCACCCGCAACGGGCGCAAGGGTGTTGCCACGTGCTCGGCGGCAATCAGGGCGGCGGTCAGCCAACCTGCCGACCCGCCCCCCACCACCACGACATGTTGAACCGCTGTGCTCACCCTCGCACCTTAAGACATTTGTCCTGACTCGGCTGTATGCCCGCCACCGAAACGGAAAAAGCCGCTGGCGGCCAGCGGCTTTTGAACGGGGCCCTGTCGCACCGGTGCGGCGCTTGCCCGAGGCGGCATGTCCTCAGAACTTGTACCGGGCGCCCAGCATGTATCGGGGCCCCGTCTGGCTGACGTACAACACCTGCTCCTTGGCGCGCCCGTGCAGCCGCTGAATGCCGTCGGTGGCATTGATCACCTCGGCATGCAAGGTCAGCTGCTCGTTCCATTTGTAGGACACGTTGACGTCCAACTGGCCATAGGCCTCGGTGTACACGGGGTTGGGGCCTTTGCCGTCGAAGCGGCCGGACAGGAACTCGCCGCGCCAGTTGTAGGCCCCACGAATCTGCCATTTGGCGTCTTCGTAGAACGCAACCAGGTTGGCCGAGTCGCTCAAGCCTTCCAGCGCAAATTGCTCACCCACCGAACTGTTGTCGTACTTGAGCCCCGAATTGACGAGTGTGTAGTTCGCCGAAACGCCAAAGCCGGTTCGGCCAAACATGTGCTGGAAATTGAACTCCCAGCCCGACAGTGATGCGGCCCGCTGGTTGGCCGGCGCCGTGATGAGGAAGTTGACCACGGGGTCGCCGGGCTGGCCTGTGATCTTGCCCGAGGCTTTGTCAACGCCAAGCCGGCCGTCGTAGTTGTCAAAAATATAGGTTCTGATGCAGCCGGCGTCCTCGTCTGAGCAGTTGTTCGCGACCGCTTCCAGCCACAGTGCGCCCTTGTAAGGCGTATGCAGGTTGAAGGGTGTCGCGTTAACTTGGGTAACGCCAACGTAGTTGCTGATTTCCTTGCGGAAAAACCCGACGGCCGCGAAGCTGCCTTTGGCGTAGTACCACTCGAAGGAAAGATCGAAATTCTTTGATTTCAGCGGTTTCAGGTCGGGATTGCCTTGTGCGCCCACGCCCCCTTCGGCGCGCGCCAGGTTGGTCAAGGTCTGGCCGCCCTGGATGTCACCCCAACCGGGACGACCAATGCTCTCGCCATAACTGGCACGAAGCTTGGTGTTGAGGGTCGGCTCGATGTCGACGTCGATACTGGGCAACAGATGGTCGTATTGACCTTTGAGCGTCGTGAAGTCCGAACCCGTCTTTTGCACGGTGTATTCGTTGTTCGCATCCCAGGTGAACCCGATGGCCGTAGGCACCAGGGCCGTAGAGGTGACCTTGGTCTTTTCGTAGCGCACGCCAACGGCTGCGCTGATGGGCATGGCGGTGTCCCAGTTCCTGTTGTATTGCAGATAAGCGCTCTGGGACTTTTCCACGACGCGGCGATCGGTCGAAAAATTGTCGCCTGCCTGGAAACGCGCCGCGTTGCCGGTTGCTGCAATGGCCAGGTCACGAACGGTGCCGAAATCCCAGGTGAAGAACTCGTTGTACAGCGCCGGGCTGCCGCTGCCATCGATCTTTGAAAAGTAGGGCCGGATGCTGTCGGCGCGCCAGACCTCGTCCGGATAGTCCGAGCCTTTGGATTGCCCGCCGCCCCAGTCGTTGTCGGTGACATCGGAATAGGCGCTTCGGTTGTTGACCTTGTTCAGGCCCACTCCAAAATCCAGCCGGGAATCATCCGTGACCTTGAAGCCACCTTTCAACTGCACCTGTTCAACATCAGCCTTCATGTAGCTGTTTCTGAACGATGAACCCGTCACGCGCATCAATGAAGCATCGATGGGCGAGTTGTAGATGCTCAACACTGGAAAGTCGCGCGTGAAATCGACAGCCGTGGTTGCACGGTTGAAACTGGCCGTGCCGATGACGGCATTCGTGCCGTAGGGGCTGTCCGCGCCTGAGGTGGCCGTCGACTTGTGCATGTCGAAATCCAGCTTCAATCGGTCGGAGACCTTCCATTCCAGGTTGAAGCCGGTCGACTTGTTCTCGTTCTTGGTGGCGTACTCTGCGCCCGCCATGGCGATGTCTTGCAGCGTACCCCTGGCCAGCGGCGAAGTCGTGGTGCCGATGGTCTCTGAATAAAACTTGGGGCTGGCGACGGGGCCGTCGGTCCAGGAACTGGAGGAGGGGCCGAAATTGAACCACGCCGACAATTCGCTTCGCTTGTTCTGGACCTTGTTCTCGGAATAGGTGAAGTCCAGCGTCGCCTTCAAATTGTCCGCAGGCGCGTACTGCAGGGCCAACTGCCCGTTGGTACGCTGACGTTGAACGCCGTTGACGCTGTAGATCAAATTTTGGGGGACCGAGTACAGATCGGTCGCGGCCGGTTTGTTCGTGATGTCTGCCGGGTTGGCGTTTCTGGCGCTGGCCAGCAGGCCTGCGTTGCCTTGCGCGGGAATCCAGCCGCCGCCAACCGCTGCCTGGTTGTAGCCCAGGCTGCGCTCCTGGTAGCTGCCAGTCAGGGCAACGCCAAACTTGCCGCCTGCAAAGGTGTTGCTGTAGATGCCGGACACCTCGGGCGACATGTCGTCGCCCTGCATGGCGCCGGGCAAGCGGCTGTTGGACTGGTCCAGAACACCCTTGATGCCGATGCTGCTGTGAAAACCGGGGTTGTCGAGCGGGCGCGCGGTCTTGATGTTGATGGTGGCGCCGATGCCACCCGTGGGTGTGCTGGAACGGCTGGTCTTGTAGACCTCGATGCCGGCGATGGCTTCCGAAGCAAGGTTGGCAAAGTCGAAGGCCCGTGAATTGGAAGGACCGGTATCGGCAATGCTGGACGTGGGCATCTGCCGACCGTTCAGCAGGACCAGGTTGAAGTCGGGACCGACCCCGCGGACCGTGACTCTGGAGCCCTCGCCAATCGAGCGGTCAATCGAGACGCCGCTGATGCGCTGCAACGATTCGGCCAGGTTGGTGTCTGGAAATTTGCCGATGTCCTCGGCGGAGATGCCGTCCACGACGCCTTGCCCCAAGCGCTTGAGCAACAGTGAGGACTCCAGGCTGGAGCGAATACCTTTGACCACGATGGTCTGCACGCCCTGACTTGCTTCGGCTGCCGCCCCCGCCTGCGCTTGCTGACTGTTGGCCGCCCCCGAAGCCAGCATCAGCATGGCGCAGGCACCGGCCACCGGGTTAACACGGAACTTGGCGCGACCGATGCTGCATGGAGTGGGTGAAGGCTTGACAGACATGGACATTCCCTTGATTCGTATGGAGTGCTGGCAGCGAACAAAAAGCGCGGCGAGAATCGCATTTTCTGAAAGCGCTTTCATCTTGTGACCTCATGCGCACAAAGTCAATTTCAGGAAAACCCTTGACCTTCGCCATGTCACACCGGCTTCAAGTTCCGCAGCCACCAGCCAGCAGCCACGGCCGCACAGGCCCGCGAGGGGTGCGAACGGTGGGCGACGACATTCAAACCGCGTCGAACAAAACCTGCGCTTCAACCGCCGTCACGCCGTCCGGTACAAAGCTGCGGTCGGGACAATCGAGCCATGTGCCTTGCCTGAAAATGCGCAGACGCGTCGCCGGCCCACGCCGAATGCTGTAGGGCACTTGCGCCCAGGTGAAGGTCAATTCGCCGCCTTCGGGCAACTCGGCGATGTCCAGCAGCACTGGGTCAAAGTGGATTCGACCCTGCTGCATACGCAGCCCCAGCTCGCCCCAGCGGGTCAGGATTTCTTCTTTGACCTGGCCGGTCATGCCGGGCTGCCGGGCGCCGCCCTCGCCCGGTGTGTGGCTGTAGGGGTCGGCCGGGAAGGCGCCGTAGGCCGCGGCGCCCTTGCGGTAACCCAGGCCCTCACGCACCGCACGGTAGTGGGCCTTCAGCGCCGCGAGTTGTGGCGCCGCCTGGTCGGCGGCCTCAAACACACGTTCCTGCACCGCCAGCAACAGCTTGGCCACCATGTGCCAATAGATGCAGCCCAGGCCCTCGTAGCCGAACATGGTGCCCGAGCGGCCGGTGAACTCCCGGTGCGCCAGCACCCGTTCGTAAGCCTGCGCCAGCGGCACCAGCGCGCTGCCCAGGTCGGCGCCAGCCGCCTCCAGGTCACCACGGTTGGACAGCGCGGGTGCAAAGCGCACGGTGCCGTCACTTTGCTGCTGCAGCAAGTCGGTGCGGCCACTGGCCAGGAGCTCGCGCACCACCGGCAGCGCCAGCGCCGCCGCGTCGAGGCGGTTTCGCTCGAAAAAGCCCGGCAGTTGGCGATCGGGGTACAGCATGAAACTCTGCCGCTGCGGATCAAACAGCGCGCTGGCAAACAAGGCGTCCAGCAGGCTGACCGCTTCGGCCAGAGACAGGCGGCCGCAGGACAGCAGGGCTACCTGGCCCTCCAGCATCGGGTAGAGGTGGCTGACCTCGGCCGCGTTACCAGACAGGTCGACCAGGTTGTAGCTGTGGAACAGGCCGTCGGGGCGGCGACAGGCGTCCAAAGTGGCGTCCACCAAGGGCAGCAAATCGCGTGCAAGCGTGCGCAGCAGACCTTGTGGCGCACGCGCCGGCACGCGGCCCGCGGCCCCGCGGTAGGCCTGGCTGCGCCAGGCGTCGAGCAGCGTTCCGGCGCCATCGAGAAAGCGGCGCCGCAGCACGGGGTCGTTGACGGCATCGGCGGGCACCACTTCGCGCAGCAATGCACCAAAGCCCTTCAAGGCCTCCAGGGTGGCCTCCGAAACCAAAAAGGCTTGATCGGCAACGGGCAGGCCGTCGATGAACAGCAAAAAGCGCCGCAGTTGCGCCAGCGTGACCACCGACAGCCCGTTGCCCACCAGGGCGTTGTTGGCGTCGTTCCACTCAGGCCGCTGCGTGTGCAGCCACAGGCCGCCGCCGGGCACCAGGCTGCCGGCCTTGGCCAGCACGATGATGGCCAGCTTTTCGCCCAGGCTGGCCAGCACCGGCTGGTCGTTGTCGTCGCAGACCAGCAGACCATCGGCACCGACCCGCTGGGCCCGCTGCTGCGCGCGCAGGTGTGCGGGCTCGTCGAACAGCACGGTCGACTTGGGGTTGGCCACCTGCTCGGCATGCGGCTTCAAACGGTAGGGCACGTCGGCAAAGCTGTACAACGCCCGGTCCCAGCTGGCAGCCAACAGCTGGGGGGCGTGCGCTTGCGCGGCCTCGAGAAACTTCAGCAGGTAGATCACCTGGTGATCGCCCCAGTAGCCGATGAAGCTCCAGGGGTCGTGTTCGTCGACCACTTCCCAGTCGATGCCGTCGCGGCCAATGCGGTAAGGGTTGTAGCCGTCGGGCGTCATGGCGCCCAGGAAGGTTTCGATCATCGAGCCGATGTACTCGGGCTGGCTCGGGATCAGCGCTTCCCAGTTCTGGAAGATGTCGCGCCAGTTGCCCTGGTAGTTGACGATGCGGCGGCCAGCGGCATCGCGCACGCGGATCGAAAACTTGTTCCAGGGCCGGCTCGGGTCGCCGTGGCGGCGGCTGAAGGTCAGCGGCAGATAGGCCAGCACCAGCCTCTCGGCGGCAGTACCGCCGGCCGAGCGTGCAGCATCGAGCGCCACGCTGCGCTCAACCCTTGCCGGCCATGCCGCCATCAGGGGGCCGAGCGAAGCAGCCATGGTGCGGTTGCGACTCTGGACAAAGGCGCGCAGGTCGTCCCGGTCCAGGTGGGTGCCGTCAGTGAACACACCGCCGCGCATGATGTTGAACAGCACGTTGGCGCGGTGATGCGCCGCGGCCATCGGGTCGCCCGAGGTCTGGAAGCCGTCGGCGCGCGCCAGCAGCTCGTTCAGGCCTTGTGTGTTGCGCGCCACCGCCTCGACGATCTGCGTCGGCGCACCGCCACCGGCGTCGAGCAAGCGGCACAACTCGAAGGCCTTGACCTGCGACACCGGGCTGTCGATGACCTGGTGCCAGTGCAGGCCCGCGCTGTCAACGACGGCATCGAAGTTGACCAGGAAAGCGCCAGGCCGGCCGCGGGTCAGTGTCTCGGCATCGACACGGCCAGTACGGCAGAAACCCTCCACCTGGTGCGCCGACAGCAGGGTGCGCGTGGCCGGCCGGCCGTCAGCGGCGTGGCCGGCGTCCAGGCCCGAATGCCAGGCCAACAGCGCCTCGAACGACTCCTTGGGCTCGGCTCGGTCCCAGATCTTGGCGTACAGCGTGAACAGGCCCATGCGCCCGCCCGCCGCCGATTCGTTCCATTTATAGGCGTGCGTCAGGCTGCTCATGGTGGCAGAAGCCAGCACACCGACGCCGGCCGGAACCAGGTTCAGCAGACCGTCCAGCACCTGCACCTGCACCGGTGCACCAGCGGCGACCAGCTGCACCGATCGGACCAGTCCCAGCTCGGCTGCGGTGGACCACTCATACTGGAAGGCCAGTCGGCCTGAAGGGTGCTCTTCACGCAAGCGCAGCCGGGTGCCTGACAGGTTTTTCCACACCGAGCGCGCACCGCAGCCCCCCTGCAGCCGCGGCGCAAAGGGCTGCCACAATTCGACCTGATCGCCGTCAAGGATGCGGATCCAGGTACGCGGCCCGGTGTGCTCCCAGCGCAGGTGAATCTTGTCGACGGTCTCGTACGGAAAAAACGCCCCTTCGGCGTCGCGCCGCCCGGCCGCCAATGACCCGGCTGTGGACACAAATGCCCAGACATCGCTGTCGCTGGCCAGAGCCACAAAAAATGGCGGATGCTGGTCGTGACCGTCGATCCGGTACCAGGTCTGGCCGTCGTCTTCGACAAAGCGGCCCTGCATGTCGCGGCCCTGCAGTGTGCTAGCGGTGATATTCATGAGCCCTTCCTCCAACGGCAAAACCCCGTCCGTGCACATGGCAGTTCCTGGTGTTCAACCGGGTGTTTGGCCATCCGAGCTGCGCAGCGCGCGGGCGACGGTGTCGAGACCGCGGCGCTGAAGCCCTTCAAGGTAGGTTTGGCGGCGCAGGGCGACCGACATGACTGCATGCCTCTGCCTTCCGTCGCTGCGGTCCCAGCCTGACCGCAGCGCCCGGCAGCTTCAAGGCACAAAGATCATGTCATCGAAGTAGTAGGTCTTGGCGCCGGTGGCCGAGCCGGCAATACCGAAGTTGAAGAAGATCGAGATCTTGTTGTAGGTGTAGCCGGCATTGAAGCCCGCGGTACCGGTGGCGGCGTTGTTGAAGTTGAAACTCAAGGTCTGCCAGGCGTTGGCCGTCGTGGTGGTGCTTTCGGTTTCGACGCTGTGCGTGGGGTCGCCCGCATCTTCAACCTTCAAGCGAACCGGCAGGCCAGCGGCCGGCGCGTATACCCGCACCGTGACGATACGGTTGGTGCTGGTGAACGGGATGGTGGCAATCGACTGATTCGCGCCGGTCGACACCGTGGTGCCGGCCCAGGTTTCGGCGCCGGCGGACTTGACCACACGCGCCACCATGTTGGTGCCACCGGTGGGGTCGACCGCCAAGGTTGCATCTTCTGCGCCACCGAAGCCCGTGAGGGTGTAGGTCACACCTGCACTGTCGAAATCGATGGATGACGATCCGGGTGCGGGTGCGGGTGCGGGTGCGGGAGCCGGTGCAGGTGCCGCCGCAGCCGCCAGGCTCAGATCATCGAAGTAGTAGGTCTGCACTCCAGCGGCGGCGCCCGAGGTGCCGAAGTTGAAGAAGATCGACGCCTTGTTGTAGGCATAGGCCGCATTGAATGCTGCCGTGCCCGTGGCCGGGTTGTTGAAGTTGAAGGTCAGCGTTTGCCAGCCGTTGGCCACCGTGGTGACAGCCTCGGTTTCCACGCTGTGGGTCGGGTCACCGGCCTCTTCAATCTTCAGCCGCACCGGCACGCCGGCCGCTGGCGAATACACCCGCACCGTCATGCTGCGGTTGGTGGTCGTGAACGGGATGGTGGCAATCGACTGGTTGGCACCCGTCGACACCGTGGTGCCCGCCCAGGTCTCGGCACCGGCCGACCTGACCACACGCGCCACCATGTTGGTGCCGCCTGCAGGGTCTGCCACCAGTGTGGCGTCTTCAGCACCGCCGAAGCCCGTGAGGGTGTACGTGACGCCCGTCGTGTCGAAGTCAATCGCTGCTGGCGCGGGGGCCGGCGACGGTGCAGGAGCCGGTGCTGGTGCAGGCGCCGCCGCAGCCGCCAGGCTCAGATCATCGAAGTAGTAGGTCTGCACTCCAGCGGCGGCGCCCGAGGTGCCGAAGTTGAAGAAGATCGACGCCTTGTTGTAGGCATAGGCCGCATTGAATG
>JAHECB010000152.1 GCA_024641925.1 Betaproteobacteria bacterium
CTGCTGTTGCAGGTGCTGAACGCCGAGGGCAAGACCGTGCTGCTGATCACGCACTCGGTGGACGAAGCCATCTACCTGTCGTCACGCATCGTCGTGGTCACCGCCCGCCCGGCGCGGGTGCGCACCGTGATCGACGTGCCGTTTGGCTACCCGCGCGACGAGTCGGTCCACGAAGACCCGCGCTTTGCCAGCCTGCGCGCGCAGATTCGCGCGCTGGTGATGGAAGAGTACGAAGCGCAGGCGCGGCAGTCGGTGCGTGCGCCTGCTTGATCCGTTGTTGAACCCGCTCCCATTCACGCGCAACCTGCCTGACGGCCCCACAAGCCCCAAGGCCCATTCCCCGATCTAACCAGGAGACCATCATGACCTTCAGCCGCAGAACCATCGTCAAGGCCGGCGCTGCCGCAACCGCCGCAGCATCCGTTGCCGGCTTTGCCCCCAACGCCTGGGCCCAGGCGCGCACGAAGGTGCGCGTGGGCTACCTGCACACACCGGCGGTCGACGGCCAGATCTGGCTGGGTCATCAATCGGGTGCCTGGGCCAAACACGGGCTGGACCTGGAGTTCATCCGTTTCACGACGGGCCTGGAGATCTTCCAGGCCATGGTGGGCGGCAGCCTGGACGTGTTGTCCACCGGTGCCGTGGTTTCCAACTTTCCGGCCCGCGGCCAGGGCCGGGTCTTCCTGCTCAACAACATCGAGTACGCCACTGCGCAACTGTGGGTGGCCGACGATTCCATCAAGTCCATCGCCGACCTGAAGGGCAAGAAGATCTCCACCTCCACGGGCACCACGGCGCACGTGTTTCTCGACCGCGCCTTGCGGTCGGCCAACCTGGACCCGAACAAGGACGTGCAGATCGTCAACCAGCGCATGGGCGAGGCCGTGACCTCGTTCATCTCTGGCGCGGTGCCAGCCGTGGCGCTGTGGGTACCCTTTGACGTGACCGTCAAGCAAAAGGTACCCAACGCCCGCAAGATCGTCGACGCCTCCGCGTTTTTCCCGCAGGCCGCCATCATGGGCGGCTGGGCGGCGCGCAACGACTATTTCGACGCCAACAAGCCGGCGCTGAAGTCGCTGATTGCGGGCTGGGCCGAAGTCAACGACGCCATGCTGGCCAACTTTGACGCCGCAGCCCAGACGCTGCAGAAAGAACAATACCCCAATGTGCCGCTGGCCGACTTCAAGGAGTCGATGAAGTTCTCGAAGTACTACACCACCGCTGAATGGCGCAAGCTGTATGCCGACGGCACGGCCACCAAGTGGCTGCAGCAGGTCACGGACTTTTTTGCCACGGCAGGCAACATTGCCAGCCCGGTGCCCGCTTCGAAGTACTTCGATCCGCAGCTGTTTCTGGACGTCGTCAAGGGCTGATCGCCCGGGCCGGGCAGCCAGATCAAGATGAGCACGACTGCGGGTTACGACTACATCATCGTTGGCGGCGGCTCGGCGGGATGTGTGCTGGCCAACCGGCTCAGCGCCGACCCGGCTTGCCGTGTGCTGCTGCTGGAAGCCGGTGCGCAGACGCGCCACTTCTGGGTGCGGTTGCCGGTCGGCTACTTTCGCACCATCTACGACCCGCGTTTTTCATGGCAGTTTCCGCTTCAGCCGGAGGCCAGCACGGGCAGCCGGGCCGTGAGCTGGCCGCGCGGCAAGGCCCTGGGGGGGTCGAGTGTCATCAACGGCCTGCTGTACATCCGCGGCCAGCCGGCTGACTTTGATGACTGGGTCAGCCGCTACGGCGCCAGTGGCTGGAACTACCGTGAGCTGCTGCCCTTTTTCAAACGCTCTGAGGCCTACGAAGGCGGAGCGAGCGAGTACCACGGCGCGTCTGGCGAACTCAGCGTCAGCGATCTGCGCAATGACCACCCCTACTGCGATGCCTGGCTGGCCGCAGGCGCCGAGGCCGGCTACCCGCTGACCGACGACTTCAATGGCCCCAACACCGACGGCCTGGGGCGTTATCAGCTCACGCTGCGTGGCCATTGGCGTTGTGATGCGGCCACGGCATTTGTGGCGCCGGTGCGTCATCGGAAGAACCTGCAGATCCGCACCCAGGCACGGGTGAGTCGCGTGATCATCGAACGCGACCGCGCCACCGGCGTCGAATGGGTCGAAGGCGGGCAGGCGCGGCGAGCCCATGCTGACGGTGAAGTGCTCCTGGCTGCCGGCGCCTTGCAGTCGCCCCACCTGCTGCAGCTGTCGGGCATCGGCCCTGCGGCCTTGCTGCAGCAGCATCGCATCGACGTCGCCGTAGACGCGCCTGAGGTCGGTGCCAACCTGCAGGACCACTTCCAGGCGCGGGTCATCGTCAAGCTGAAGGAAAAGCGCTCGCTCAACGACGACGTGCGCAACCCACTGCGGCTGGCGCAGATGGGCGCGCAGTGGCTTTTTGGCCAGCGCGGCCCCCTGACGGTTGGCGCGGGCCAGGTCGGTGGCCTGGTGGCCACTGAACATTCACAAGGTGGCCGCGCCGACGTGCTGTTCAATGTGATGCCGCTGTCGGTGGACAAGCCCGGCGACCCGCTGCACCGTTTTTCGGGTTTTTCGGCGTCGGCCGCGCAATGCCGGCCCGAGTCGACCGGCACCGTCGAACTGGCCAGCGCCGACCCCCTGGCGCTGCCCCGCATCCGCGCCGGCTACCTGACCGAACCGCTGGACGCCAAGGTGCTGGTGGCCGGCTTGCGCATCCTGCGCGAGATTTTTGCGCAGCCGGCCTTTCGCGACCTGGTCACCGCAGACGAATACCTGCCAGGCCACGACGTGGCGACACCCCAGGCGCTGGAGCGTTTTGCTCGCCACAAAGGCGGCACGGTGTTTCACCCCACCAGCACCTGCCGAATGGGCGGCGACGCGCGCTCGGTGGTCGACGAACGCTTGCGGGTGCGCGGGGTCGGCGGCCTGCGCGTGGTCGACGCGTCGGTGATGCCGCGGGTGGTGTCGACCAACACCAATGCGGCCGCGATCATGATCGGCGAAAAGGGCGCAGCGCTTATCCTTGAGGACGCGTCCAGAGCCGCTGCACGGCGGGTCGATCAGCCCTCAACTTCATGATCCTCGACAACTCGCAGGTACCGCTGTACATCCAATTGGCCGAGCTGTTTCGCCAGCGCATCGTCAAGGGCGTCTGGAAAGATGGCGACAAGCTGCCATCGCTGGAAAAGCTGGTGCAGGAGTTTGGCGTGGCGCGTGTCACCGTGCGGCAGGCGGTGGACCAGCTCACCCGTGACGGCCTGGTCTCACCGCAGCGAGGCCGCGGCACCTTCGTCACCGGCGCACCGCAATCGAACCGCTGGCTCCGGGTCGAGACCACGCTGCAGAACCTGTCCAACGTCTACCGAGACACGCAGCCGACGATCCTGAACATCGACGAATCGACCCGCAGCCCCTTGCTCAACGCCAAGGACGGCGTGGCGGCTGAACAGTATGTCTACATGCGGCGCATTCATTCGCACCAGGGCAAACCGTACTGCGTCATCGACATCTACCTGGACGCTGCCATCTTCGCCCGGTATCCAGAACGCTTCCGCAAGGAAACGGTGATTCCGATCCTGATGGGGCTGCGGTCGGTGAAGATCGCGACGGCGCGTCAGGTGCTGGCCATCTCCACGGCCGATCTGGAGGTGGCCAAGCTGCTGGGCATCAGCGTCAACGCCCCCGTGGCCGAGGTTCGCCGCGTGTTCGCCGATGAAAAACGGCGCGTGATCTACCTGGGTGAAGTGACCTACCGGGGTGACTTCATCCATGTCGAATTCGACCTGAAGTCCTGATCGGCTGGGTTGACGTTCCAGGCATGCGCTGGCGCGATAGCCGCCGGCACCAGAGGGCTTGTCAAGCCGCGGGCCGTGGCCGCGGCCTATCGGTGCGGCCGAACGACCGCTGTCTCATCACCGCGGTTTAATGGGGCTCTGCAGCCCCTGGGTCAGGCCCGCCACGCCGTTGTCCAGGCTCAGCCCCAGGTCTTCGCCCAGCTTTTTCAGTGCCGGCAACTGCACGGCCATGGACATCACCGAGTCCAGCGCCTGGTTCACCGGCGGTCGGGTGTCGGCACTCGTCGCACCACTGCCGCCACCAGCTGCAGCACCCAGGCCGCTGACGTGGTGGATGCGGATGGAGTCGATCTTCTCCGCCGGCTTGACCATTTCGGCTACCACACGCGGCAGGGCTTCGACCTTGGCCAGATCCAGGCGCAGCGCGCTGGCGCTGTCGCTGAGCGTGTTGTCGGCTTCGGCCAGCGCACGGCGCCCATCGGCTTGCGCCAGCAGGTCGTTTTTCATTGCGGTGCTGCGCAACGCGGCGGATTCGGCTTCGGCGTGGGCCGCCTTCACCTTGGCCGCGGCGCGGTCCTGCGCCACCGCCAGTTCGCTGGCGGCCGACAGGCGAGCCCGTGTGCCGGCTACTTCGGCCTCTTGCTGTGCCGCCACCACGGCAACAGCCTTGCGCCGTTCGGCTTCGGCCATGGCCTTGGCGGTGGGCACGGCTTCGGCGGCGCGCATCGAATCGGCCCGTGCCACATCGGCGGCGGCCCGCGCCTGGCTTTCGGCCTGGCTGTGTTGTGCCACTGCAATCTGGCGCTGCTGTTCTGCCAGCGTCAAGTCCCGTTCGCGTTCGATATCGGCTTTGGCCAGCGCCATGGCCTGCGAAATTTCGGCTTCTCGGATGCTGCGCTCACGCTCCAGGTCGGCGGTGCGGATTTGCTGCTCCATCTCGATGCGGGCGCGGGCGGTGGCCAGTTCGCTGTCGGCCTTGCGCTGCACCACCTCGGTCACTTGCGCGGCTTTCAGGGTTTCGATCTGCTGCACCTGGGCAATCTGCGCGGCCTGCTCGTCCAGCTCGATCTGCAGGCGCCGCCGGGTGGCTTCCATGGCCGACTTGCGCACGGCCACCTCGGCGTCGGCGGCGATTTCGGCGCGTTCCTTCTTGCTCTTGGCGATGACTTCGGCCAGCTTGCGCATGCCCACGGCGTTGAAGGCGTTGTTTTCGTCCAGCGACTTGAAGGGGGTCTGGTCCAGCGCCGTCAGCGACACCGTGTCCAGCTCCAGGCCGTTGCGCGCCAGCGACTCGACCAGGCCGTCGCGGACCTCGGCCACGAACTGACCACGGTTTTCGTGCAGCTCGTCCATGGTGAACTTGGCGGCCACCGAGCGCAGCGCGTCGACCAGCTTGCCTTCGATCAGTTCACGCAGCTTGCCGGCGTCAAAGGTGCGGCTGCCCAGCGTCTGTGCGGCGCGGGCAATGCCGTCTTCGCTGGCCACCACGCTGACGTAGAACTCCGCGCCCATGTCCACCCGCAACCGGTCCTTGGTGATGAGCGAACTGTCACCACCGCGCTGCACCTCCAGGCGCAGGCTTTGCATGTTCACGCGCGAAATCTGGTGGAAGTAGGGCACGGCGATGACACCGCCGTCCATGACCACGCGGCGCCCGCCCACGCCGGTTTTCACCAGGCTGACTTCACGCGTGGCGCGTTCGTAGAAGCGCGCCAGCACGGCGATGATGACCGCCAGAACAACGACGGTCAGCAAGATCCAAAGGGTTGCATTCATGGCTTCAAAGTCCGTGGATGTTGCACAGCAGGTGCGACGACATGCCGCCGTCCACCGGTAGGTTGGCGCCGCGGATCCAGCCGCTGGCGTCACTGAGTAAAAAGGCCACCACCGGCGCAATGTCGGCCGGTGTGCCGGCGCGGTCCATCACGCGCATGTCTTCTTCGGCGCGGGCGCCCAGCGTCTTTACAAAGTCGCCCAGGATGGGGGTGTCCACTGGCCCGGGGCTGACCGCGTTCATGCGGATGCCGCGGTCGCGCCAGGTCCAGCGGTTCTGCAGCGTCCAGGCCACCAGCGCCTCCTTGCTGAAGAAGTAGCTGCGGCCACCTTGGTCGCCGGCGTCGTGTGTGCGTACAAACTCGGCGACGTTGTCGAAGTCCAGCGCTTCGGCTGCGTGGATGGAGCTGACGTGGTTGGCCCAGTCAAAACCGGCCAGTGACGCCAGGTTGACGATGCTGGCGCCCTCGGCCAGCTTGGGCAGCAGGCCCAGCGTCAGGGCTTTCAGGCCCACCAGGTTCACTTTCAGCACCAACTCGGCCGGTGCCGTGGGCGGCAGGCCGGCCACATTGGCCAGGCCGTGCAGGTTGGCGGGCAGCGCCCGCACCAGTTCCCGGATCTGCGCCGGGTCGCTGAGGTCGACCTTGTACAAGGCGTCCACATGCTCGTGCGTCATGCTGCGGTCCACACCCAGCACGGTGGCGCCCCACTGCTTGCACACCCGCGCCGTTTCCAGGCCGATGCCGCTGGCGCCGCCGGTGACGACGAGGGTCTTGCCTTCCAGCATCTTTTTCATCGGGCCTCCTGCCGGGCCGCCCCAAAGGTGGCCAGCGCCCCCTCGGGGGGCAGCGAACGAAGTGAGCGTGGGGGCTGCATGGTCAGAACATCGGTGGATAAGGGCGGCCACCACGGTCCAGCGTGATCCAGCGCGTTTCGGTGAAGGTCTCGTGCGACCAGCGCCCGCCGTGTCGACCCAGGCCCGAGGCCTTGGCGCCGCCAAAGGGCACATGGGGCTCGTCGTTGACGCTGCTGCAGTTGATGTGGCACATGCCGGTGTCCAGCAACTGCGCAATGCGCAGGCCGCGGGCTTCGTCACGCGTCATCACGCCGCTGGACAGGCCGTACTCGGTGTCGTTGGCAATGGCCACGGCTTCTTCGTCGGTGTTGAAGGGAATCACCGGCACCACGGGGCCGAAGGTTTCTTCCTGGTAGACCTTCATCTGCGGTGTCACGCCCAGCAGGATGGTGGGCTCGACAAAGCGCCCGCGAACCCCGCCGCCCAGCAGCACGGTGGCGCCCTTGGCCACGGCGTCGTCGATCTGCTCCTTGACCTTGGCGGCCTGCTTGTCGTTGATCAGCGGGCCGATGATGGCGCCGTCGTCCACGCTGGGGTCGCCCACTTTCAGCTTGGCCGCGCGTTCGACAAAACGTTTCACAAAGGGCTCGAAGATGCTTTGCTGCACCAGCACCTTTTCCACCGACATGCAGATCTGGCCCTGGTGCATGAAGCTGCCGAAGTTGGCGGCCTGCGTGGCGCGGTCCATGTCGGCGTCGTCGCAGACGATCAGGCTGTCCTTGCCGCCCAGTTCCACGCAGGCCTTTTTCAGGTGCGCGCCGGCACGCGCGGCGATCATGCGGCCCACGGGTGTGCTGCCGGTGAAGCTGATGCCCTTGATGCGCGGGTTGTCGATCAGCTCGTCGCCGATGGCGCCGATGTTTTCGCGTGAACAGGTCAGCACGTTCAGTACGCCAGGTGGCACGCCGGCTTCTTCAAACACCTCGGCAAAAAACAGGCCGCCGCTGTAGGGGGTTTCTTCCGACGGCTTGAGCACGCAGGTGTTGCCCGCGGCAATGGCAAAGGCAATGCCGCGCGCCGTCAGCAGCGCCGGGAAATTCCACGGGCTGATGCAGGTGACCACGCCCATGGGCCGGCGCATGGCCATCGACAGCTTGCCGTTTTCAGACGGCAGCACCTCGCCGATGGCGGCGTAGTTGCTGGCCGCTGCGGCGTAGAACACCTCGGGGATGTAGCCGGCCTCGAACAGGCCCTTGCCGACCCAGCCGCCACCTTCGTGTTTCAGCGCTTCCACCAGGTCCTGTTTGCGGCGCTCCACGATCTCGGCAATCTTGATCATGGTGTGACTGCGCTGCTGGAACATCAGCGCTGCCCAGGCCGGGAATGCGGCCTGCGCGGCGTCGATGGCCGCACGCGTGTCCTGCAGGCTGCCGTCGGGCACACGCGCCCAGACGTTGCCGGTGGACGGGTTCAGGTCGTCAAAACTCTTGCCGGGGTGCACCCAGCGGCCGCCGATGTAGAGGCCGTCAAAGTTGCGTGCCATGGGGGGGGTTCTCCTGGGTCAGGGTGCCGTCGGGTTGGCGACGCCAGACTTCGATGCCGGGGCGGTGCCAGATGTCGATGGCGGGTTTGCGCTGCGGCGGGCTGTGCAGCGCTGTGGGAATGCGCGCAGACGCGGCCTGCGCTATGCGGGCCAGGGCTTCGTCCAGCGTGCCGCTGGATTGCAGTTCGGCGGTGGCGCGGGCCAACAAGGCGGGGTCCGGGCGGGGTGCTGTGCGGGTGGGTGAAGAAGACGACGACCGTGGCGAAGACAGCGGTGTTCGCCGCTGCGCCGTCACGTCTTCGGCCTGCCGTTGGGTGGCGATGGCCACCAGGTCGGCCATGCGTGTGGGCACCAGCTGATCAGCCGGTTTGGACAGGCCCGGCGTGCCGAAGCCGCCGGTGGCCGCCGGCGGGGCCACAGCGGCCAGTGCGCGTTGGGTGATGGCGGCGGCATCGACGGTTGATGCCGACGGGGCGCCGGCCGCAGCCCGGGTTGTCGCCGCGGATGCTGGCGCCGGCCGGCCGGCCGGGGTCTTGGCCGCAGCGCCCCCCAGATAAGCGGCTTGCACCGCGGGGTCGCGCGCCAGTTCCGCCGCCGTGCCCTGGCCGACGATGTCGCCGTTTTCCAGCAGATAGGCGCGGTCGGCAATGGCCAGACTCTGGCGCGCGTTTTGCTCGACCAGCAGCACGCCCACGCCGGTTTTGCGGATGGCGCCCAGGTTGCGGAACAACTCGGTGCACAACAGCGGCGACAGGCCCAGCGAAGGTTCGTCCAGCATCAGGATGGTGGGCGCGCTCATCAGCGCGCGGCCGATGGCCACCATCTGCTGTTCACCGCCGCTCATGGTGCGCGCCACCTGGTTGGCACGCTCGCCCAGCTTGGGGAACAGGCCCAGCACGCGGTCCAGGTTCTGCTGCTGTGCATCGCGTGCGCGGTGCGCAAAAGCGCCCAGCAGCAGGTTTTCACGCACCGTCAGGTCGCCAAAGATGCCGCGACCTTCGGGTACCAGCGCCAGGCCGGCTTCCACGATCTGGTGCGGCGGCAGGCCGGCCAGGTTCTTGTCGCCCAGCCGAACCTGGCCAGTGGCTTGTTCCAGCCCGGCCATGGCTTTCAGCAATGACGTCTTGCCCGCGCCGTTGGCACCCAGGATGACCACGATCTCGCCCGCCGCCACCTTCAGCGCCACAGCTTTCAGCGCTCGGTGCTGCCCGTAGCTGACGGCCAAGCCTTGCACCTCAAGCATGTTCGTCTCCCAGGTAGGCGCGGATGACTTCGGGGTCGGACAACACGTCGGCCGGTGTGCCTTCGGCAATCTTGCTGCCGCTGCTCATCACCACGCAGCGGTCGCACAGGCTGCGGATGGCGTCCATCACGTGTTCCACCAGGATGATGGTGCGGCCGTCGTCACGCAGGCTCTTGATGAGTTCGATGCCGGTCTGCAACTCGGTCGGGTTCAGGCCCGCCAGCCACTCGTCCAGCAGCAGCAGCCGCGGGTCGCCGGCCAGGGCACGCGCCAGTTCCACGCGTTTTTCGTCGATGTAGGTCAGCGCCGACACCGGCAGCTTGGCCGCCTGGGCCATGCCCACCCGTTCCAGCTGGCGTTCGGCATGGCGGCTGGCTTCACGGCCCCACAGCCGCTTGTGGCCGAACACGGCGCCGGCCATGACGTTTTCCATCACGCTCAGGCCCGGCATCACCCGCACCAGCTGAAAGGTGCGGCCGACACCGGCGCGGGCAATGTCGCGTGCCGGGCGGCCCGAAATCAGCGTGTCGTGCAGCAGGATGTCCCCCGCCGTGGGCGGCAGCGCGCCGCTGATCAGGTTCAGCATCGTGGTCTTGCCCGAACCGTTGGGGCCGATGATGCCCATCACCTCGTGTTCGTGCACGTTGAACGACACATCGTCCACCGCACGCAGGCCGCCAAAGTGTTTGGCCAGGCCTTGCACTTCGAGCACCACGCGCTCAGCCATGGCGCGGGCCTTTCTTGAACCACTTCTCGAGCAGGCCCACGACACCGTGCGGAATGAAATACACGATGAGCAAGAAGGCCACACCCAGCAGCAGTACGGTCTGGGTGGGGAAGTTGGCCGAGATGAGCTCCCACAGGAAGGTGAAGGGCACCACGCCCACGATGGGCCCCCACAGCCGGTGCACGCCCCCCAGCAGCGCCATGATGACGACCTGGAACGACAGGTCGGGTGAAAAGGCCATCGACGGTTCGATGTAGGTGAAACGCGGCGCCATGATGGCGCCCACCACCGAGGCCACCACACCCGAGATGACAAACAGTGTGACCTTGGCCGCCGGCGCGTGGATGCCCACGTGCGAGGCCACCAGTTCGTCGTTGCCGACGATGCGCAGCGCAAAGCCCAGGCGCGAGCGGTTCACCCACCAGCCCACCACCGTCACCACGGCGCCCAGCGCCAGCAGCTGCCAGTAGATGTGCTGGTCCTTCAGGTCGGTCAGCACATACATGCCGCGGCTGCCGGTGAAGTTGTTCTGCACCCAGGTCACGACCTGGCGGATGAATTCGGCCAGCCCCAGCGTGAAGATCACGAAGTACACACCCGACAAGCGCAGCGTGGCCACACCCACCAGCAGTGCCAGCACGCCGCCGCCCAGCGCAGCAAAGAGCACCAGCAAGGCGTAGGGCATGTGCTCGATGCCCGAGGCCACGGTGTAGGCCCCCAGGCCGTAGAAGGCGGCCGTGGCCAGCGAGATGTAGTGCGTGGGCCCCGAGAACATGGCCCACGACGTGGCCAGCACGCCGTACATGGCCACCGAGATGCCCAGCGTCAGCAGGTAGGCGCTGCCCATCATGGGCAGAAAGGCCAGGGCGACAAAAGCCGCCACCACCAGCACGGCCAAGCCCTTTCCGCGGGGGGTCATGCGGGCAGTCATGACGGCCGCTTTCCGAACAGGCCCTGGGGCCTGAACAGCAGCACCAGCACAAACAGCAGGTAGGCCGCGGCCAGGGTCAGGCCGGGGTCGATGACACTGGCCACGAAGGTCTCGGCCAGGCCCAGGATGACAGCGGCGATGACGGCACCCCGCACGTCACCCACGCCGCCCATGATGACGATGATCAGTGCCTTCATGGTGAACAGCACACCGATGGACGCGTCCATGGTCAGGAACATCGACAGGATGGCGCCGCCTGCGGCCGTGATGGCGCCGCCCAGCGCAAAGGCCAGCGTGTTCATCCTGGTCACGTCGATGGCCACCAGGCCGGCTGAACGCGGGTCCACCGCCACCGCCCGCAGCGCCATGCCGGTGCGGGTGGCGTGCAGGCCCCACCACACGGCGGCGCAGATGGCCACGGCGGCCAATGCCGCCACCACGCGGTTCAGGCCAAAGGGGCTGCCGAAAATGTTGAAGGGCGTGGCCAGAAAGCTGTAGTTGAAAAACTCGCCGCCAAAGGCCCAGCGCATGATGCCCACCAGCGCAAAGCTCATGCCGAAGGTGGCCAGGATGCTGTCCACCTCGAGCTGGCCACGGTTCTTGGCGCGGCGCACCAGCGGCAGCAGCAGCCAGCGGTAGATGGCGGCGTTCAGCACAAAGGCCACCGGCACCACCAGCAGCAACGACAGCATGGGGTTGACCTGCTGGGCGGTGTAGACCCAGAAAGCCCCAAAGGCACCGGCCACCATCATCTCGCCGTTGGCCAGGTTCATGATGCGTGAAACGCCGTACTGCAGCGTCAGGCCCATCGCCAGCAGCGAATAGGTGGCCCCCAGCAGCAAGCCGGTAATGAGGATGTCCATGCGGTGGTGCGGTGTCGGTGGTCT
>JAHECB010000153.1 GCA_024641925.1 Betaproteobacteria bacterium
GTCGCGCTGCATCTCGCCGGCCACGTACTGCATCTCTTCCAGGCTCGGCGTGATCAGGCCGCTCAGGCCGATGATGTCCGCACCTTCCACCTTGGCCTTGGCCAGGATGTCCTGGCAAGGCACCATCACGCCCATGTTCACGACTTCAAAGTTGTTGCACTGAAGCACCACGGTGACGATGTTCTTGCCGATGTCGTGCACGTCGCCCTTCACGGTGGCGATGACGATCTTGCCCTTGGGCTTGGCCTCGCCGCCGCCGGCCACCAGCAGCTTCTTTTCTTCTTCGATGTAGGGCAGCAGATGGGCCACGGCCTGTTTCATCACCCGCGCGCTTTTCACCACCTGCGGCAAGAACATCTTGCCCTGGCCAAACAGGTCGCCCACCACGTTCATGCCGGCCATCAGCGGCCCTTCAATCACGTGCAGCGGCCGGCCACCGGTGGCCTGTATGGCCTGCCAGGCTTCTTCGGTGTCGGCGGTGATGAACTCGGTGATGCCGTGCACCAACGCGTGGCTCAGGCGCGCGTTCACGTCGCCCGCACGCCAGGCCAGCCGGGCGCTGTCGTCGATTGACAAGCCCTTGGCGTTTTCCGCCACCTGCACCAGACGTTCGCCGGCGTCTTCGCGGCGATTCAGCACCACGTCTTCCACACGTTCACGCAGGTCCGCTTCCAGGTCGTCGTACACACCCACCATGCCGGCGTTGACGATGCCCATGTCCAGGCCGGCCTTGATGGCGTGGTAGAGAAACACGGTGTGAATGGCCTCGCGCACCGGGTCGTTGCCGCGGAAGCTGAAGCTCACGTTGCTGACTCCACCCGAGACCTTGGCGCCCGGCAGGTGCTGCTTGATCCAGCGTGTGGCTTCGATGAAGTCCACCGCGTAGTTGTTGTGCTCTTCGATGCCGGTGGCAATGGCAAAGATGTTGGGGTCGAAGATGATGTCTTCGGCCGGGAAACCCACCTCGTCCACCAGGATGCGGTAAGCGCGCTGGCAGATCTGCGTCTTGCGCTCGAAGGTATCGGCCTGGCCTTTTTCGTCAAAGGCCATGACCACCGCAGCGGCGCCGTAGCGCCGCACCAGGTTGGCCTGGCGCTTGAACTCCGCAGCGCCCTCTTTCAGCGAAATGCTGTTGACGATGCCCTTGCCCTGGATGCACTTCAGGCCGGTTTCGATGACGCTCCACTTGCTGCTGTCGATCATGATCGGCACCCGGGCAATCTCGGGTTCACCGGCGATCAGCTTCAGGAAGCGGTCCATGGCGGCGGCGCTGTCCAGCATCGCCTCGTCCATGTTGACGTCGATGATCTGGGCGCCGTTTTCCACCTGCTGGCGGGCGACGGCCAGGGCGTCTTCAAAGCGCCCTTCCAGGATCATCCGGGCAAAGGCCTTGCTGCCGGTGACGTTGGTGCGCTCGCCAATGTTGACAAACAGGTTGCCGCGGTCGATGTGCACCGGCTCCAGACCGGACAGGCGCATGGGCGGGGGCGCGGTGCGTCGCGCTTCGCCGGGAAGGGCGGCATCGGGGGCCGCGGGGTTTGATGCAACGGTCATGGTGTCACCCTGGTCGCCAAAATTGGTGTGGGTGAGCGCCGTTGCCACAGGCTGCCCGATGAACCGGCAGCGTGCCCCAAGCCTGAGGGCGGCGGTAGCCGCCTGCCCTTGCAACGCTCCTCGGGGTGAATTCGCATTTTAGCGGCGAATGTCTGCACATGCGGTCCTGCCCAAGCCGGTCTTTGCATTGTTGCCACCCTGACGCAGGTGACCCCGGCGTCGGGGTGGCCGGCCGGATGTTTCAGTGTTCCTGGCGGCTGTGCGAAGTCAGTCGCGCCAGGTCGCCGGCCGCGCTGATGCCCGGCCCGGCCGGCACGGCCTGTGCGGGGCGAAGGGCTGCCGGATCTTCCCCGTCGCTGCCGGCCCGTTCGGGAGCGGCCTGCGGCAGGCGGCCTGCACCCAGGCGCATGGCCAGGCCCACGGCCAGGATATCCACCACCAGCAGGTGCAGGATGCGGCTGACCATGGGCACATGGGTGCTCAGGTCTTCGCCGCTTTCCACCACCAGCGCCACGTCGGCCTTGCGCGCCAGGGCGTTCTGGCCGGTGGTGATGACCAGCACCGCAGCGCCGCGAGCGTGTGCGCTGTCGGCCACCGCCTGCAAGGCCTCGATGCCGTCGCCGTCCGTACCGCTGCTGCTGATGATGACCACCACGTCGTGGGCGCGCATCACCTGGGCGGCCAGCACCTGCAGGCGGGGGTCGGTGTAGCTGGCGCTGGGCACGCCAAAACGCAGGAACTTGTAGGGGGCGTCCTGTGCCACCACGCTGTCGTGCCCGACGGCATGAAAGTCCACACGCTGGGCGGTTGACAGCAATTCAAGTGCGCGCGACAAGGTGTCGCGGCTGAGCTGCTCGCGCACCTGCAGGATGGCGCTGGCGGTGTTGCCCAGCACTTTCACGCCCAGGTCCAGCGCGCTGTCCTGGCCCGTGACCTGGGTGTGGGTCAGCGGCACGGTGGCCGACAGGCCCGAGGCCAGCCGCAGTTTGAAGTCGCTCAGGCCTTCGCAGCCCAGGCTGCGACAGAAGCGGATGACGGTGGGTTGGCTGACCTGCGCCGCCCGTGCGATGTCGGCAATGGGGTTGCCCAAGGCCGCACGCGGGTGCGCCAGCACGTGGTCGGCCACCCGTTTTTCGGCCGGCGACAGGCCGTCCCGGGCACGCTGTATGCGCCCCAGCAAGGACGAACCGTGGTCGTCCGACGCGCTGCGCAGCTGTGAAGCCAGGATGGCCGAAGCGCCCATGAAGGTGGCCGTCTGGGCCGTGATGACGTAGGTGGGAATGCGCTGCAGATAGCTTGAAAAACGGCCCTTGTCTTCAAAGCGCTGGCGAAAGCTGGACTGGTCGAACCAGGTGCCCAACCGGGGCACGATGCCGCCGCCGATGTAGACCCCCCCCAGGGCACCCAGCGTCAAGGCCAGGTTGCTGGCGGCCGTGCCCAGCACGGCACAGAAGGTCTGCACCGTGGCAGTGCAGTGCGCGCAAGTGCCGTTCAGGGCGCGTCGGGTGATTTCGGGGGCAGTCAGTGGCTCGGGGGGCAGGCCTGCGTTGTCCCGCAGCGCTTCGTGGATGAGTTCGAGGCCGGGGCCCGACAGCAGGCGCTCAAACGACAGGTGGCCGTAGCGGCGTTCGCCGAAGCGCTGGATGGCCCGTTCACGTTCGTCGCGTGGCGAAAAGCTGGCGTGGCCACCTTCGGTCCCCAGCGCCACATGGCCGTCGGCCACCGGAATCAGCCCGCTCACACCCAGGCCGGTACCGGCGCCCAGCAAGCCGACCACGCTGCGCTCGTGCGCCAAACCACCGCCGACCTGCCGGCGCTGGCTGGTAGCCAGGCGGGGCAACGACATGGCCAGCGCGGTGAAGTCGTTCACCACCACCAGCGACTCCAGGCCCATACGCACCCGCATCTGCTCGATGGAAAACTGCCAGTGGTAGTTGGTCATGCGCACGTCGTCGCCTTCCACCGGGTTGGCGATGGCGATGGCGGCGTGTTCGATTTTCGGCGCGGCGCCCTTGAACTCGGCGGCCAGATAAGCCGAAACCGCAGCGTGAAAGTCGGCGTGGTCGGCGCAGCGCAGGCTGGCGGTGCGCGTGAACACACCCTGGCTGGTCTCGATGGTGAAGCGGGCAAAGGTGCCGCCGATGTCGGCCAGCAAACGCGGGAGTTCGAACGCGGTCATGGAATGTCTGACGGTGGGGCGCCGGCCGGTGTGGGTCAGCGCAAGGCCTGGGGATGAAACCGCAATGTAACTTCACTACAGTGCCGCGCCAGAAGCGCCCGCGCAGGGAGACGCTTTTTGGCGCCTTTGGCGCGATTTCAGCAGGGTTGGCCCCGCTGGGTCTGCTGTAGTATTGTTACCTTTTGCGCAGCCGTCGGCTGCTTTGGGCGGGGTCTGATCAACACCTGGGCGGGACCAAACGAGCATGGGACAGACAACAAAACCCTTGGGGACGGATGTGTGCCCCGCATGCCGAAGCCGGCTGATGAATGACGTGCAGCCAACCTTGCCGGTAGCCCCGGGCTCCAGTCTGAATGACCCGGCCCCGGTTTTGCCGCGACCCTGGCTGGTGGCCGACATCGGTGGCACGAATGCCCGGTTTGGCTGGGTGGGTGACGATGGTCTGGTCACCCAGGTTCAGACCCTGCGCGCTTCAGCGCATGACGGCCCGGCCGCTGCGGCCCAGGCTTACCTGGGTGCTGTGCAGGCCACGCTGGGCGCGGCCTACCGCGCGCCGCAGGCGGCAGCCTTTGCGGTGGCCACGGCGGTGGTCGGCGACCAGGTGCGGTTCACCAACAGCGGCTGGACGTTTTCTGCGTCCAGCGTGCGCCAGCAACTGGGGCTGCAGCAACTGCTGATGCTGAACGACTTCGAGGCCCTGGCCTTGTCGCTGCCGCGCTTGCGGTCTGACCAGTTGCAGCCTTGGCAC
This sequence comes from Betaproteobacteria bacterium, assembly GCA_024641925.1. Classification (GTDB taxonomy): domain Bacteria; phylum Pseudomonadota; class Gammaproteobacteria; order Burkholderiales; family Burkholderiaceae_C; genus Rubrivivax. The sequence goes on from JAHECB010000153.1 coordinate 4,482, forward strand.
CCGGTGGCGTCAGGTTCTGACCGCCTAGCGCAGACGCTGGCCGTCATTGGCCCGGGCACCGGGCTGGGTGTTGCCGGCATCGTGCCCACCCGCCATGGCTGGGTGGCGTTGCCGGGCGAAGGCGGGCACGCCAGCCTGTCGGCCGCTGACGACTTTGAAGCCGCGTTGCTGGCCTGGGTGCGCCGCCAGCACGATCATGTGTCGGCCGAACGCTTGCTGTCGGGCATTGGTATGCCCTTGCTGCACGCTGCCGTGGCGGCGCTGCACGGCAGCAGCTTGCCCACCCAGTTGGCAGCCGAGGCGGTGGTGGAGCGCGGCCTGGATGGCAGCGACGCCACCTGCAGCCGAACGCTGGACGTGTTCTGCGCGCTGCTGGGCAGTTTTGCCGGCAATGTGGCGCTGACCTTGGGAGCCCGGGGCGGTGTTTTCATTGGCGGCGGCATCGTGCCGCGGTTGGGGCCGAGGTTCTTCAATTCGCAGTTTCGACAGCGTTTCGAAGCCAAGGGGCGGTTTCAGCCCTACCTGCAGGCCATCCCCACATCGTTGATCACGGACACGCTGGCTGCCTTGACCGGTGCCGTTCAGGCGCTGGAGCAGCACGGCCGCTGACCGCGGCATCCGGCTTCGGTGTGCGCTGGCGGCGAATGCTTGAGCCGGGTTTGAACTCAGCCCTGAAATGGCCCACGAAAGGCGCCCTGATCCGAAATCTGACGGCCTTTGAAAATATATTTCAAAGCAGTGTCAACGGCCGGTAGTCCGGGCCGTTTTGGTCAAGCCGGTGAAGAGGGTTCGATCAGATGATGGGCTCCGACACCAGTCGCCGAAGTGCGGTGACCCAGGTCTCCCCCAAGGACTGAACTGTGGTCATGGTGCCCAAGCGTTGACATCAAATACTCCATTGCCATAGAGAGAACACACCATGTCCAAGCTCCTGACCGCCCTGATCCTGGCCGCTTTTGCCACCACCGGCGCCTACGCCGCCGATGCCACGCCGGCTGCTGCCGCTGCCCCGGCTGCTGCTGCTGCCACCGATTCGGCTGCGCCCGCCAAGAAGGCCGTGAAGAAGGCCAAGAAGGCCAAGAAGGCCAAGGCTGCCAAGGCTGAAGCCACCAAGTAATTGGCGTCTTGCTGAAAAAGGGCGGTTGCTATGGCAGCCGCCCTTTTTTTGTCCATGCGATTCAGGGCAGGGTGATGATGTCGCTGCTGTCCATGACCTTGGGTTGCCCGGGCCGGCCGCCGCCCATGCCGTAGGCCTGTGCGGTGGGGCCCAGCGCGCGGTAGCCGCCGTCATAGTCCCAGGTGGTCACCCACACCCGCGCGCCGGACAGGTTTTGCAGCCGGCCCAGTGCCGCCGCCGGCAGGGTGAAGGTGACTTGATGCTGCGCGGCGTCCACCGCCAGATGCGCCGCCGGGGTCACTACCGTGCCTTCATGCTGCGCCGTTGCACCCACGCTGCTGAACAGCGCATTCGACCAGCCGTGTGCACGCAGCCGCCGATGCCAGCGCAGGCCTTCGGGCAGCACACCGTCCTGCAGCGGCATCACGGTCTGCCCCGGTTCTGGCTGCCCGGGCAGCTGAATGAAGAGGGTGAAGGCCACATGGTCAAAGCCGTTGTCCGGGTTCCACAGCCGGCTGATGTGCTGGGTCTGCAGCGTCAGCCGCAGCGCGCCGCCGGCCGTGTGCACCTGCACGCGGCGCAGGTCCATCTGCCGCCGCGCGCCCCAACCGGGGTCGGTGGGGTAGGTATAGGGGCCGATGCCGGCACCAAAGCCGGCACCCGGGCCGGTGTCGTCGCCGGCGGGGTCGGCTACGTCGGCCACCAGGACCCAGGGGCGGTCGACCCGAAACGGCTGGCGTTGTGAGCTGCGCTGCAGGGCCGGGTCCCACACCACCAGTGTGTGGGTGACGGTCGGGTCCACCAGGTCGGCGGTGTCGATGCGGGCACGCCACTGGCCTTGTGGGTTGGCAGCGGTGTGCACCGGGTGCGCCAGGTCGCCGTCCAGCAACACCATCAGGCGGGTGCCCGGCTCGGCCTGGCCGGTGATGTCGAAGTCGCCCGTGACCTGTTCATCGGGCAATGCTTGCAAGATGGGCGCCATCGGTGACGCTGGCACGCTGTTGACCGAGGCTGGTGCCGATGGGTTGTGCAACGCGGTGGTATCAACCACGCGCCAGACCCAGCCACCGCGCGCTTGCAGCGGCAATGTGATGTGACCCTTGCGGTCCACCCGCAGGTCGGCAGGCCGCCCATCCAACCCATAAACGCCTTGCAGCTGCGTGCCAGCGGGCAGGCCGGTGTCCAGGTGATCCAGCAAGCTGGGGTGACCCGCCGTGTTGAACACCACCAGCATCTGGGCGGCTTGCCCGGCGGCGGCCATCGTCCAGGCCAGCGCGCCCGGCTGCGCGGTGTTGGCATGCCGCACGGTGGGCACGCCGCGCGACAGCACACGGTGCTCCCGACGCAGCTGGGCCATGGCCGCGATGTCGCGGTACAGCGGCGCTTGCGTGTCAAAGTAGTCGCGACCGCCGCTGCCCCAACCGGCGGCAAACATCGAAGCGCGTTGCGCCTTGAAGCCCTGCTCGGTGCCGTAATAGACCACCGGAATGCCGGGCAGCGTGAACAGGGCCAGCAGCGCCTGGCGCAGCCCGGCTGTGTCGCCTCCGGCCAGGAACCGGTCAACGTCGTGGTTGTCCACGAAGCTGGGCATCAGGTGCGGGCTGCGGTGCAAGGCCATCACCCGTTGGATGCGGTCGCCCAGTTCCGCGCTGGGGGCGCCCCGTGCAAACACCGCCTGCAGCGCGCCGTACAGGGGAAAGTTCAGCATGCCGTCCATCACAGGCTGGCCGTTGCTGCCGGTGACGTAGCCTTCTATCTTGCGGGCTTGTTTGTCCTGGCCTGGTTTGTCGATGCCAAACCCTTCGCCAAACACCAGGAACTGTTTTCGGCCCGTTGCAGCGGCCACCCGCCTGACGCCGGGTGCCTGGCTGTCCTGGGCGTTGAGAAAGTCCTCGACGTCTGCAGCCGGCATGTAAAAAGCGGTGTCGACACGAAAGGCATCCACACCCACCTGTTGAATCCAGTGCCCATAACTCTGGCGCAAGGCGCGCCGTACGGTGGGGTTGCCCGTGTTCAGGTCGTCCAGCCCCGACATCTGGAAGTGGTGTTCTTCGAAGGGGTCGTTGTAGTCGCGGACATCCGGCGTCCAGTGGTAGACGCCGGCCTTGCGCTGTGCCGGGTCGCGCGGGTCGTTCTGGTCAAAAGGCGGTTGGCTGGGGCGCGGCACGGGCGCCGTCTGGTCGTGGGCTTCCCAGCCGTGTACCGGGTCGCCGCGTTGCCAGCGGTCGCGGTAACTGAAGAAATTGCCGGTGTGGTTGAGCACGATGTCCTGCACCAGGACCATGCCCCGGCTGTGCAGCGCGCCGGACAGCGCCTGGTAGTCGGCCAGCGTGCCCAGGTGCTTGTCCACCTGCATGAAGTTTTCCGCCCAGTAGCCGTGGTAACCCGCGTAGTCGCCAGACGGGTTCAGCCACTGGTTGGCCACGGGTGGCGTGATCCACAACCCGGTGGCGCCCAGGCCCTGGATATAGGGCAGGTGCTGCTGCAGGCCGCGCAGGTCACCCCCTTGGTAGCGGCTGCGCTGGCCGGGTGCGTATTCACCCGCACCCTGGTTGTTGTTGCTGGGGTCGCCGTCGGCGAAGCGGTCGGTCATGACGAAGTAGATGACCTGGTCGCGCCAGTCGGGTGAAGGCACGTGCAGCAGCGGCGTCTGGGCGCCGGCGCCATGGGCGGCAAAAGCCCATGCCAGGGCGGCCAGTCCGTACCGGCGAAAACCTGCGCCGGCGCGGGCAAAAGCGTGGCTTTGCGGGGGTTCTGGCGGGGCTTTTGCAGTCAGGCGCATGACAGGTGACGCTGCTTTTGTTGCTTTTTGGAGAATGTAGTCTAGCTACAGATGGGCCACCAATCAAGGTGCATGCTTTTGCCCAAGCGGGTGCATGGGGCTGTCACTGATGGCGTTTTACCAGTGGAAAAGCCTGGGGCCCGGTGCTGAATGACTGGCACCGGTGTGGTGCAGACCTAGGGTTTCCGCAGGTATTCTCCCGATCTAGTTTTGGTACATAGTCGCTTCCGTTAAAGCCCTATATCTGGCGGTGCAACGTGGTTGTTGCGAGCCGCCGCCCGCTCGTTACCAGCCCGGATTTGCAGGAGACAAACATGAAAACCATTTCCCATGGCCAGCGGCAAGGCCGCTTCTTGAGAGCCACCCCGGTGGCCGCCGCCGTTGCCGCACTGCTGTGCCCGCCGGTGTTTGCGCAGACGGCTGCCGACGGCACGCAGACCATCACCGTCACCGGCATCCGTCGCGGCATTGAAAGCGCCATCAGCGTGAAGAAAAACGCTGACGGCGTCGTTGAGGCCATCAGCGCCGAAGACATCGGCAAGTTGCCCGACACCACAGTGGCCGAGTCTCTGGCGCGTCTGCCCGGCGTCACGACCCAGCGCACCCGCACGGGTGAGGCGTCCTCGATCAGCATCCGCGGCCTGGGCCCGGACTTCAACGGCTACCTCTTGAACGGCCGCGAGCAGACCAGCACCGGCGACAGCCGCGCGGTGGACCTGAGTGTTTACCCGGCCGAATTGATCGGCGGCGCCACGGTCTACAAGACCGGCGACGCCAACTTGATGGCTGCCGGTCTGGCCGGCACGCTGGACACCCGATTGGTCGACCCGCTGGCCTTCCGCGGCCGTGTCTTGTCGGCCACCATCGGCCAGACCAAAAATGGCGTGGGCCTGGACGTCGAGGGCAAGGGCAACCGCGTCAGCCTGGCCTATGTGGACCAGTTCATGGACCGCACGCTGGGCCTGGCCATCGGGTTTGTGCAGAGCAAGACCGACAGCAACTCCCTGTCCAGCGGCAGCTGGGGCAACAACACCGCCGTCACCGACACCGGCGGTACGACAGCCAACTACGACATCCCGTTCGGCGGCGGTCTGGACGTGTCCAACAACGTCAACAAGGACGAGCGCACCGGTGTGGCGGCCATCCTGAGCTACAAGCCCAACAAGAACTTCCAGACCGAGCTGGACGTCTACACCGCCAAGATCAAGTTGGCGACCAAGAAAAATGGCTTGAAGGGCGGCACGTTTGGTGCTCCGGTCACCAACGCCACCATCAACGGCGGTGTGGTCACGTCCGGCACCTTCAACATGGGCCCGGACGGCCTGATCATCTTCAGCGAAAACATCTTCGACGACGACAAGATCGATTCGCTGGGCTGGAAGAGTTCGCTGAAGTTTGGTGACGGCTGGACCGCCACGGTGGACCTGAATTCCAACAAGGCCAAACGTGTTGAAAAGGACATCGAGGTCTACGCCGGCATTCCCACCGCCGAAACCCTGAGCTTCAGCAACTACAGCGGCAGCGGCATTCCGCAGCTGACGCTGGGCAACGCGGCCGCCTACACCAACCCGGCCACCCTGCAGGTACGCGACCAGTCGGGCTGGAGCGGCGTGACCTACCCGACGGGCAGCGCGTTTGCGGGACAGACCGTGCCGCAGGCTGGCTACAACAAGGGCCCGACCATCACCGACAAGCTGGACGCGCTGCGTTTTGACCTGCGCAAGGACCTGAATGCCGGCCTGTTTGTTGACGTGCAATTCGGCGCCAACTACACCAAGCGCACCAAGGACCGCCTGACCGACGAAGGCCTGGTGGTGTCCACCCAACCCGGTGGCTACGGGCGCATTCCTTACCCTGGCAGCGCTTATGTGATGTCCAACTTTGGCGGTGCCGGTGTTGACGTGCTGACCTTCGATCCGACGGCCGACCTGTGGCCCGGTGCGACCGTGCTGCGCAAGTACAACGACGACATTCTGTCCAAGACCTGGGGCGTGCAGGAAAAGATCACGACGGCCTACGCCAAGCTGAACATCGACACCACCGTGGCCCAGGTGCCCGTCACCGGCAACCTCGGACTGCAAGTGGTGCAATCAGACCAGTCGTCGACCGGCTACCGCTCATCGGCCACGTCCGACGTGTCCTTGGCCAACCCGGCCGGCAATCTGGTGTCCGATGGCACCAGCTACACCGATGTGCTGCCGTCGCTGAACCTGCGCGGTGATCTGGGCAGCGGCCATGTGGTCCGCCTGGGCCTGAGCCAGCAGATTGCCCGCAACAAGCTGACCGACATGCGCAACTCCTACGGCATCGGTCGCAACAACCAGACCGGCAACCTGGTGTCGTCCGCAGGCAACCCGTACCTGAAGCCCTTCAAGGCCACGGCGCTGGATCTGTCGTTTGAAAAGTACTTCGCCAAGAACCAGGGCAATGTCGCCATAGCGGGTTTCTACAAGAAGCTGGACAACTACAACATCCAGGACACGGTCATCACCGACCTGCGCGCCGAAGGTGCCAAATACGGCGTGACACAAGGCCCTGGCGCCATCATCGGACGAGACGTCTTCACGGCGCCGGTCAACCGCAAGGGCGGCAACATCAGCGGCATCGAATTGTCGGCATCGGTGCCGTTTGGCATGTTCCTGCCCGCCATGGAAGGGTTTGGCGTGCAGGGCAGTTATTCCTACACCGACAGCAGCGTCGAGCTGCCCTACACCATCGGCCTGAACCCGTCCCAGCAGATCTCGGGTACGGTGAAGATGTCCTTGCCGGGCCTGTCCAAGACCAACACCAAGCTGATGCTGTATTTCGAACGCGCGGGTTTCAGCGCTTTTGTGGCCGAGAACAAACGTTCAGCGTACATCGGCGAGGTGTCCAACTCCACCGTGGGCGGCTACCCGACACTGGCCAAGATCGATCCGCAGACCTGGGTCTCGGCGCAGATCGGTTACGAGTTCCAGACCGGTCCGCTGAAGGGTCTGGGCCTGCGGTTTGAAGGCAACAACATCAACAAGCCGACCTACCGCGAAGACAACGGCAACAGCATCCGCGAAGAAAAGACCGGTGCCACCTACGGCCTGAAGCTGAGCTACAAGCTGCAGTAAGCCGTTGGCCAGCAGACCCCTTGCCGGCACCCGTTGGCAAGGGGTCTTGTCTTTGAGGGCCGTGGTCTTACCATGGCCAATCCCCTGAACCCCTTTACAACCCGCACCGCAAAGCCAGCCAT
>JAHECB010000408.1 GCA_024641925.1 Betaproteobacteria bacterium
CGCAGCTGCAGGCCGCTTTGCAGGGCGTGAACGGTGCGCTGACCACCGGCAGTGAGCGCATCGACGCGGGTCTGCTGGCGGCCTGTCCGCAACTGCGGGTGGTGGCCAACATGGCCGTGGGTTACAACAACTTCGATGTGCCGGCCTGTACTGCAGCCGGTGTGCTGGCCACCAACACACCCGACGTGTTGACCGAAACCACCGCAGACTTCGGTTTTGCCTTGATGATGGCCGCTGCGCGCCGCATGGCCGAGAGTGAACATTTCCTGCGCCGGGGCGAGTGGAAGAAGTGGTCCTACGACATGTTCACGGGTTCCGACATCCACGGCGCCACCCTGGGCATCCTGGGCATGGGCCGTATCGGTCAGGCGATTGCCAGGCGCGGTGCGCTGGGCTTTGGCATGCAGGTGATTTATCACAACCGCAGCCGGCTGGCCCCAGAACACGAAGCGCCATTGGGCGCGCAGTATGTCGATAAGCCCACGCTGCTGAAAGAGGCCGATCACCTGGTGCTGGTGCTGCCCTATTCCGCCAGCAGCCACCACAGCATCGGCGCGGCTGAACTGGCCCTGATGAAACCCACGGCCACGCTGACCAATGTGGCCCGCGGCGGCATCGTGGACGACGCGGCCCTGGCAGTAGCGCTGCGCACGCGGCAGATTGCGGCGGCGGCGTTGGACGTGTTTGAGGGCGAGCCGCAGGTACACCCCGACTTGCTGACGGTGCCCAACGTGGTGTTGACACCGCACATCGCCAGCGCCACCGTCGCCACGCGCCGTGCCATGGCCGATCTGGCGGCCGACAACCTGATCGCGGCGCTGACCGGCGGCACACCACCCACGCCCATCAACCCCGAGGTGCTGTCGAATCCGGGCCGGGTTCTAGGCTGAGCCGGTCATGGACAGATCGCGGAAATTGCGCGTGGGCCAGGCGATCACGCCCGAAGAGTTTGACGAGCTGTCAGACGCCCAGCTCGAACGGCTGGTGCCCAAGGCCTACCGCGAATTTTTTCCAGGCAAGGACGACTGCGCTGACGGCTACTTCTACCTGCACGACGGCACGGCCTGGAGCTTTTTCAAGGGCGGCTTTCTGGACGATTGAGCCCCCGGCTTGAAGGCTGGGCGCGCTGTCACGCCCCGGCCTGGGACGGGCAGACAAGGCCGTCAGTCGACGTCGCCAAACACCGACAAGGCCCGGTCCATGCCGCCTTGCGTGACGGACAACATGGCCTGCTGCATCACCGCCGGTTTGGGGTGAAAGGCAATCGACAGCCCCGCCACGCCCATCATCGGCAAGTCGTTGGCGCCATCCCCCACGGCAATGGTCTGTGCCGGCGTGATGCCCAGCAACTCCGCCACTTCGAGCAGCACACGCCGCTTTTCAGCACCATCCACCACCTCGCCCCAGGGGCGCGGCACCAGTGCACCCGTCAGCTTGCCTTCAAACAGGTCGAGCTGGTTGGCGCGTACAAAGTCCAGCCCCAGGCGCTGGCGCACGCGTTCGCTGAAAAACGTGAAGCCGCCTGACACGAGCAAGGTCTTCAGACCCGCCGCCTTGCAGGCCTGCACAAAAGCCTCCACGCCCGGGTTGAGGCGCAGTTTGTGTTCGTACACCTGTTCCATGGCGGCCAGCGGCAGGCCGCGCAGCAAGGACAAGCGCCGCTGCAGGCTGACGCGGTAGTCCAGCTGGCCGCTCATGGCAGCCTCGGTCACGGCAACCACCTCTTTTTTGCAGCCGGCGGCTTCGGCCATCTCGTCGATGCACTCGATGTTGATCAACGTCGAATCCATGTCGAAGGCCACCAGCTTGTAGTCGGCCAGTGACAGTGGCGGCGTGAAGCCGCGCACCCACAGCCCTGGGGCAAACTCTTGCGCGGCGCCGCTCATGCGCCTTCCTCAAGCGGCTGGCCCAGCGACCGCAGCATGTCGCGCAAGAAGTGCGCACGGTCGGCCGGGTCGCTGATCTCGCGTTCGATGCGCAACTTGTCGTTGCCGGCCAGCTTGATGCTGCGGTTTTTCTGCACCAGCTCGATGATGCGCTTGGCGTCTATGGGTGCCTTGGGCTTGAAGGTCACGTTCATCAGCTTGGGGCCGGCGTCGATTTTCAGCACGCCGTAGGGCTTGGCCAGCACCCGCAGGCGGTGCGTGTCGAACAGCGTCTGGCCTTGCGGCGGCAGGCGACCAAACCGGTCGGTGATCTCTTCCAGCAGGCTGTCGATCTGATCGGCCTTCTCGGCCATCGCCAGGCGCTTGTACAAGTTCAGCCGCGTGTGCACGTCGCCGCAGTAGGCGTCGGGCAGCAGGGCAGGGGCGTGCAGCTTGATCTCGGTGGTGGCACCAAACAGGGCACCCAGGGGGCTGAGCAGGTCGGGCTCCTTGCCCGCTTTCAGCGAGCGCACGGCCTCGCTGAGCATGTCGTTGTAGAGCTGGAAGCCGACCTCCATCATGTTGCCGCTCTGGTTCTCGCCCAGCACCTCGCCGGCACCGCGGATTTCCAGGTCGTGCATGGCCAGGTAGAAACCGGACCCCAGCTCTTCCATGTCCTGGATGGCCTGCAGCCGCATCCCGGCGGCCTTGCTCAGGCCCTGGATGTCGGGCACCAGCAGGTAGGCATAGGCCTGGTGGTGGCTGCGGCCCACGCGACCGCGCAACTGGTGCAGTTGCGCCAGACCAAACTTGTCGGCACGACTCATCACGATGGTGTTGGCGCTGGGCACGTCGATACCGGTTTCGATGATGGTGCTGCACAGCAAGACGTTGTGACGCTGGGCCACAAAGTCACGCATCACCTGTTCCAGTTCACGCTCGGGCATCTGGCCGTGAGCGATGGCAATGCGCGCTTCCGGAATCAGCTCCACCAGTTTCTGGCGCCGGTTTTCGATGGTCTCGACTTCGTTGTGCAGGAAGTAGACCTGCCCACCGCGTTTCAATTCGCGCAGCACCGCCTCGCGGATGACGCTGCTGCCTTCGGCACGCACAAAGGTCTTGATGGCCAGCCGGCGCTGCGGCGCGGTGGCAATCACCGACAGGTCGCGCAGGCCTTCCAGCGCCATGCCCAGCGTGCGCGGAATGGGCGTGGCCGTCAGCGTCAGCACATCCAC
>JAHECB010000154.1:0-10191 GCA_024641925.1 Betaproteobacteria bacterium
GGGCCAGCTGGCGCGACACCACCGACTTGCTGCAGCCCAGGTTCAGGGCCGCCTGGCTGATGCTGCCGGCCTGGACGATGGCCGAAAAAACGGCCAGATGCTGGGGGCTCATCAAGTTGGCGAGACACACACTGTTGGTCAGCGCTATCAACGCTCAGCCGTTCTCAGCCCTTCGATGACCGACTCGCGCGCCGCGGGTGCCGTGCTCGGGGTGCCATGGGGAAGGAAAACGGACGTTTGAAAACACTGTTGAAAACACTTTCGCCTACACCGCACAGGCACTCCCCAGGATGGCCGTCAGGCGGTCCAGGATCATCGTTCGCATCGCCAGGCTCATGCGCCGATCGCGGGATGCCGGCGACACATGGGGTCGACCGACATCAAGAAAACGCCCCTCCGCGGCCGGGCCGGGGAGGGGCAGCAGGGCCTGCGGTTGGCCCGTCAGGGATTCATCGTCAGGGCGCCAGGAACAGCAGCGCCTCCGTGCCCTGCGTCGCACCGCCACGATTGCCGGCACCGCGGTCGCCGTTGGTGACCAGCAGCAGTCCCTTCTCGGGTGAATTGCCGGGGAACAGGCCGAAGTCGTAGACCGCCAGGCCGGCCGGGTCCGACGTGCCGCCAGCCACATCGTTGGGCAAGCCGTAGAAGCGCTCACCCAGCGGCGTCACCGTCAGGTTCCCGATGAAGTCGCTCGGGCCGCCGAAATAGAAGTCCTGAGCAAGCACCGCCATGTTCACGTTGGTGGCCAGCAGGTTGGACGCGTTCATGCCGATCTGCTCGCCGCAGATCAGCAGCACCGTGTTGCCGGTATTCGTCGAATGCTCGGCAAAGAAGAACGCAGTGGCCGAACGGGTGGCGATATTCACCACCCACGCGAGCTGCCTGCCGTCGCTGACCGTGCCCAGCCCGGACGCGTCGCGGTTGAGCACGACATAGTCGTCGACACCGTCGCGGTTGGTGTCGAGGTAGATCTGGTGGCTGACCGGCAGCAGGTGCTGCTGACGCCCCCAGGTGTTGACTGCAAAGGCCCAGAGGAACGACGGGTTGGCCGAGCAGTAGCCAGCCGGTACCGGGTAGGTGTTGATGCCCACCGCACGGATATCGGGCGTCGGTGACTGCTCGCCGCGAGCGCCCACCGTCAGGCGCGGGCTGGTGGCGAGCAGTGCGTAGGCGTCATTCTGGGCGGCGCCGACGCCGGCATTGTTCAGCCCGATGGTCTGCGGAAACGAATTCGGCACGATCGCTGCCGTGCTCGGCACCACGTGCGCCGCCTTGCGCGGCAGCACATGCCAGGCGAGGTGGATCGGGTGCACGCCGTCGTCGAGCACCAGGTAGCCGTCGTACTCGTTGGTGGTGAGCGTCGCCGGGTCGGCACCCCCAATACCTGAATTCATGGAATTGCCACGCAGCTGGGCGCCATTGATCGTCAGGCTGACATCGAACACGGTGTCGTTGCCCAGGCCGGGACGAATCACCACCCGAGGCGGGGTGCTGATGCTCACCGCGCCGTTGGCCTTGTCGTTGTCGAACCGGAAGCTCGGCGTCACGGTGTAGGTCCGCAGCTTGTTGCTGTAATTGCGCACCCGCACCTGCTTGGTGATCGTCAAGGTGTTCTCGGCGACATCGACGAAGCCGAAGCTCAGCGCACCTTGCGGCACGGCGTCGTCCCACGCCGCAGCCGGTGCGTCCACCGCCTTATCGACTCGCACCTCGCCGCCGCCGATGCGCGTGATCGGCGCCAGGGCGCCAGTGAGCGCGTTGTTGACGACGTTGGTGTAGCCGTTGTTCATCAGCCGCGCCTTCACCTCAAGCGGCGTCAGGCCGTGCCCGACAGCTCGTCCGCTGGCACTGCCTTTGGCCGTGGCCTTGGTGCCGCCGGTGGCTTCGAGCAACAACGCGGCGGCCCCTGCGACCATGGGCGCTGCACCCGAAGTTGCGCCGAACGGGCCGGTGCCGGTGCCGGTGCCGGCAATGGCCGAGACGGAGGCGCCGGGCGCGCCGATCTCCGGCTTGATATACGTCGTGTCCTCGTGCTGAGGGCCGCGCGACGAACTGCCGACCATGCTCCCGGCCAGCGGCACGCCGACCGCCGGGTCGAAGCGCACCACGGTGTTCGGCAGCCCGGCGCGCAGCTGGTTGGCCGCGGTCAGGCTGACCATGTAGCCCGGGATCGTGATCGGTCGATCGCCGCCGTCGCCGCCCTCGAACGGATCGCTCCCGTCGATCAGACCGATGATCCCGATGAGTCCGCCGGCGTCGCCGACATTCTTGATCTTGAGGCTGAAGTTGCAGGCGCCTCGGTTGACGAGCACGATCTTGCCTGCCAGCGAACCTGCAGGGAATGCGGCACAGCCGTTCAGATTGCCGTTGGCGCCATTGCCGTACTGCAGAGGTGCCTGCACCACAGCCGCCAGTTGCCCGGACCAGGGCTGGAACACAGCTGGGAAGCTGCCGGCGCTGGTCGCCGGCGCGGTGATCTGCATCAAGGGCAAAAAGCCGCTCGGCACGCTGGTCTGTGCCACGGACAGCGCCGTGGTCGCCGCCGCCGGCGTCCCATTCACGTAGGGCTTGTCGCCCCCATTGCCAGCAGATGCCACCGTCAGCACGCCGACCGCGGTGGCGTTGTCCACCGCCGCGGCCAGGTCGTCGTCGAACGGTTGGCCGTAGTTCGAGCCGAGCGACATGTTGATCACGTCGACGCGATCGCTGAGCCGACCATCGCCGTTCGGGTCGACGGCGAATTCCATGCCCTGGATCAGCGCGATGCCTGAACACGAACTGGAGACCGAAGAGCAGACCTTGACTGCGTACAACGATGCACCAGGTGCGACTCCCAACTTGCCGGCGATGATGTCTGCCACATGGGTGCCGTGGCCGCCTTCGGGACCGTCGTCAATGGGGTCGGGATCGGGCGCTTCCGGTGCATTAGGCCAGCTGCTGCCGACGAAGTCGTAGCCACCGACGACCTTGGCGGTCGGGAAGCTGCCCTTCTCGATGACTGTCGGGTTATTGCCCGCAAAGTCGGCCGGACTGCCGGACCCACCGAGAGCGGCGTGCGTGTAGTCGATGCCACTGTCGAGCACGGCGACCTTGATGCCCTTGCCCGTGTAGCCCTTGGCCTGAACGGCTGAGCCGCCGATGGAGGGAACGGTCTCGGACAGGTCGAGTTGGTAGTTGCCGACCGGTGCGATGCGCAGCACGGCAGGGTCCATGGCCAGCCGCTGCAGCACGGCTGCGTCGACCTCCACGAAGACGGCGTTCAGCACCGTCTGAACCGTGGCGACGACGCGTGCATTGGGGTCGAGCGAGCGCACACGGTTCAGGAACACGCCCTGCTCCTGACGCAGGCTGTTGCGCGCCTGCACGGTGGCGTCGCCGACAAGGCCCTGCTGCGCCACCGCCGGGCTCCTGAGCCGGATGATGACCTTGTTCGTACCCTTGGCCTGCAGCAGGCGAGGATGCAGGCGTTCGGCGCCGACGCCGGTCTGCGTGACCGGCGCATTGAGCTTCAGCGACGACAGGGATGCCGGCAGCCTGCGGTTGGCGCTGCGATCTTGCGCAGCAGAAGCGCCCGAGGCGGAGGTCGCCACCAAGACTGCGGTGGACGCCATCGCCACCGTCATGGCGCCAGCGAGTGACACCAGTTTTTTCATGTGCATCTTTAACTCCAGGTTATTCGCAACAACACGACATCGCTGGCCAGCTCACGGCCGGAACGCAGGACGTATGCCGCACTCGCTCTGGCTCGAAATGAGCGGTGAACGGCTGCAACGCTTGGAACACTGAATCTGCCACGGTCGAACTGCACAAGGCCATACTGGATTGCACCTATGCGTCCAAGCGACTAGCTGATTTAGCCGCCCTCAATTTGACGCGAGATTGCGGCCGCCCACCTACTGCTGGCGACAAATCCGGGTAACGGCCATGTTAAACACCGCTGCCCCGACTCTGACCGAAATGGGGGCGGTATTTCTTCAAGACCCCCCGTGAATGCATGTCGGGTTTGTACGGCGCGCTCAACAACGGGCGCTTCAGGCACCACGCGCTGTGGCTGCACCCGCGCAAGCAACGTGTGATGAAGCCCGGCAGCGGTCCGTACCGGATCCGATGCCCAGGCGCTGCACCACGGGCTTCGCAATCGGCTTGCCCTGCTGCAGCAGGCACTCTGAGGTGGCGCTGCCGTTGACGAAGTTCACGGCCGCGCCAGGGTCCAACTCCAGCGCCGCCCGCGACCGCACTGCCTTGCCGGCCAGCCGCAGGCCCACGCCCTCAAAGATGAAGCTCATGCGGCGCACGCTGCGGTCCAAACAATGCTCTTATAGATCTCGGTATTGGATATATTGTTCTTGTTATGGAGCTGGTTCTTTCTCTGGATATTATCTACAGCGTCTTTCACGCCAGGGTCAGGTTCACACGACTGGAACGGACCCTTCCAGTCGTGCGAACAGGCCCTATAACCCATAACAAAGCGCTGCACTTTAAAGGTGCAGCGGTCGCAGCCCGAAGTCCGCCCGAGGCGACTAAAGCGGCCCGTTCAGGAACCCGATGATCTGCTCTTCGGTGTAATTGCTTTTTCTCATGTCCGCCATTCTCAGGTTCTCGGTCCTGGCTTGGTGCAGGGTCTCGAACCAGTGATCGAGAAGATCCTCACGCACCTGGAATTGCAGGCCAGGGCACCGCCTTGCTCACCTGCTCGTGGCCAGGCGCTGCAACCTGAGCCCGGACATGAACAGTCCAGTGAACTGTTCATGCCTGTCGAGGAGTCGGGCCACTGGCCCGGCGCGCCCTGGAAGGGGCCTGACGCTGCTCAACCGTGACTGTTCAGGCGACCCGATGCACAGCGCTGCCGGAGTCGGCTGCGTCCGAGGGTTTGCGGGACCGATGAAAGCGGCCTGGTGACAACGGACAACCCGCAGACGGCACCCGAGAAAGACCACTTTCAGCTGCGCTGTTGTCAACGCTCAACGGATCTCAACGACCTTCAAAGACCGACTCAAGCGCGTCAGGCGCCGTGTTCGGGGTGCCATGGGGAACGGAAAAGGGCGTTTGAAAATACTGTCCACGGCCGCGGCGCAGGCGGTCAACAGCGCTTCGCCGTGGCGCCGGTAGGGGCCGACCGTGGTGATGACCACTTTGGCTGGGCGCACCAGCGCCGCCATAACCTGGGGGTCGCTGGCGTCGGCGGCAATCAAGGGCCGGTCGTCGGGCGCGCCCATCTTGCGGCGCACCTTGGCCGGCTTGTCCATGCTGCCACCGGCCATGACCCAGCGCAGGCTGGGGCCCTCGTCGGCGGCGCGGCGAAGCAGGACTTCGGACACCAGCCGGCCTGTGAAGCCGCTGGCGCCGAACACGATCACGTCAAATGGTCTGTTCATGTCGAGTTGGTCGCACTGGCTGTGACCCATGACGTAACCCCCACCACGGCGCGGGCTGCCGGCGGGCAACCGGCATCGACACCGTGAGTTGCGCGTTCTCATCGATCGGGAACCCGAAGTCGGGCACTAAGATCGAATCCGTGTTCAGCGAGCTTTCAAGGCGTGTACGCTGCGCAAGTCTCATCACAACAAAATCAACGGGATCGGACCATGAAAGATCTGACGCACTTGAGCATGGTGGACGGCGCGTTCCTGCACCTGGAAAGCCCCGAAATGCCCATGCATGTGGGCAGCCTGGCGCTGTTCGAGCCGCCCGAGGGCGGCGCGCCCGGCGAATGGATTGAAGCCGTGAAGGCGCATGTCATCAGCCGCATGCACCTGGCCCCGGTGTTCACACGCAAGCTGGCCTTGATGCCCTTTGACCTGGCCAACCCGCTGTGGATTGACGACGATGACATCGACTTGGACTATCACATCCGCTCAACGGTGCTGCCCAAACCCGGCACGCTGGCCCAGCTGGAAGCCCTGGCCGCGCGGCTGCATTCCAGCCTGCTGGACCGCAGCCGGCCGATGTGGGAGTTCTACGTGATCGAAGGTCTGGCCGACGGGCGCCTGGGCTTTTATTCCAAGTTGCACCATGCGGCGGTGGACGGCCAAGCCGCTGTGGCGTTGGCCGAAACCATCTTCGACCTGACTGACGTACCACGTCGCGTCAAGCCGGCCCGGGCGCGGCGCAGCAACCGGTACCAGTTGGGCGTGGCCGAACTGCTGGGCGCCGCGTTGCGCAACCAAATGACACAAGTGCTGAAACTGGTCCAGCTGGCGCCGCCTCTGACCACCGCCGCGGTGAAAGCCGCGGGCACCGCATGGGCCGACTGGCGCGCGGGTGCGAAGAAAAAGGGCGCGCCGGGCACGCGCTTGAAGCTGGCCCCGCTCTCGCCCTTCAATGTGTCCATCACCAACCAGCGCGCCTTTGCCGGCGTGACGCTGCCGCTGCCCGAGGTCAAGGCCATCGGCAAGGCGTTGGGTGCCTCGGTCAACGACATGGTGTTGTGGCTGTGCAGCACGGCTTTGCGGGGTTACCTGCATGACGCACGCGAACTGCCCGCCGGCACGCTGGTGGCCGGAGTGCCGATCTCGCTGCGCACCGAAGGCGACATCAGCAGCAACAACCAGGTTTCCGGCACCGTCATCGACCTGGCCACACAAGTGCGCGACCCGCTGGAAAGACTGGCCATCATCGTGGCCGGCACCCGCGCCATGAAAGCGCAGCTGGGCGCGTTTGGTAATCTGATCCCCAAGGACTTTCCTTCGCTGGGTTCGCCGTGGCTGCTCAGCGGCCTGGCGTCGCTGTACGGCCGCTCGCGACTGGCACACCGTTTGCGCGCCGTGAACGTGGTGATCTCGAATGTGCCAGGGCCCCAGGTGCCCTTGTATTTGGCCGGCGCGAAGATGACTGGGCTGTATCCACTGTCCATCGTCGTGCACGGCGTGGCCCTCAACATCACGGTGCAGAGTTACAGGGGCCAGCTGTGTTTTGGCCTCATCGCCTGCCGCCGTGCGCTGCCCGACGTGGGAGAGCTGGCGCATCAGTTCGAACTGGCGTTCGAGGCCTTGAAGCGTGTCCCCTTGCCCGCAGCCCAAGTGGTGGGCCAAGCCGCGGCTGTGCCTGAAGATCAACCCAAGCCGCGCCGCCGAGCCCGCACCAAAACCAGCACCGCTCACCGCGCTGCGGCAACCTCTGTGCCGGCAAATAAGCCCAAGCTGGCGGTGGTCGCGCCCGTTGCGAAGCCGTCGGCGCCGCCAGCGGCACGCCGTCGCCGCACCGCCAAGGCGGCCTGACCGCATGGCCAACGCAGAGGCGGTGCGAAGCCCCAGCCTGCTGAGGCTGGCGATGGAGGCACGCGCGCCGTTCGAATTTGTCGCCAGCATGGCGGCGGCGCCCTGGCTGGCCAATGCACCGCGTGGTGACGGCCACCCGGTCATCGTGTATCCGGGTTTCATGGCCACCGACTTCAGCACCCGGCCCATGCGCCGCCTGCTGCTGTGGCTGGGCCACGACGCCCACGGCTGGGAGCAAGGGCGCAATGTGCGGCCCAGCGCGGCCGTGATCGACAAGGCGCAGGAACGCATCATCGCCATGCATCGCCGCAGCGGTCGGCGCGTGAGCCTGGTGGGCTGGAGCCTGGGTGGCCTGTTTGCGCGCGAACTGGCCAAACGTGCGCCCGAAGCGGTGCGTGTCGTGGTCAGTCTGGGCAGCCCGTTTTCCGGGCCCATGAACGCCACCCGCGCCAGCCGATTGTTCCACCGGGTGAATCGCGGGCGACCGCTGGCGCCCATACCGCAAGATCGGTTCGGCATTGCGCCGCCGGTGCCCACCACGTCGATGTACAGCCAAAGCGACGGCATCGTGGCCTGGCAGATCAGCCACCAGGCGGCCGGCGCCCTCAGCGAGAGCATCCGCGTGCCCGCAAGCCACTTGGGCCTGGGCGTGAACCCCTGGGCCCTGTATGCGCTGGCCGACCGGCTGGCGCAGCCAGAAGGGCAATGGCAGCCTTTTGCGCGTGTGGGCAAACCACGTGCCTGGTACCCCAAGGTGCAGCATCCGGCAGCGGCGACGGCAGACGGAAGCGCTTGAGCCCGGTCGGAAATATTCTTTCGCGCACCACCCCTATCTGGAGCACCCCATGGCAGACCCAGCCGCACACAAACCCGGCATCGCGCTGATCACTGGCGCTTCATCAGGCATTGGTGAGGCTTTGGCGGCGCGTTTTGCCCGCGCCGGGCACGACCTGGTGCTGGTGGCGCGCAGCGCCGACAAACTCAAGGCGCTGGCCCAGTCGCTCAGTGCACAACACGCTGTCAAGGTCTGGACCGCGCCGGCTGACCTGTCGCTGCCCGATGCACCGGCCAAACTGCATGCGGCGATGAAGCGGGCAAGGCGCCCGATTGACGTTTTGGTGAACAACGCCGGCGTGCTGGAGCACGGCGACTTCGTGACCATGGACCCTGCCCGGCATCAGCAGCTCATCAACCTGAACGTGGCCGGCCTGACGGCCATGCTGGCGCACTTCGTGCCGCCCATGGTGGCGCGCGGCCGCGGCCGCGTACTCAACGTGGCGTCCATTGCCTCGTTCCAGCCGGTGCCCAGCCTGGCCACCTACGCCGCAACCAAGGCCTACGTGCTGTCGCTGACCGAGTCGATGTCCGAAGAACTCAAAGGCAGCGGCGTGACCCTGACGGCCTTGTGCCCGGGTGTCACAGCCACCGGCATGCTGAGCAGCGCGGTGGCCGGCAGCAGCGAACTGAGCAAGCTGCCCAAGTTCATGATCGGCGACGCCGAACGGGTGGCCAACGACGGTTTTGAAGCCTGCATGGCGGGCACCGTGATCAAGGTGCCAGGTGTTGTCAATCTGGCCAGCATCTTGTCGGCGCGCGCCACGCCCAAGTGGTTGCTGCGGCGTGTCAGCGGCGCCGTGGTGCGGGCGATGCGGTGAGCACAGACTGGCGCAGGCAGAACGTGACCCGGGCATGAAAGGCACCATCACAGGCCAACGGTCGGAATTGGGCCGGCTGCTGGCGAAAGCCACCGCATCAGCCGGTGTGCACTTCAACGTGGCCGGGCAGCAGGCCAACTCCTTGCTGCACGACGGGCAGGCGTGGAAGGACATTGCGCCCAAGCTGCAGGCCGGCGCCCGCCGTGCCATGCGCACCGATGCCGGCTTCATCGTGCACGCCAGTTTTGCCTTTGTTCTGGGCCAGCCCCAGCAAGACCCGCTTCGCTCGCTCGCACAGGTGATTCTGGAAACAGAAGCCATGGCGTTGTCCGGCCCCATTCCAGCCTGTGTGGTGCGCCTGGGTTACCTGTATGGCCCGAACAGCAAAGACTTGCTGGCCTACCGCACGGCGTTTCGCCTGGGTCGCCCGTACTGGGCCGGCTCGCGCACGGCGGGGCAATTTCATCTACATCACGACGACGCGGTCAGCGCGCTCATCAAAGCGGCCGCGCCACGCAACGCGGGCCGCACGCTGTATGCAACCAGCGGCGCGCCGGTTCCGTTCATGGCCTTCATGGACCACTTCGCGCGCCAGCTCGGCGTCCGCCGTCCACGCCACGCGCTGCGCATCGCGGCACCGCTGTTCAAGCTGATCATTCGCAAGGAACACATGCAGCAGGTTGAACTGCCGATGCCGCCGCGTGCGCCCACGCCGCGTGTGCCCGGCTGGCGGCCAGTGTGGCCCGACCATCGTGCGGCGCAAGAGCAGATCATCGAAAGTTGGAACGGCTGAATCACGGCCGCGCGTGCGTGGCCTGAGATCGGAAAACAGCGCCGACGCACGGGCCCGCGCAGAACTGCTCAAACCAAGCTGCCGGCCTTCAGTTCCACCCCGTTTGGCATCGCGCCACGGGGCTGTGCCGTTTCAGCGCGTCATCACTTTCAGCACCCAGTCGGCCAAGGGGCCGCAGGGTGGCGTCAACTGTTTCAAGGTCGACCAGCGCGACTGCTTGAACACCGGGCGCAGTCTGGAGAAGGCGTTGAAACCTTCCACGCCGTGGTGATGTGAAGTTGAAGTTGACCCGATTTCGCGCGCGCCTCAGCCTGTTGGAAAAAGGAGCTCCGCTCGCCTTGAAGTTGTACTGCTTGAAGAATCGCGTCATGTCGACGCAGGCGCCAAGGATACGTCCGTCATCGTCAACAACGGACCCGACAAGCCCGTGCCCGTGATCGGCAAGGTCGACGTACCGGATCCGGCGCGCACGTCCTTCGTGGTGGAGCAGGGCTTCGCCATCGAGCCCGGTTCCACCAGCGGGCGC
>JAHECB010000154.1:10201-11585 GCA_024641925.1 Betaproteobacteria bacterium
CCCGGTGTTATTCACCGCTCGGCAATCCCGTCGTCGAGGCCTACGTGTCAGTCATCGTCGCCATCTTGAACGGTGCGACCAGCGCCCGCTTCCAGATACCGCTGAGTTTCCAGGGCTCGACCCAGCTGAACGGCCCAACCTACGCCGGCAACCTGACCACGCGCCTTTATGCCGATCGCGGCGGCGTCATCTCTGGCGGCAACGGCGTTATCGTGTTCGCTCTGCGTGCCACGCCCGACGGCAGATCGATCTGCACCATGTCGATCAGCGGCCACTTCGTCAAGCTCTGAGTGCTGGCTTGTGACGGCGCAGCGCGCGCTGCCTGCCCAAGCTCTGGGCCGCATCCGTTGTCGATTCATCCGTCCGGCTGACCCCTACAGTCGCTACTGGCCTTTGAACGATGGCTGGACGCACGATGCGGCCGAGCTTCTTGGTGTCGATGTGCAGCAGATCGCCCGGTGCCTCATGCTCGTCGCACTGCACCGGCTCGATTGGGCGGAGGTCGCTCAGCTTGGACAAGCCAGCCCTGGCCAACACCCTGCTGACAGTGGACGAGAGGCCCACGTTGCGCGCGATCCGAGCCTGCAGCCTGAGGCGATGCCGCAGCTCGACGATGAGCAGTGCCTTGCCTGGGTCGATGGATCTCGGCGAGCGTGCCGGCCGTGACGAAGCGTCCACGAGGGCGGACTCCCCGGCAGCCAATGTCCCGCTTGGCGTCAGGCCCAGTGCGGCCATCTGAGCCTGGCTCAGCTCAATCATGTCGGCCATCGTTCAATGCCGCAGCGCGGCGCTGGGTGGTCACGTCTTGCGCTGCGGCGGCTGCGGCGCTGATCAGGTCTCATGCAACTTATGCTGCAACCGGCACTGTCCGAAGTGGCATAGCAACGCGGCCCAGCGCTGGCTTGATGCGCGGCAGGCCGGCCTGAAACAGCTCGAGGCCGACCTGCCCGTCTGGCTGGCCTGGCGCGGCTCAGCCGCGCACGTCGGCGATGGGCTCGGCGCCGAAATCGGCTCGCGCCAGGAAGCGCAGTACCTTGGTTGCGGCCGCGTCGGGCGTGTCGAGCCGGCCCTCGGTCTTGAAGGCTTCGAGCTGCGCCCCGTTCGGAAAACGGGTGCGGTCGGCACTACGCAGTTGCACCTGCATGTCAGTGTCGATCATGCCCGGCGCCAGCGACACGATGCGCGCGCTGTGCGGCCGACCGGCCTCTTCCAGCGCTACCCCACGCGAGAAGTGGTCCAAGCCCGCCTTGACGGCGCAGTAGCTGGCACTACCGGCGATCGCACGCCGGCCGAGGCCGGAGGAGATGTTGAGGATGCGCCGATCGGTGGCCCAGCCCTCGGTCGCGCGCAGATAGGACGCGCACAGCAACAGTGGCGCCTCCAG
>JAHECB010000155.1 GCA_024641925.1 Betaproteobacteria bacterium
ACGCTGGTCAGCCTGTGGCAAAGCTCGGGGCTGTCCGACAAATCTGCGCTGGTGGCCGTGGGCGGTTATGGCCGCGGCGAGTTGTTCCCCTATTCCGACATCGACGTGTTGTTGTTGCTGGTGACGCCGCCCGATGAGAACCAACGCTCGGCAGTCGAGCGCTTTGTCACCAGTTGCTGGGATACCGGGCTGGAAATCGGCTCGTCGGTGCGCACCGTGGATGAATGCCTGGCCGAATCGGCCCGTGACGTGACGGTGCAGACCGCTCTGCTCGAAGCGCGTCCGGTGGTGGGCTCCAAGGTCTTGTTCGATGAATTCAAGACCAAGCATCAGGCCGCCATCGATGCGCCGGCCTTCCTGCGCGCCAAGACGCTGGAGATGCAGCAGCGGCACGTCAAATACGATGGCACGCCCTATGCCCTGGAACCCAACTGCAAAGAAAGCCCGGGCGGGCTGCGTGACTTGCAAGTGGTGCTGTGGGTGGCGCGCGCTGCAGGCTATGGCGGCACCTGGGCGGCGCTGGCCGACAAGGGCCTGATCACCCCGTTCGAGGCCAAGCAGCTGCGCCAGCAGGAAGGTACGCTGAAGCTGATTCGGGCGCGCCTGCACGTGGTGGCCGGCCGGCGCGAGGACCGCCTGGTGTTTGACCTGCAGACCGCCGTGGCCGAAAGTTTTGGCTACGAGGCCACCAGGAGCACACGCAGCTCCGAGGTGCTGATGCGCCAGTACTACTGGGCGGCCAAGGCGGTGACGCAGCTCAACCAGATCCTGATGCTGAACATCGAAGAGCGGCTGAGCGGGTCTGAAGAAGCGCCCATGCAATCCATCAACGAACGTTTTCTGGACCGCGGCGGCCTGCTCGAAATCGCTGATGACAACCTCTACGACAACCACCCGCACGCCATCATGGAGACCTTTCTGGTCTTTGCGCAGACCGACGGCGTGCAGGGCTTGTCGGCACGCACGCTGCGCGGCCTGTACAACGCCCGCGACTTGATGGACGCCAGCTTCCGTCGCGACCCGGTCAATCACCACACCTTCATGCGCATCCTGCGCCTGCCGCTGGGCCAGACCCACGCCATGCGGCTGATGAACCAGACCAGCGTACTGGGACGCTACCTGTGGGCCTTCCGGCGCATTGTGGGCCGCATGCAGCACGACCTGTTCCACGTCTACACGGTGGACCAGCACATCCTGATGGTGCTGCGTAACGTGCGCCGTTTTTTCATTCCGGAACACGCCCACGAGTACCCGCTGTGCAGCCGCCTGGCTGCGCAATGGGACCAGCCCTGGGTGCTGTACGCGGCGGCGCTGTACCACGACATCGCCAAGGGCCGGGGCGGCGACCACTCCGAACTGGGTGCCATCGAGGTTCGGCGATTCTGTCGTGACCACGCCATCGCGGCTACGGACGCGGAACTGATCGAATTCCTGGTCCGCCATCACCTGACGATGAGCCGCGTCGCGCAGAAAGAAGATTTGTCGGATGTTGATGTCATCCAGTCCTTCGCCAACCTGGTGGGCACCACCAAACGGCTGCAAGCGCTGTATCTGCTGACGGTGGCCGACATCCGTGGCACCAGCCCCAAGGTCTGGAATGCCTGGAAAGGCAAGCTGCTGGAAGACCTGTACCGGCAGGCCTTGCGGGCGCTGGGTGGTGAACAACCCAACATGGCGGCCGAAATCGAAGCGCGCAAAAAGGAAGCGCTGCAGAACCTGGCCTTGCACAGTGCCAAGCCCGGCACCGAAGCCCCGCTGTGGAAAACGCTGGACGTGAGCTATTTTGCCCGCCACGACTCGTCCGAGATTGCCTGGCATGCCCGCGCCTTGTGGCGCCATCTGGAAACAAACGTACCGGTGGTCAGCGCGCGGCCTTCGTCCGTGGGCGACGGCCTGCAGGTGCTGGTTTATGCGCCCGACCGGCCTGACCTGTTTGCGCGCATCTGCGGCTACTTCGACGGTTCCGGCTTCAGCATCCTGGACGCCCGCATCCACACCACACGCGCCGGTTTTGCGCTGGACACCTTTCAGGTCGTGGCCACACAAGGCATGACGCCCGACAGTCCGGCTGGCTACCGCGACTTGATCTCGCTGGTTGAAACCCAGGCCTCGACCGCATTGGCCTCGACACAAGCACTGCCGCTGCCCCGCAGCGGCCGTCTGTCGCGCCGCGTGCGCTACTTTCCGGTCACACCGCGCGTGTCACTGTCACCCGACGAGCGCCGCCAGAGCTGGTTGCTCACCGTGTCCGCCAGCGACCGCACCGGTCTGCTGTACGCCATCGCCCGGGTCCTGGCCGTCAACAGCATCAACCTGCAGCTGGCCAAGATCACCACCCTGGGCGAACGGGTGGAAGACACCTTCCTGATCAACGGCCCGCAGTTGCAACGGTCCAAGGACCAGCTGCGCATCGAAAGCGAACTGCTGGACGCGCTGGCCACGCCCAAGACCTGACACGATGGCTTCGCAACGCATCACGGCAGCCCAGGTGCTGGCCGACCTGGGGGCCTTCGATGCCATCATCGATGCGCGCAGCGAAAGCGAATTCGCCGAAGACCATCTGCCCGGTGCCGTCAACTGGCCCACGCTGAACGACGAAGAACGCCACGCGGTGGGCACCGAGTACAAGCAGCTGTCAGCGTTTGAGGCGCGCAAGCGCGGCGCGGCGCTGGCGGCGCTGAACATCGCGCGGCATGTGCAGACGCAATTGCAGGACTGTGACCGCAGCTGGCGGCCGCTGGTGTACTGCTGGCGTGGCGGCCAGCGTTCAGGCGCGCTGAGCCTGGTGCTCAGCGAAATCGGCTTTCAGGTGCGGGTGCTGGAAGGCGGCTACCGTGCCTTCCGGCGCGAGGTGCTGACGTCATTGCAGACCTTGCCGGACGGCCTGGACTTTCGAGTGCTGTGCGCGCCCACCGGCTCGGCCAAAAGCCGCTTGCTGCATGCCTTGGCGGCACAGGGTGCGCAGGTGCTGGACCTGGAGGCCCTGGCCTGCCACCGTGGCAGTGTGCTGGGCCCCTTGCCCGGCCAGCCGCAACCCACCCAGAAGGCCTTTGAAACGGCCGTCTGGGACTGCTTGCGCAACTTCGACCCCTCGCGCCCGGTGTATGCCGAAAGCGAAAGCCGCACCATCGGCCGCCTGCGGGTGCCCGAACCGCTGCTGGTGAAGATGCGGGCATCAAGCTGCGTGCGGCTGCACATGAGCCTGCCGGAGCGCGTGAAATTCCTGCTGGAAGACTACGCCCACTTTGTGGCCGACACCGAGCTGTTCTGCAGCCACTTGCAAGCCCTGCGTGAATTGCGCGGGACCGAAACGGTGCAGCGCTGGCAGGCCATGGCCCGGGCACAGGCCGACTTGCCACGGCCGCCAGCAACAACGAGCCCGCTGGGCCAGGTGGTTCAGGAGCTGCTGGAACAGCACTACGACCCGGTTTACCTGCGGTCCATGCAACGCAACTACGCGCAGTTTGATCAAGCACTGCCTTTGAGCCTGGCTGATGCCTCGACAGCCTCACTGCAACACGGGGCTGCGGGCTTGCTGGCCTGACAGCAACAGGCCTCGGCCCCGACCTCGGACCGGGCCCCTACCAGGCCTGATCTGCGTCAAGGAGGACGAGGCGAGCCGTGTCTAGACTCGGGGCACAAAACCCATGCAAACACCCCCACCTGCTTCTACCGGTCCCGGCACGACACCTGCGCCAGCGGCGCCGCCCCGCGTGCGCAATGTCGGCTTGGACCGGCCACTGGCCTGGTTGCGCCTGGGTTGGTCCGACCTGCTGCGCTGCCCTGGGCCGGGTCTGCTGCACGGCCTGCTGGCGGCGCTGTTCGGCTTCGCCGTCGTGGTGGTGGCTCGCAACAACTTCTGGCTGATGGCGGGCGCCTTCAGCGGCTTCCTCATCGTTGCCCCGGTCGTGGCCACCGGCCTGTATGCCATCAGCCGTGCGTTGCAGGCCGGCAAGCCCGCCCACCTGGGCCTGGCGTTGAACACCTGGCGCTCGGGCGATTCGCGCCTGGTTCGCTTTGGTCTGCTGCTGGGCCTGGCCGGCACCGGCTGGGTGCTGACCTCGGCAGCGCTGATCACGGCGTTTTCCGATGTACCCATCCAGCGCCCGCTGGACTTCCTGCGCTATGTCGTGGCACGGGACCAGAGCGGCCTGTTTGAAATGTGGCTGATGCTGGGGGGCGTGCTGGCCGCGCCGGTGTTTGCCTCCAGCGTGGTAGCCCTGCCCTTGCTGCTGGACCGCCGTGTGGGCCTGCTGCAGGCCGTGCTGACCAGTTGGGAGGCCGTCGTGGCCTCGCCCGCGGCGCTGGCGCTGTGGGCCCTGTTGCTGCTGGGCCTGACGGCGCTGGGCATGGCATCCCTGCTGCTGGGGCTGGTGGTGGTGGTGCCCTGGCTGGCCCATGCCAGCTGGCATGCCTACCAGGACCTGGTGGTGCCCGAGACCCCAGCCGCCGAGCGAGACGCCCGCTGATGTTCGGCTACACGGAAGAACAGATCGCCGCCTTTGGACTGAGCTTTGGCGTCGGCGCCTTCATGCTGTACATGGTGTTCATCATTGCCCAGCTCGCGCGCGAGTCCAAGGCGGGCAAGCTGGGCACTTTTGTGTTGTTCCTGGCGCTGGGCTTCGGCCTCTTGGGATTTGTAGCCAAGGGCATCATCAAGTACTTCATCGGCGGGGAATGAAAAAAGTCCGAGCACGCTCGGACTTTTGGACCTTTCCACCGCTTCCCGGCTAGAGCGCGCAAGACGCGCTCGTGCGTTCGCACGGCTCAAGCCCGTCCTCAGGACGGGCTTGAGTCCGTGCTCACCCCATGTGCAGGCCGCCGTTGCAGCTGAAGTCGGCACCGGTGGTGAAACCCGAATCGTCGCCGGCGAGCCAGGCGCAGATGGAGCCGATTTCTTCCGGCGTGCCCAGGCGCTTGACCGGGATGGTGGCCACGATCTTTTCCAGCACCTCGGGCTTGATCGCACGGACCATGTCGGTGCCGATGTAGCCGGGGCTGACGGTGTTCACGGTGACACCCTTGTTGGCCATTTCCTGGGCCAACGCCATGGTGAAACCGTGCATGCCGGCCTTGGCCGCGGAATAGTTGGTCTGGCCGGCCTGGCCTTTTTCGCCATTGACCGAACTGATCTGGATGATGCGGCCCCAGCCCTTTTCAACCATGCCGGGCACCACTTGCTTGGTGACGTAGAACATGCTGTTCAGGTTGGTGTCGATGACGGCCTTCCAGTCATCAGGGGACATCTTCAGGAACATGCGGTCGCGCGTGATGCCAGCGTTGTTGACCAGCACGTCGATCACGCCATGTTCAGCCACGGCCTTGGTGAAAGCGTCCACCGTGCTCTGCCAGTCGGCCACGTTGCCCACCGAGGCGTAAAACGTGTAGCCCAGTGCCTTTTGCTCGGCCAGCCACTTGTCGAAGTCACGGCTGGGGCCGCAGCCGGCAATGACCTTGAAACCTTCTTTGTGCAGCCGCTGGCAGATGGCGGTTCCAATGCCACCCATGCCGCCGGTTACGTAAGCCACTTTTTGTGCCATGTTTTGCTCCTGGTTGATTTGAATGAATCGCGCCGATGTTCAGCCCGCCTGCCGATGACTGTAGACCGGCCGACTGGGCTTGGACATCCCTGAAGTCCCTGTGACTGCAAGCCACCGGGACAGCTGAAAAAACTCAGGCCTTAACCTTGACGTAGCGGCCTGGCGCCGGCTCGATGGCCTTGTACTGGGCATTGCCCGGCTTCTTGGGCGCCGCCACGGCGGTGCCGCCCATCGGGTCCAACCACTTGCTCCAGGCCGTCCACCAGCTGCCGGGGTGCTCGGTGGCGCTGGCCATCCAGTCCTCGGCCTTGGCCGGCAGCTTGCTGTTGGTCCAGTAGCTGCGTTTGCCCTTGGCCGGCGGGTTGATGACTCCGGCAATGTGCCCGCTGGCGCCCAGCACAAACTGCTTCTTGCCCTTGAACAGTGCGGTGGAAGCATACGCACCACCCCAGGGCACGATGTGGTCTTCGCGCGAGCCGTAGATGAACACCGGCGCCTTGATGCTGCCCAGGTCGATCTTTTCGCCACAAACGGTCAGCGCGCCGGGCGTGCGCAGTTCGTTTTGCAGGTACATGTGGCGCAGGTACCAGCAGTACATGGGGCCAGGCAGGTTGGTGCTGTCGCCGTTCCAGTACAGCAGGTCAAACGGCGGCGGCGACTCTCCTTTCAGGTAGTTGCCGACCACATAGTTCCAGACCAGGTCGTTGGGGCGCAGGAAGCTGAAGGTCGTGGCCAGGTCCGAACCCTTGAGCAAGCCGGGGCCGGCAGGGCACTGCTCGCCGATGGTCATCTCGCGCATCTTGACCATGTTGTCGTCGATGAACAGGTCCAGCACACCGCTGTCTTCAAAGTCCAGCAGCGTGGTCAGCAGCGTCAAGGAATGAGCAGGCTGCTGGCCACGTGCAGCCAGCACCGCCAGCGCCGTGGACAGGATGGTGCCGCCGACACAGAAGCCCAGCGTGTTGATGGTCTTGGCACCGGTGATGGCCATGACGGCGTCGATGGCGGCAATGGGGCCCTGTTCGATGTAGTCGTCCCAGGTGGCCGCGGCCATGCTGTTGTCGGGGTTGCGCCAGCTGACAACAAAGGTGCGATGGCCCTGCTCGACGGTGTAGCGGATGACCGAGTTTTCAGGCTGCAGGTCCAGGATGTAGTACTTGTTGATGCACGGCGGCACAAACAGCATCGGGCGGGCATGCACCTTGGCGGTCAGCGGCTTGTATTCGATGAGCTGGAAAAAGTCGTTTTCAAACACCACCGAGCCTTCGGTGGTGGCCACATTGCGGCCCACTTCAAACACCGACTCGTCGGTTTGCGAAACATGGCCTTTCTGCAGGTCTTCCAGCAGATGGCGCATGCCGGTGACGATGCTTTCACCCTTGGTGTCCAGGGCCTTTTTCAGCGCGTCGGGGTTGGACGCCAGGAAGTTGCTGGGGCTGGCGGCGTCGATCCACTGCTGTACCGCAAAGCGCACGCGGCCTTTGGTCTTGGCGTCGCCTTCCACACAGTCAGCCAGCTGCATCAGGGTGCGTGCGCTCAGCAGGTAAAGCTGCGCTGTCATCGCGGCGCCGGGGCTGGTCAACCACTCGCTGCCACTGAAGCGACGGTCTTTCAGGGTCGGTTGTGCAGCCGCCGTTCCGGCATGCAGCGCCTGGTTCCACAACTCGGTGGCGCTGGACAAATACTCGTTCTGGATTTGCGCGATATGCTGAAGTGGCAGTTCCGCGCCCTTGAGCTGGCTGCCCATGGCGCTGAAGGCCGCGCCAAAGTCAAAGGGACTGGGCGCCGGGGCGCTGGCGTCTTTGGCTTTCATGTTTGTCTCCTGAATTGTGGGAACGATTTGTTTGATTTTCGGCGGAAACCCTGACGCATCTATGACGCGATGCCCGGGCGCAGCAAGGCGGCCCAATCAAGCCGCGCAGAACAAGGACCGAATGCATGTACCTGGTGGCGATTGCCTGGATCTATGTGGTGTTGATGATGGCCGTTGCAGAAGCCCTGTCAAGCAACGGTACCGTACTGGGTGCGGTGTTCACTTTCTTGCTGTACGGCGTGCTGCCCTTGG
This sequence comes from Betaproteobacteria bacterium, assembly GCA_024641925.1. Lineage (GTDB taxonomy): Bacteria > Pseudomonadota > Gammaproteobacteria > Burkholderiales > Burkholderiaceae_C > Rubrivivax. The sequence goes on from JAHECB010000155.1 coordinate 7,606, forward strand.
GACTGGTGCTGTACATCCTGGGCACACCGTCGCGGCGCCGTGCGCGCAAGGCTGCCGACATGTCGGCCGACGCCTCAGGAGCGCCAGATGGCCGCCGCATGCCGACCAGTGACACTGTCGCGGCGGAACGAAAAGAAGGCTGAAGGTTCACTGACGGTGCAACGGCCACAGTCAAACACGCGCTGAACGCCCGCAGCCTGCAGCTGGCTGTTTGCCAGTTGCGGCAGTGAAGCCAGCCAGCGCAAGGCGCCGTCTCGCGGTCCCTGCGCCACAAAGCCCATGCCGGCTGCGGTGTTTGCCGTGGCACCAAAGGCCTGCAGCACGTTGTCCGTCACTTCAAACTGCTCTGGTCCGATGCACGGTCCCAGCCAGGCAACGCAGTCGCGCGGTGCTGCCCCCATGCCCTGGCACAGGGCCTGCACGGTAGCCTGCAGCACGCCGCCGGCCAAACCCCGCCAGCCCGCATGCGCGGCGGCCACCGCGGCGCCGTCGGCCAGCGCCAGGAACACCGGCATGCAGTCGGCGGCACCCACCGTGCAGGCCACGCCGCGATCGCTGCTCCAGGCGGCATCGGCCGTGGGCATGGCGGCCAGGTCATCGTTGGCGCGCAGCCGCTGCACGCTACTGCCGTGAACCTGCCGCATCCAGCGGGGCTGAACACCCAGTGCCTGGGTCCAGCGGCGTCGGTTTTCGGTCACGGCCGCGGTGTCGTCGCCCACGCCAAAACTCAGGTTCAGACTGTGCCAGGGCCCGGTGCTGACACCCCCTTCGCGCAGGCTCATCGCCGCTTCAACACCCGGCGGCGAAGGCCAATCGGGTCGCAACAACGGCACGGCAGAGGTCATGCGGCGCGGCGGACGCTATTCAGCGTCGGGACACTTTTCAGGGCGTGTGTCTTCAAACGCCGGCAAGGCCATGCAGGCCTCAAAAACCCGCATCACATGGGGCACGTGGCTGGTGTTGCAGTTGAAGCGCTGCGCATTGAACACCTGCGGCACCAGCACACAGTCGGCCAGGCCGGGCGTGTTGCCCTGGCAGAACATCGACGGCGCTGCCGCCAGCTGCTGGTCCACCGACTGCAGACCGGTTTCCACCCAATGGCGGTACCAGCGGTTCTTGTCGTCTTCGCTGAGCTTCAGGTCGCCCACCAGGTAACGCAGCACCCGCAGGTTGTTCAGCGGGTGGATTTCACAGGCGATGTCCAGCGCCAGGGCGCGCACCCGGGCACGCGCCACCGGGTGCGCCGGCAGCAAGGGCGGCAGGGGGTGTGTCTCTTCAAGGTATTCGATGATGGCCAGGCTTTGCGACAGGCTATGCTCACCGTCCACCAAGGTCGGCACCAGGCGGGTGGCAGATCGGGCGGCGTAGGCCTCGCCCAGGTGCTCGTTCCTGGCCAGATGCACCGGCATGTAGTCGAAGTCCAGCCCCTTCAAGGCCAGCGCGATGCGAACCCGGTAGGACGCCGACGAACGGTAGTAGTTGAAGAGTTCCATCGCGGCGGGCTCCTTCAGCGCACCACCACACGCAGCCCGCTCAGGCCGGCAACCGCACCTTCCATGACGTCACCCCGCACCACCGCGCCCACGCCAGCGGGCGTGCCAGTGAAGATCAGGTCACCGGGCTGCAGCGCCCAGGCCTTGCTGAGCACTTCAATGGTTTCGTTGACGTTCCAGATCAGCTCGTTCAGGTCGCCCTTTTGTTTGACCACGCCATTCACTGTCAGGGTGATGGCGCCGCGGGTCAATTCGCCGGTTTCCGAAATCGGATGCACTTCGCCCATGGGAGCGCTGTCTTCAAAGGCCTTGCCGATGCACCAGGGCCGGCCCTGCTTTTTCATCTCGCCTTGCAGGTCGCGGCGTGTCATGTCCAGCCCCACCGCATAGCCCCAGATGTGGCTGGCGGCCTGGCTGGCCGGGATGTCCGTGCCACCCTTGCCGATGGCCACCACCAGCTCGATTTCGTGGTGGTAGTTGGACGTCAACGTGGGGTAGTGGATCTCACCTGTGGTGCCCGCCTTGACCGGCACCAGGGCGTCGCCAGGCTTCATGAAAAAGAACGGCGGCTCGCGCCCGGTGAAGCCCATCTCCTGTGCATGTTCGGCGTAGTTGCGGCCCACGCAATAGATGCGGCGGACCGGAAATTCGCCTCCGCCATGGACGGGGGCGCTGACAACGGCGGGTGGTGTGATGACGTAGCTCATGCCTGGCTTTCAGCAAGGGGTGGATGATCAAGGGAAGGCCAAATGGCGCCCGGCCTGAGGACAGGCGCTTGCGGGCTGCGGGCCGCCGTTCTGGGCGCTTGCATGATGCCATGCGCCGGGTAGCCGACGGCTACACTGCCGCGCATGACAGCTGCACGCCGCATCCAGCATTGCCGACTCTGCGGCGCCGCCGCCCGCTACCAGACCCCCGCCGACGACAACCGCGAACGGGCTGTGTGCACCGCCTGCGGCGAGATCCACTACGAAAATCCGCTCAACGTGGTGGGCACTGTGCCCTACTGGGGACAGCAGGTGCTGCTGTGCAAGCGCAACATCGAACCCCGGTATGGCTTCTGGACCTTGCCCGCGGGCTTCATGGAACTGGGCGAAACGGTGGCCCAAGGCGCGCTGCGTGAAACCGTTGAAGAAGCGGGTGCCGAAGTCGAAATGGGCGAACTTTTTGCCTTGCTGAATGTGCCGCGTGTCGGCCAGGTTCACCTGTTCTACACGGCGCGCATGCTGAGCACCACACTGAACCCCGGGCCCGAAACCATCGAGGCGCGATTGTTCAGCCAGGACGAGATTCCCTGGGACCAGTTGGCCTTCAGAACCGTACGCCAGACGTTGGAGCACTTTTTCAGCGACCGCAGTCTGGGGCGCTTCGGGCTGCACGTGGGCGACGTGGCCTGACATCCAGACCCGGCGATCAAGCGGGTCAATCGTCGAACTGAATCTTGGTGGCTTCCACGGTGCGGCGGTCTGCACCCAGCATGCCCTTGACTTCAACACGCTGGCCCACCACCAGCTGTGCGGCCGTGCCCCCTTCAAAACGCAGGTCGCTGCGTGCGGTGCTGATGGCCTGCCCACGCACCACGATCAACGGCCGTCCCAGCACGCTGGTGGCCGTGACGGCGGTGATGGCACCGGAAATCTCGAATTCGCGGTCTTCTTCCTGCTGTGGACTACTGACTTCGACTTTCGAGGCCCGCAGCACGCCACTGATGACGGGCCCGTCGACCTGCACCTTGGAGCCCACGGCCAGGTTGGCGCCGCTGGGTTCGATGCGCGCCGTGCTGGCATTGACCCGGCGGCCGTCGATGCTGAAGTCCGCCACGCTGGTGAAGGTGCTGATGACGCCATTGAGTTTGACGTCGTCGGCATCGGCCGAAGCCATGGTGGTGGCGCCCCAACTGCGCACGGACAGCGCATCCGGGCTGCCGTCGTCCTGCACTTGCACGCTGACAAACTGGCCGGCTGCCAGGCCGGCGGGTGCGGCCGTACCGGCGCTGGTGCTGTAGGTGGCCCCGCCAATGCGCACGGTCTGCGTGGTGGCATTGATCTCTCGGACCTGTCCGCGCACACGAGCAGGGTCGGTCGCCGACGCGGTCTCCACCCGGTAGGCGCGGTAGACACTGGTTGCCGCGTCGTACTCGGCGTAGACCTCGACCGCAACAGGCGCGCCGGGGCCCGTCAGACCACTGAGGCCGCCCGTCAGGTTGTCACTGAACAGGGTGGACGGCGTCACCAGCACACGCTGGCCCAGCATCGTGAAACTGCCGCCGGCAACATCCACCGCTGTCACGCTGCCGCGCAGACCACTTTGCAGCTTGATGCGGCTGGCCACGGCCGTGGTGACGCCGGTGGTGGTGTTGGTCGTGATGGGGCCACTTTCGATTTCCACCGTCATGCCCAGGCGGAATTCGTCGCGGCTGCGGCTGCGGCCGCCGCCGTCGGTGATGGTGGCCGCGCTCTCGTCAAAACGCAC
>JAHECB010000005.1 GCA_024641925.1 Betaproteobacteria bacterium
GCAGAGGAAACCGCTGCACCGCACAAACCCACAGACCAGGCCGCGTAAAGTCTGGATGGTCTGAAACCGAAACTGAGACAAATCATGTTGTTGACCGTGAACGGCAAGACCCATGACCTGGACGTCGAACCCGAGATGCCCCTGCTTTGGGTGCTGCGCGACGAACTGGGCATCACCGGTCCCAAATACGGCTGTGGCAAGGCCTTGTGCGGCGCCTGCACCGTGCACCTGAACGGCAGTGCTGTCCGCAGCTGTGTGCTGCCGGTGGGTGCCGTGCAGGCACGCCGTCACCACCATCGAGGGACTGGGCAACCCCGAAGCGCTGCACGCCGTGCAGTCGGCCTGGATTGAGCACCAGGTGGCGCAATGCGGCTACTGCCAGTCGGGTCAGATCATGGAGGCCGCGGCGTTTCTGGCAGCCACACCATCCCCCACCGACCTGCAGATCGATGCCGCGATGACCGCTAACCTGTGCCGCTGCGGCACCTACCCGCGCATCCGCCAAGCTGTCAAAACCGCAGCCCTCAAGCTGCGCGGGGCCTGAGTCATGGCTCGCATCGCCACCATCGCCCGCCGCAGCTTTCTGATCGGAACGGCCGCCGTTGCAGGCGGTGTGATCATCGGCACCATCGCCTACAGGCGCGATCCGAAAAACCCGCCGCTCGACGACCTGGCAGCCGGCCAGTCCACACTGAATCCCTATGTGCGCATTGACAACAGCGGTGTCACGCTGATCACGCCACGGGCCGACCTGGGTCAAGGCGCGATCTCTGTTCAAGCGGCCTTGCTGGCGGAAGAAATGGACCTGGCCTGGGGCCAGTTCAAGACCGATCCGGGCCCGGCCAGCGCCGTGCACTACAACGGCAAGGTCGCCGCTGAAGGCTTTCCCATCGCAGCCACCAGCGACAGCTTCATGGCGCAGGCCGGCCGCACCATGGGCGACGTGGCCGCCAAGTTACTGGGCCTGCACCTGACCGGTGGCTCTTCCACGGTGCCCGACGCCTTCGACAAGCTGCGTGTAGCCGGCGCCGTGGCGCGCCAGATGCTGCTGGCCGCCGCGTCGGCACAGACCGGTATGCCGGTGACCGAGCTGAAAACCCGCGACGGCAGCGTGCTGCTGCCTGACGGCAAGCTTATGAGTTATGTTTCATTGGCCGCGACGGCGGCCAGCGTCAGCGCACCAACCGACGTGGGCCTGAAACCCTCGGCGATGTGGCGCTACCTGGGCAAGCCCCTGCAACGACTGGACATCGTGCCCAAGTCTACCGGCACCGCCCAGTACGGCATCGATCTGCGGCTGCCCGGCATGGTCTATGCCACGGTGCGCAGCAATCCGCGCCGGGGTGGTGGCATCTCGTCGTTTGACGCCCAGGCGGCGCTCCAGATGCGGGGCGTCATCAAGGTGGTGCCGTTGCCTGACGGGTTTGTGTCATCGCCAACAACACCTGGCGCGCTTTCCAGGCTGCCGACAGCGTCAAAGCCGCCTGGGGTGCGGCACCGTACCCGGCCACCACCGAAGCCCTGTTCGCCACCGTGGCCGCAGCCTTTGACGAGCCGCACCGGGACAGCCGCCTGCGCGACGAGGGCAGCGTCGACGTCGAACTCGCTGCTGCGGGCAGCGCCGTGGTGCAGGCCGAATACCGTGTGCCCTACCTGGCACATGCGCCGCTGGAGCCCGTGAATGCGGTGGTGATGCTGAAAGACGGCCGGCTGGACATCTGGGTGGGCACACAGATTCCGCGTTTTGTGGTGGCGGGCGCCGCAGCACTCACGGGGCTGGACGAAAAAGACATCCATCTCCACGCGCAGATCAGTGGCGGCAGTTTTGGCCGTCGCCTGGAAGACGATTTCATCCGGCAGGCCGTGCTACTGGCCATGGCCCACCGCGGTCTACCGATCAAGATGACCTGGTCGCGGGAAGAAGACATGACCCACGACTTTCCACGGCCCCTGGGCATGGCCCGCCTGCGCGGCAGCGTCAAGGACGGGCAGGTGCACACTTTTGACCTGTCGGTGGCCTGCCCTTCGGTGACGGCATCACAGCTGGGCCGCCTGGGCCAACCGGCGACAGGGCCCGACATGGCCATCGTGGCCGGCGCCTGGGACCAGCCGCTGGCCATTGCCCACTACCGCGTGACGGGCTACCGCGCACCGCCATCGGTGCCGGTGAGTTCATGGCGCAGCGTGGGCGCGTCGGGCAATGGCTTTTTCCATGAATGTGCGCTGGACGAACTGATACAGGCCGCTGCCGCCGACCCCTTGGCCGAACGCCTGCGCCTGTGCAACCACGCGCCCTCAAAACGCGTGCTGCAGGCCGTGGGCGACATGGCCGGCTGGCGCCAGCCGTTGGCCACGTCGGCTGATGGCCGGCGCGGTCGCGGCCTGGCCTTCACGCTGTCGTTTGGTGTACCGGTGGCCGAAGTGGTGGAGGTCACCGCGACGACCCAGGGCATACGCATCGACCAGGTTTTTGTAGCTTGCGAAGTGGGCACGGTGCTGGACCCCATCAACCTGGAGGCGCAAGTGCAAGGCGGTGTGGTCTGGGGCCTGGGACACGCCATCAACGGCGAGATCACCTACGCCGACGGCATGCCGCAGCAGAATAATTTTCACCAGTTCCAGGGCCTGCGCCTGCACCAGACACCGCGCATCGTGGTGCAGGCCCTGCAGACCACCGACACCATCCGTGGCATCGGCGAGCCGGCGGTGCCACCGGCGGCACCGGCGCTGGCCAACGCGATCTTTGCCGCCACGGGGCAGCGTATTCGGGAGTTGCCCCTGATTAAGCATGTGGCGTTTGTCTGAAGCACACCCCTGAAACGAAACAAGGACCCGGAGGTCCTTGTTTGGTCGTGCATTTTTTGGGGTGGCTGATGGGGCTCGAACCCACGACAACCAGAATCACAATCTGGGACTCTACCAACTGAGCTACAGCCACCACGGAAGAAAGAGAGTATAGCGCGCCAAGCGCGGGCAGGCCGCTTTGTGCGGATGGCCCGCTCCGCACAGAGCGGCTGAGTGGTCTCGGCGGCGCCGTCGCTCAGAATCCCGATGCAGGCGTTGTCGACGCGGCCTGCGCTTCGGGCAGCACGCGTGCCTTGTAGCGCTTTTTCAGCGCCGTCATGAATGCGTCTGACTCCGCCGCAGCCCAGGCCTGGGCGTACTGCTGGCTGATCGTTTCTTCACTGCCCGGCGGCTTTTCACGCGGCAACACTTTCAGCACCCGCAGCACCACGTAGCCGGCACCCGGCAGTTCAACGCCAGTGTTCACCGGCAGTTTGCCAGCATCGGCGCGCAAGGCGGCCTCGAGCACCGGGCGCGGTACACCCTGCGGGTTGGACCGGGAAATGATGGCGTTGTCCGACAACTTGTTGTCACCGCTGCCGCTGCCCAAGGCGGCCAGCGCCGCCTGCCCTTCTTTCTTGGCCAACGCCAGCGCCTGTTCGGTCACCAGGCGCTCCACCACCGCCGCTTTCACCTCGTCCAGTGTCTGCACCCGTGCCGGGGTGTGCTTCAGCACATGGGCCGACACCAGCTGGTTGGGTCCCACTTCCACCGCGTCGGTGTTGCGCTTGTTTTCCAGCGCGTCCTTGGCAAAGACGGCCTCCAGCAACTTGGCCGACGCCAAGGGGCCGGTTGCACCTGCTGCCGGCGTCCGCTGCACCGTCGCGGTCTGTTTTTTCAGCTTGAACTTGTCGATGGCCGGCTGCAGGCTGTCGGACTGTTCGTAAACCGTGTTGGTGAACAGCTCGGCCTGGGCCGGCCACAGTTTTTGCGCTGCGGTGCGGCGCAGTTCGGCGGTGATCTCGGCCTTGACATCGGCAAAAGGTTTCACCTCGCCGCCTTTGGTACCCACCAGTTGAATGATGTGGTACCCGTAGTCGGTTTCCACCGGACCTGTGATGTCGCCCGTCTTCATGCCAAACGCGGCATCTTCAAACGGCTTGACCATGGCGCCGCGGCCAAAGAAGCCCAGATCGCCGCCCTGCACGGCACTGCCCGTGTCCTGCGAATTTTTCTTCGCCAGCTCGGCAAAGCCGGCCGGGTTGCTGCGAGCCTGGGCCAGCAGCGTCTCAGCTTTGGCCTTGGCCGCTGCGCGCTCGGAAGCTGCCAGGCTCTTGTCGGCGTTGATCAGGATGTGGCGTGCCTGGCGCTCTTCAGGCGCCGTGAAGCGAGCGGCGTTGGCATCGTAGAACTTGCGCAGCTCGTCTTCTGTGGGCACAGATGCTGCGCCCACTGTGTCAAAGTCCAGCTGCACATATTCGATCTCGGCCATCTCGGGCGCCTTGAAATCGTCGGTGTGTGCCTTGTAGAAGGCTTCGATCTCGGCGTCTGTAGGCTTGACCTTGTCGCGGTAGGCTGGCGCTTCAAAACGCTTGAACTGCACTTCGCGACGCTGCAGCAAGGGGTCCACCGTGGCGTCCACGATGCTGGCGGGCGCCAGCACGGCACGGCTGGCGCCCGCCAGCACCTGCTGCGTAGCCACTTCCTGGCGCAGGCGCTGTGCAAACATCTCCGAGCTCATGCCCTGCATCGCCAGGATCTCGCGGTTCACACTGCCGTCGGGGTTGCGCAACTGTGCAAACTGCGGATCGGTGGCAAACAGCCGCTGCAGACGCGCGTCGCTGGGGCTCAGGTGCATGTCGCTGGCAGCGACCAGCAGCAAACGTTCACGCACCAGGTTGTCCAGCGTGGCCAGGCGCAAGGCCGGTGTGTCCAGCTTGGCAATGTCGGCGCCCGACATCTGCTGTCGGGCGTTTTGCAGCACCCTCTGGTGAGCGTTGTCCCATTCGGCACGGGTGATCTTGTAGCCGCCGACTTCGGCTACGGTGGTGGACGCGCCTGTATTGGAGCGGCTGTAACCTTCAATACCGAAAAACACAAACGACGGAATGATGAGCAACAGCATGAAGCCCAGAACCACTCGGGTGTTGTTGCGGATGAATTCGAACATCGGGAAGCCTCTGGTGAGGTGGTTTCAAGTCAACGGGGCCGCAAGGGCCAGAAGCGCGCGTCGGCGGACATTTGCAGGCCTGTTCCGCGCTGTTCCACGGATTGTTCGCAAGCCCTCTCGCGGCCACAAAAAAGGCGAACCGCAGTTCGCCCATGGGACAGACCCGCAAACGCAGTTGACAGACCCCATGCCAGGCGGTGGTCCGCGTCGGAGCGATTCTATCGAAGTTGGTGGGTGCTGACGGGTTCGAACCGCCGACCTACGCCTTGTAAGGGCGCCGCTCTACCAGCTGAGCTAAGCACCCGCCGTAAACGCAATGCTACAGCGCATCTCGCAGGCCTTTGCCCGGGCGGAATTTCGGCACCTTGGCGGCCTTGATCTTGATGGCTGCACCCGTACGCGGGTTGCGCCCGGTCCGGGCCGCCCGCTTCGGCGCGGTGAAGGTTCCAAACCCGGTGATGGTGACCGTACCCCCCTTTTTCAGGGTGACCTTGACCGCGCCAATCAGCGCTTCCAGTGAACGCGACGCTGCCGCCTTCGAAATATCGGCCTGCCTGGCAATGTGCTCGATCAGCTCGCTCTTGTTCACGTCGTGTTCCCCTTCCTGGGCAATTGATGATGGCGGGTCGTGCCGCGCTGCCGTTGCGGTTTTGGGCAGTCGAGGGCAAAGGTTGGATCAGATGTCGGGCGCAGTGCAATGAAGCATGCCGCTGCGGCGATGTCAATGTTCAGAGAGTAAGCAATTCTAAAACCTGCGCCACCCACCTCGTTCGAAGTTTTCCGGCCTAGGCGACAGTGCTTGCCCGCTTGACATGTGCGTTTCATCGACTTACGGGCTTCGCCGGCGCCCTGACTGCCAACGCCACCCCGCCAGCAGTCAGCACAAGTCCCACACAGACGGCAACCGTCAGCGCCTCGTCAAACATCAGGGCGGCCAACACGGCCGTGCACGGCGGCACCAGGTACATCAAGCTGCTGACCGAGGTGGCAGCACCCCGCTGTATCAACAGGTACAGCAAGGAGCTGCCGCCCAAAGTGAGCACCAATACCGACCACGCCATGGCCACAACCAGGTCGTGATGCCACACCAGTGCTTCGTTTTCCAGCAGCGCCAATGGCAAGGTCACGGCAAAGGCCGCCATCAACTGCACGGCACTGGCGCTGCGCACGTCGCAGGCCCGGACCCAGCGCTTTTGATACAACGTGCCCGCGGTGATGCTGAGCAGGCCCACTCCCGCAGCCAGCACGGTATGGGCCTGCGCTTCGCCCAAGCGGAGCTTGCTGCCCACCACCAGGGCCAGGCCCGCCAGGCCCAGCACCAGACCCAGCCACTGCCGGGCCGGCACCGCTGGCGCTGCGGCACTGCCTTGCCGGCTTTGCGCGCTGACCCACAGCGCCGTCATCAAAGGCTGCAGACCCACGATCAGCGCAGCAAGCCCCGCGCCCAGCCCGCCCTTCACCGCCGCCCAGACGCCGCCCAGGTAACCCGCGTGCATCAAGGCACCCGTGATGCCCAGATGCAACCACTGTCCGCGGTCGCTGGGCCAGGCGGGCCGCGATAGGCCGATCCAGACACCAACTGCCACCAGAGACAAGGCAAAACGCAGGGCCAGAAAGCTGAACGGGGGCGCGTGGGGCATGCCCAGTCGCGCGACGACAAAACCTGTGCTCCAGATCAGCACAAAGACCCAGGGCATCGCGCGCAGGGCGCCGCCGGGCAGCTTCATCGCGCCTTGGCGCGGATTTCAGGGATGGCTCGACGCAGGTAATAGACCATCGACCAGACCGTCAGCACGGCGGCAATGATCATCAGCCACTGACCCCAGACACGGGTATGGATCAGGCCCAGCAGCCGCCCGTCATAGAGCAGGAAAGGAATGGCCACCATCTGGGCCACGGTCTTCAATTTGCCCAGCATGTGCACCGCCACGCTGCGCGCTGCGCCGATCTGTGCCATCCATTCACGCAAAGCGGAAATGGCGATCTCCCGGCCGATGATGATCAGTGCCACCAGCACGTCCACCCGGCCCTGGCTCAACAGCACCAGCAAGCAGGCCGAGATCAGCAATTTGTCGGCCACCGGGTCCAGGAAGGCACCAAAAGCCGAGGTCTGGTTGAGCTTGCGCGCCAGATAGCCGTCCAGCCAATCGGTGGCGGCAAACAGCACAAACAGCCAAGTGGCCACCAGATTCTTGGTGGCCATGTCCCAGCCGAGGTAATACAGGCCGACGAGCGACGGGATCGCGGCAATGCGCGCCCAGGTCAGCAGCGTTGGAATGGTCAGGAACATCGAGGCAGGCAACGGGACATGGAGCGCATGGGTCCGGACAGTGTCCGGGATTGTGCCTTGCGCAGCCGCACCCCCGGCTCAGCCTCAGCGATCCAGCGTCATGGGTTTGAACTTTTCGTCGTGTTCAAACAGGAAGGTCTCGATGAACTCCCAGGGTCCGGGCACACGGCTCATGTCACCAAACGGCGCTGCACGGTGAACGGCGTCTATCGCCATCTGGGTCGTGTGCCTGGCCTCGCGGGGCTCACGCAGCACCAGGATGTTTCGGATGCTGCCGTCGCGATTGAGCATTATCTTGAGCACCGGCACACCCAGCAGGGGTTGCCTGGGCACGCTCATGTAAGTGGTGTCGGGGTGCGCTGCCACCATGCGCTGGGCGGCCTGCAGGCGAACCTCGACCATGTCGCGCGAGGGCCGGGGCGGCGGCAGCCGGATGTAGCGGACACCGCCTGGCGCCGGCGCCGCATCGGGCGGCAACGGTGCGGGCACCACGGGTGCCGGGGGTGGCGGCGGCAGGAAAGCCGGTGGCGGCGGGGGTGGAGACGGCACCCGAGGCGCCGGCAGGGGGGGCGACGGTGCAGAAGCGGGCTTGTTCACGCAGCCCGACAGCACCGCCAGCGTCAGCACCAGTGTGGATGCCGCCCACAGCGACAGGCAGTTCGCCAAACGTGGTCTTGCTGCGGGATGATCTTTGTTGCTCTCAATGCAGTGCACGGTAAATTTCCTCTGCCAGGTCTCGTGAAATGCCTTCAACTGCCGCCAGGTCTTCAACACTGGCGCCGGCCACGCCACGCAGACCGCCAAATCGCTGCAACAGTTTGGCGCGTTTGCGGGGGCCAATGCCCGCAACATCTTCAAGCTTGCTGCCGCCCGTTCTGACGCTGGCGCGTTTGGCACGCATGCCGGTGATGGCAAAGCGGTGCGCTTCGTCGCGAATCTGCGCCACCAGCATCAGCGCGGCCGAATCATGCCCCAAGTACACCTTGGCGCGGCCATCGGCAAACACCAATTCCTCCAAACCGACCTTGCGACGCTCGCCTTTTTCCACGCCAATGATGAGGGCGAGGTCCAGGCCCAGCTCTTCAAAGACTTCACGGGCCATACTGACCTGACCCTGGCCACCGTCCACCAGCACCAGATCGGGCAGGCGTGCCAGGCCGCTGCGCTTTCGGATGCGGGTTTCGCCCACCTTGGGCGCGGCCGCTTCGGCTGTCGGGTCGTTCCTGGCAGCGGCTTGTTCGGCTGCTGGCTCGATCGGATCAGGGCTGGATGGATCAGCCGCATCCGAAGACATGGCCTCGGCCAGCCGCGCATAGCGCCGCGTCAGCACCTGGCGCATGGCGGCATAGTCGTCGCCGCCGGTGATGCCTTCGATGTTGAAGCGCCGGTATTGCGCACTTTGCATCTGATGGCCCTCGTAGACCACGCAGGACGCCTGCGTGGCCTCGCCCGCGGTATGGCTGATGTCAAAACATTCGATGCGCAGTTGCGCCAGATCGGCAATGTCCAGGTCCAGTGCGTCCACCAGCGCGCGGGTGCGCTGCTGCTGCGAGCCTTCTTCGGACAACAGGCGGGCCAGCGCCAGTTCGGCCCCCTTGCTGGCCATGTCCAGCCAGATGCGCCGCTGTTCACGCGGCTGGTGCTGCGCCCGCACCTTGGTGCCACCGGCCTCGGCCAGTGCGTCCAGCAAGCTTGAAGACAGTGCGTGACTGGTGATCAGCAGGGGCGGCACGGCCTGGCCCAGGTAGTGCTGCGCCACAAAAGCTTCCAGCACCGCCACTTCGGGCGCCCGACTGGTGGCCTCACCCGGTTCTGCGGCTTGCGCGTTCATCGACGCGTCGTCACCGCCCTCATCCGCCGGCTCCAGATTGAACAGCGCTGCGCCCTCGTCCACATGGGCCGGAAAATACGCCCGGTCGCCCAGGTGGCGGCTGCCGCGCACCATGGCCAGGTTGACGCAGGCGCGACCACCCGCGACCTTGACAGCCAGGATGTCGACATCCTGCGCCGCGCCCGACAGGCTGCTGGCGTCCATTGACTGCTGGTGCAGCACACGCGACAGCGAGCCGATGCGGTCGCGCAGCGCCGCCGCCTGTTCGAACGCCAGCGCCTCGGCATGCGCCATCATCCGCGCCTGCATGTCGTCGATCAGCGCCTGCTGTTCGCCCAGCAAGAAGCGTTCGGCCTGGTGCACATCGGCGGCGTAGTCGGCCGCCGACACCAGGCCCACACAAGGCCCCGAGCAGCGCTGGATCTGGTACAGAAGGCAAGGCCTGGAGCGGTGGTTGAAAACCGTGTCTTCGCAGGTGCGCAGGCGAAAGACCTTCTGCATCAGCTGGATGGTCTGCTTCACCGCCCAGGCGTTGGGGTAAGGCCCGAAATACCGGTGTTTGCGGTCCACCGCGCCGCGAAAGTAAGCCATGCGCGGAAAGGCCTGCGACGCTGATGCGGCCACGCCGGTGGCACCGGCAGCAGGGGGCGTGCCGGTGATCTTCAGGTAGGGGTAACTCTTGTCGTCGCGAAACAGGATGTTGAACCGCGGCAACAGCGTCTTGATGAGGTTGTTCTCCAGCAGCAGCGCTTCGGCCTCGGTGCGCACCACCGTCGTCTGCAGCCGCGCGATGCGTGACACCATCTGGCCGATGCGGGTACCGTCATGGTCACGCTGCAGGTAGCTGGACACCCGTTTTTTCAGGTGCCGCGCCTTGCCCACGTACAGCAGGTTGTCCTGCGCGTCGAACCAGCGGTACACACCCGGCAAGGCCGGCAGCGCTGCCACTTCGGCCAGCAAACGGTTGCGCACGGCCTGGGCTTCGGCGCTGCCGGCGGCGGGGTTCGGTTCTGCAGGTGGTTCGGCGTTCATGGCGCCTGATTTTCACCGGCTTCGATAATCGCTTCCATGCAGGCTCCGCACCCGCCCATGCCAAACGCGACCTGGCCCCCCCTGCGCTGGGACATCTTCTGCCGCGTCGTCGACAACCTGGGCGACGTGGGCGTGTGCTGGCGTCTGGCGGCCGACCTGGCCGACCGGGGCCACCGGGTGCGCCTGGTCATCGACGACGCCACGGCGCTGCGGTGGATGGCGCCGCAAGGTCATGCTGGCGTGCAGGTACTGCCCTGGCCGCAGGACAAGGTCGACTGCAGCGCCTGGGCTTCGCAGGTGGACGTGGCCATCGAAGCCTTTGCCTGTGACCCGCCGGCCCGCTACGCGCAGGCCCTGGCGCCCCGTACAGCGCCAGGGGTGGGCACGGCGCCTCCTGCGCTGTGGATCAACCTGGAATACCTGAGCGCAGAGCCCTATGTCGAACGTTCACACGGCCTGCCCTCTCGCCCGCTGGGCGGCGCCCTGAAGTGGTTCTACTTTCCCGGCTTCAACACGCGCACGGGTGGCCTCATCCGGGCGCAGGACCTGCTGGAAAACCAGCAGGCCTTTGACCGCGACAGCTGGCTGTTGCAACAACACCTGTCGCTGCAACCCGGCGAACGCCTGGTCAGCCTGTTCTGTTACCACACCACCACCCTGCCCGACCTGTTGCAGACCCTGGCCGGCACGCCTTGTCTGGTGCTGCTGGCCGGGCCCCAGGCCCAGTCGCTGCTGGCGGCCGGAACACCGCCGTTGCCCTCGGGCATGCGCGTGCAGGCGATGCCCTGGCTCAGCCAGCCCGGCTTTGACCGGATGTTGTGGGCCTGTGACGTGAATGTGGTGCGTGGTGAAGACTCCCTGGTGCGCGCCCTGTGGGCCGGCAAGCCTTTCATCTGGCAGGCCTACCCGCAGCATGACGGCGCGCACCACGCCAAGGTGCAGGCGCTGCTGACACAGATGCAGGCCGATGCCGACCTGCGGGCCTTGTGGGCGGCATGGAACGGCATGGCGGTACCTGCTCAACCTGCCCGCCTGCCAGCGTGGGCAGCCTGGACAGCGCAGACCCTGCGCTGGCGTGACAGCTTGCTGACCCAGCCCAGCCTGTGCGATCAACTGCAGGCGTTTGTGCACACACGCCTGCAGGCCGGCGCCAGCACTGACGACTGATCCTGCTGCTAGAATCGAGGGCTTTGCGCAGTTCATGCCCGGGTATCGGGGGCTTGGACACGTTGGATGGAAAGGCCCCGGCCGCCGCCACGTCGCACGGCATCCCATGCCGGGACATCCGACCCTGGCAGAGGGCGCAGCAACCAGCCGTCATATGCACTCCGCCAGCACGCCACACCCCAGTCGCCATCGACGGCACTACGTTACGGACACATAAACACCATGAAACTCGCACAGGAAATCCGCGCCGGCAACGTCATCATGCAGGGCAAAGACCCGATGGTCGTGCTCAAGACCGAATACAGCCGGGGCGGCCGTGGCGCTGCCACGGTGCGCATGAAGATGAAAAGCCTGCTCAGCGGGTTTGGCGCTGAAACCGTCTTCAAGGCCGACGACAAGATGGACCAGGTCATCCTGGACAAGAAGGAGTGCACCTACTCCTACTTCGCCGACCCCATGTACGCCTTCATGGACGCCGAGTACAACCAGTTTGAGGTCGAAGCCGAGAACATGGGCGACGCCATCAGCTATCTGGAAGACAACATGGCGGTTGAAGTTGTGTTCTACGACGGCAAGGCGATTTCAGTGGAACTGCCCACCACCGTGGTGCGCGAGATCAGCACCGACCCCGCCGTCAAGGGCGACACCTCGGGCAAGGTGCTGAAGCCGGCCAAGCTGGTGGGCACGGGTTTCGAGATCAGCGTGCCCATCTTTGTGGAAAACGGCGACAAGGTCGAAATCGACACCCGCACGCACGAATACAAGCGCCGCGTCTGAGACCTTCCACGCTGCAAACCAGGGCGCTCACGGGCGCCCTTTTTCTTGGGCATCATCGGCGCATGGGTTTTGACTTTGACGCTGCTGTCACCGCGCCGTTTCGCATGCAGCCTGGGCTGCGGCGCCTGGCGGAGGCGTGCGACGCATTGACGCCCGTGGCGCCGGGCTCGCGCCACCAGCGCGAAAAACTGGCCGTGCTGGGCGCCTTCTGGCACCGCGCGCTGGCTGTGCAGCCCGGGTTTGACGCCCAGCCCGCGCTGCAGGCCTTGATGGCCTTCGCAGCGCAGGCACACCCGCAGGCCTGGTCATGGGACCAACGCAGCGGACAGGTCGCAGCGCAAGGTGTTGCGGTCGACGCACAGGGCCAGGTGGTGCAAACGGGCCTGGGCAGCTTTGGTTTGGGCGACGAAGTGCAACGCTGCCTGAACGGTCTGCCGCCCGTGTGGCGGCAGACCGGCTTGCTGAGCCTGAGCTTCTGCGAAGACTTTGCCATCGTCGACGGCCGCGATGCCCGCATCCCCTGGCTGGCCGTGGCCCTGCCCAGCCACTGGGCGCCCGAGGCCAAGGTGGGCTTGCCGCTTGCCGCGGTGCATGCGCCGGTGGCCGACAATGCCTTGCTGGTGCAGGCCGCCGCACAACTGGCGCGCCTGGTGTGCGGACCCGAGCGCTGGGAACGTTTTGTCTGGAACGTGACCGACCAGCCGCGGCTGCATGCGCACCCCTTGCACACGGCCCCCGAACGCTGGCTGGATACCCCCGTAGCCCAGGCTTTCTGGCGCACCGAACACCAGACCTTCATGCCCCTGCCCGACTTGCAACAGGCCGTGTTCACCATCCACGTGCAGGTTCAACCGCTGGCGAATGTGCTGGACATGCAGCCCAAGAGGGCGCAGGCCTTGCACGATGCCATTGCCAGCATGAGCAGCAACGTGCTGGCCTACCGCGGGCTGAGCAGCGTGCAGCCGGCCTTGCTGGCCTGGCTGACTGAACGGGCTGCTGCGCAACCGGTGCCTGCCCCGCCACCGGTGCCTGCCCCGCCACCGGCGGCCCCATGAAGGCGCTGCCGGTTGAACCCGCGCAACTGACGTTTGACCGCAGCGACCCCGCCGCTGTGACGCTGTACAACAACGCCCCCCAAGCGTCCGCAGACGCCCGGCACGCCACCCATCAGGCGCTGCTGGCCGCCAACGACCTGCCGCGGCGCTGGCGAGGCAAGCGGCGTTTTGTCGTGCTGGAAACCGGCTTCGGCCTGGGCGGCAATTTCCTGTCCACCTGGGCGGCCTGGCGTGCCGACGCGCAGCGCTGTGACCACCTGGACTTTGTGTCCCTTGAATCACACCCCCTGCTGCCTGCCGACCTGGCGCAGGTGCTGGCCACATCACCCTGGCCCGAACTGGCACAGGCGCTGCTGCAGCAATGGCCGCCGCTGACGCCGCATCTGCATGCACTGCGTTTTGACCAGAATCGGGTGAGCCTGTTGCTGGTGCTGGGCGATGCGGCGCGCCTGCTGCCCGCCTTGCAAGTGCAGGCCGACGCGGTGCTGCTGGACGGCTGGGCACCCACACGCAAGCCGCCTGTGTGCCAGGCTGGCATGCTGAGGGCCTTGGGCCGCAAGGTGGCGCCTGGCGCCACGTTGGCCGCCAACACATCAGACACATCCATTCGAAACGGCCTGAACGCCGCCGGCTTTGTGCTGAACCCTGGGCCGCCAATGGCTGCAGGCGACACCCTGACAGGGGGTCACTTCCAGCCCCGCTACACCGTTGCGCGCGCGCCCGCTGTGGGTGCGTCGCCGGCAGAACCGCCCAGAACGGCAGTGGTGGTTGGCGCCGGCCTGGCCGGCGCCGCCGCAGCGCGCGCCCTGGCACAGCAGGGCCTGCAGGTCACCGTGCTGGAAGGCCAGCCAGCGCCCGCCACACGCGGCTCGGGCAACCCGGCCGGCCTGTTCCACGGCACCGTGAACGCTGACGACGGGCCCTATGCGCGGCTGTTTCGAACTGCCGCGCTGGCGGCGCAATGTGAATACACGCTGGCTCTGACGTCGGGCAATGCCGTGGCCGGCAGCGTTGGCGGGCTGCTGCGGCTGGAACTGCGCGCCGGCGGGCTGCAGGCCATGCAGGCGCTGCTGACGCGTCAGGGCTTGCCCGCCGACTACGTGCAGGCGCTGACTGCCGCCGCCGCGTCGTCCCTGGCCGGTGTGCCACTGCCCGGCCCCGCCTGGTACTACCCCGGCGGCGGCTGGATCAGCCCACCGCAATGGGTGGCCCATGCCCTGTCGACCCCGGGCGTGTCGACGCGGTTCAATCAAAAGGTGGCGGGACTGCGCCGACAAGGCCCGCTATGGCAGCCCCTGGACGCTGAAGGCCAGGTGCTGGCCCAGGCCGATGTGGTGGTGCTGGCACACACTCAGTCGGCGCTGGCGCTGCTGCAGACCATGGGCCACGCACCCTGGCCCGTCAGCCCTTCACGCGGGCAGGTCAGCCATTGGCCCGACGAGGGCAGCAGCCCGCGCCTGCCGGTGGCGGGTGACGGTTACGCTCTGCGCATCCCGTCGACCGTGTTGGCCGCTGCGGCCCACGGACTGGACGACAACGCCAACGGCACCCCGGACTGCGACCACCTGATGTGCGGCGCCACCCAGCATGAAGACACGCCTACCCCGGACGAAACTGCCGCTGTCACAGACGCCGACCACCACCACAACCTGACCCGCCTGCAGCGGCTGACGGGCATGACGCCGAACCGGGCCAACATCAGCCTGCAGGGCCGCGCCGGATGGCGCCTGGGCACCGCCGACCGGCTGCCGATCGCGGGCGCCGTGCCCTGCGTCGACTGGCCCGCCGGACAACGGCAAGACCAGGCCCGGCTGTTGCCGCGCGAGACCGGTTTGTTTGTGTTGACGGCCCTGGGGGCCCGGGGCCTGACCTGGGCGCCGCTGCTGGCTCAATTGGTGGCGGCGCAGGCCTGTGGCGCGCCGTGGCCGCTGGAACAGGACCTGGCTGACGCCATCGACCCGGCACGATGGCGTGTGCGTGCTGCCCGCCAGCGCCGTGACGGGGCGAGCCCCGCGAACCGGTGAATCAGCGGTGTGTCTGTCGGCGCTGGGGCAACGCCGAGGCTGTCAAGCCGCGGGGCCGGGCGCAGGTGCGTCGTCTGCACCATCGCCGTCCTCAGCATCGTCCGGCAAGGGCGCCAGACCAGCAGCCTTGCGGGCCGCCTTTTCCCGATCTTTTTCTTCTTTTTTCTTTCTCTTGACCATCTCGCGTTGGCGTTTTTCGAAAGAGTAGTTGGGTTTGGCCAAAGTTAGTGTTCCTCGTGCAATGGGGCGCCGCATTCAGCGCCGGGGCCGGCATCAACGCCAGCCCTGAAACTGCATTAGAACACCAGGCCACCATGGCTATGGCCGCAAAAAGTCCAAACGTTGCACACCCGAGGTGGTTCCCAGCAGGCAGACCTGGGCACGGTGGCGCGCAAAGATGCCCACAGTCACCACGCCAGGCCACTGGTTGACTTCGGTCTCCATGGCCATCGGGTCGCTGATGCGCAGGCCGCGCACGTCCAGCAACGGATGGCCGTTGTCGGTGAGTACACCGGCGCGCAACGTGGCCACACCACCCAGCGCTGCAAAACGGCGCACCACCTGCGGTACCGCCATGGGAATCACTTCCACCGGCAGCGCAAACGCGCCCAGCACCTCCACACGCTTGCTGACATCGGCGATGCAAATGAAACGCTCGGCCAGGTCGGCCACGATCTTTTCGCGGGTGAGCGCAGCACCGCCACCCTTGATCATGCAGCCGCTGCCGTCAATTTCATCCGCACCATCCACATACACCGGCAGGCTTTGCACCTCGGTGGTGTCAAACACGGTGATGCCGTGTCGCTGCAGCCGTTCAGTGCTGGCCTTGGAGCTGGAAACGGCGCCGCGTATCTGCTGCTTCATGGCAGCCAATGCGTCGATGAAGTGGTTCACGGTCGAGCCCGTGCCCACCCCCACCAGCGCACCCGGCACCACAAATTCCAGCGCTGCCCGGCCCACCAGTGCCTTGAGTTTTTCTTGCGGATTGTCTTGGTTCATGCCGTCATTATCCAGGCGCCGCTGAAGCCTTCGGCATACCGAATCGAGCCCGCCCGCGCCGGCATGCCGCCCTGCCCTGAGACAATGTGTGCATGTCGCTGATGCCCTATGCCCTGACCCGCCCCTTCCTGTTTGGCCTGGACCCCGAAGCCGCGCACGACCTGACCATGGGCAGCCTGCAGCGCCTGCAGAACACGCCTGCGCAGTGCCTGTGGCAGCAGACCCGGGTGCCCGATCCGGTGCAGCTGCTGGGCATCCGCTGGCCCAACCGCATCGGCCTGGCCGCAGGCCTGGACAAAAACGGCCAGTGCATCGACGGCCTGGGCGCCATGGGCTTCGGCTTCATTGAAGTCGGCACGGTCACGCCCAAGGCACAGCCGGGCAATCCCAAGCCGCGCATGTTCAGGCTGCCAGCAGCGAACGCGCTGATCAACCGGCTGGGTTTCAACAACCAGGGCCTGGACGCTTTTGTGGCCAATGTGCAGCGCGCGCGCAGCTTTCGAGCTGCCGGCGGTGTGCTGGGTCTGAACATCGGCAAAAACGCCAGTACCCCGATCGAGCGCGCGGTCGACGACTACCTGCTGTGTCTGGACGGCGTGTTTGCCCATGCCGACTACGTCACCGTCAACATCTCCAGCCCCAACACACAGAACCTGCGGTCGCTGCAAAGTGACGAGGCACTGGACGGCCTGCTGTCGGCGCTGCAGGCACGGCGGCTGGAGCTGTCGCAACGCCACGGCAAGGACGTGCCGCTGCTGCTGAAGATTGCGCCCGATCTGGACGAATCGCAGGTGGCGGTGATTGCGGTCACCGTGCGCAAGAACGACATCGACGGTGTCATCGCCACCAACACCACGCTGGCGCGTGATGCCGTGGCCGGCCAGCCCCACGCCTCGGAAACCGGCGGTCTGAGCGGTGCGCCGGTGCTGCAGGCCAGCAACCGCGTCATATCGCAATTACGCGCTGCGCTGGGCCCGGTCTACCCGATCGTGGGCGTGGGCGGTGTGATGAGTGGCGCCGATGCCCGCAGCAAGATCGAAGCCGGGGCCGACCTGGTGCAGATCTACACCGGCCTGATCTACCGCGGGCCCGAACTGGTCCGCGAAGCGGCAACCGCCCTGGCCGCCATGCGCAAGGCCTGAACGCCTGGGCGTCGTTCAGTCGCGTCTGTCGAACCGGTCAGTCGCCGCGCACAGCACCTTCGCGCCGCGGGTCGGCACCCCCCAGCCAGCCCTGTGGCGTGCGTTGAATGGCCTGCAGGCCGCTGGTCAATTCCATCTCCCTGACGACATGCCCGCGCTCGCGCAGCGCCTGCATCGTCGCAAGCGGGAACAGGCCGGTTTCCAGTACCGTGGGCCCATTGAAGCTGCCGAAATTCGGCAGGTTGATGGCAGCCTGCACGTCCAGGCCCCATTGCAGGCTGGCGATCAAGGTCTTGGCGGTGGAATGGATGATGGCCGGGCCAAACGCCGAGCCCAGCGTCATCAGCAATTGACCGCTGCGTTTGTCGAACACCAGGGTGGGGCTCATGCTGCTGCGCGGCCGCTTGCCCGGCTGCACCCGGTTGGCGACAGGCCGACCCTGCGCATCCGTCGGCGCCAGTGAAAAGTCGGTCATCTGGTTGTTCAGCAGGTAGCCCCCGGGCAGGCCCGTGCCGCCGTCGGCCATCAGGTGCGCGCCAAACGCGGTCTCGACCGTGGTGGTCATGGCCACGGCGCGGCCTTGGTCGTCCACCACGCTGACGTGGCTGGTGCCCTGTTCGGGCTGCTCAGGCATGGGCGTGTAGGCCAGCGGTGCGCCGCCCGGCTGGCCAGCCTTGGCGCGCTGCATGCTGGTGATGCCCACCAGCGCCGCGCGCTGGCGCAAGTAGGCATCGTCCAGCAGGCTGTGCCAGTCCCCGGCAGGTGCGGGCACAAAGTCGGGGTCGGCCACGTACATCGCGCGGTCGGCATAGGCCAGACGAGAGGCTTCGGTGTAGGGGTGCAACCAGTCCGCACCGGGTACACCATGCTGCAGCGGTTGTGCCACGGCTGGCAACCGTTCCAGCAGGCCCAGGATCTGCATCACCGCCAGATGCCCGGACGATGGTGGCGGAAAGCCGCACACGCGGTAGCGCTCCAGCCAGTCGGTGCACATCGGCTTACGTTGGCGCGGCTGGTAGTGGGCCAGATCGGCGGCCGTCAAACTTCCCGGTGTGCGGTGCTGCTGCACACGGCTTGCCAGGTCTGCAGCCATCGGCCCCTGGTGCAACGCGTCGCTGCCCTTTGACGCGATCTGACGCAGCACCGCCGCCAGTGCCGGGTTCTGCATGCGGTGGCCCACGGCATGGGGCTTGCCTTCGATATCGAAAAAATAGGCGCGCGCCAGGGGATCCTGAAGCAAGTCGGCGTCGCGGGCCAACTGCGTGTGCAGGCGGTAGCTCATGGCAAAACCGTCTTCAGCCAGCCGGATGGCGGGTTTGAACAGATCGGCCCAGGGCAACAGCCCGTGCTGGCGGTGCGCCGCTTCCAGCATGCGCACGGCGCCGGGCACGCCCACGGCACGGCCACCGATACGCGCCAGCCTGAATGGCACGGCTTTGCCGTCGGAACCCAGGAACAATTTTTCGTCAGCGGCCTCGGGCGCCGTTTCGCGCCCGTCCCAGGCCTGCACGCTGGCGGCGCCGCGTGCGTCGGCGTGCATCAGGAAGGCACCGCCGCCGATGCCGCTGGACTGCGGCTCCACCAGCGCCAGCACCATCTGCACCGCCACGGCTGCGTCCAGCGCCGAGCCGCCCGCCCGCAGGATCTGATAACCCGCGTCAGTGGCCAGCGGGTTCGCCGCCGCCACCATGAAGCGCTTTGACCGAACGGCCTGCTTTTCAGTCCAGCCCGTACCGACTTCGGGCGGCGCCGGCAACAGGTCGGCAGCCACAGGCGGCGGCAACACCCGGGGCGGCGGCAGTGGCGCACAGCCTGCAAGCAGCACCACCAGCCAGCCGGCACAGGCCAGGGCTTCGAAGCGGGCGCGAGATACGCCTGCGCCAGGCGGAACAAATGGGCTCATCGGGCTGTCCGGTAACGTAAAAGCTGCCGATGCTAGGACCTAGTCGTGCAGGGGCACGCCCGTCTTGCTCTGCAGCTCTTCGCGCGTGACGCCCGGCGCCATCTCCACCACCTTCAGGCCCTGCGGTGTCACGTCCAGCACCGCCAGGTCGGTGATGATGCGGTCGACCACGCCCAGCCCGGTCAGCGGCAAGGTGCAGGCGGGCAGGATCTTCAAGTCGGTGCTGCCGTCCTTTTTCCGGGCGACGTGCTCCATCAGCACCAGCACACGCGCCACGCCGGCCACCAGGTCCATGGCGCCGCCCATGCCCTTGACCATCTTGCCCGGGATCATCCAGTTCGCCAGGTCGCCTTTTTCGCTGACCTGCATGGCGCCCAGGATCGACAGGTCGATCTTGCCGCCACGGATCATGGCAAAGCTGTCGTGACTGCCGAAGATGCTGCTGCCGGCGATGGTGGTCACGGTCTGCTTGCCGGCGTTGATCAGGTCGGCGTCAACCTGGTCTTCGGTGGGGAAGGGGCCGATGCCCAGCATGCCGTTTTCGCTTTGCAGCCAGACCTCGATGTCGGGGCTGACAAAGTTGGCCACCAGCGTGGGCAGGCCGATGCCCAGGTTGACATAAAAACCGTCGTGCAATTCTCGGGCGGCACGGGCCGCCATCTGGTCGTGTGTCCAGGCCATGATCAGGCTCCGCTCTTTTCAGTGATCGTGCGCTTTTCAATGCGCTTTTCGGGGGTGGCGTTCAGCACCAGTCGCTTGGCGTAGATGCCGGGCAGGTGCACATCGTCGGGCGCAATCGCACCCAGCGGCACGATCTCTTCCACTTCCACCACGGTGATCTTGCCGGCCATGGCCGCCGCCGGATTGAAGTTGCGAGCGGTCAGGCGGAACTGCAGGTTGCCCGAGGTGTCGGCACGCCAGGCCTTGACCAGCGACACGTCGGGCACCAGGGCGCGCTCCATCACATAGGTCTTGCCGTCAAAGTCCTTGGTTTCCTTGCCCTCGGCCACCAGCGTGCCCACGCCGGTCCGGGTGTAGAAGGCCGGAATGCCTGCACCACCTGCGCGCAGTCGTTCGGCCAGCGTGCCCTGGGGCGTGAACTCAAGCTCCAGTTCGCCGGCCAAGTACTGGCGTTCGAACTCCTTGTTTTCGCCCACGTAGCTGCTGATCATCTTCTTGATCTGGCGTGTCTTCAGCAGCTTGCCCAAGCCGAAGTCGTCCACACCCGCGTTGTTGCTGATGACGGTCAGGTCCTTGATGCCGCTGTCGCGCAAGGCATCGATCAACGCTTCAGGAATGCCGCACAGGCCAAAGCCGCCCACGGCCATCAACTGGCCGTCCTTGACGATGTCAGCCAGGGCCGCCTGGGCGCTGGGGTAGATCTTGTTCATGAAATGCTCCAAAAGCGCGCTTTTCGGGCAGACCATGCGCGGCTGCCCAGGGCGAACTGAAAACGGGAAACCGGGAGCGTACTACGTAAACCCTTACGTAGGCTGTACGTAAAATCTACTAAGGGCGATCGGCAGCAGCGTGCCAGCAGCCTGCCTTCAACCCAGGAACGGGGCGGAGATTGCCATGACCAAATCACCTTCCAAACCGGCACGGCCCGAGCCGGCGTCGGCGCCAGGTCCGCAGGCCCTGCCCGGCGCGCCTGCCACCGACGTCGCCATGCTGGAGCAGGCCCTGCTGACCCTGTTTGCCCCTTGGGTCCGTGGCCTGGACCTGCGCGTGCTGCGCGCCGATGCCGGCGACATCGAGTTGGCGCTGCCCATCACCGCCATGCATGTCCATGGCGGCGGCGTGGTGTGCGGGCAGACATTGATGTCCGCTGCCGATACCGCCATGGTGCTGGCCATGATGACGCGGCTGGGTGGCTTCAAGCCCATGACCACGGTGCAGCTGCAGACCAGCTTCTTACGGCCGGTTCCCGGCCATTCAGGCGGCAACGTGCAGATCAAGGCGCACGTGCTGCGTCTGGGCCGAAGCCTGGCTTTTGGCGAGGTTCATCTGCATGCACCCGACGGCAGTCTGGCGGCACACGTCACCACCACTTACGCCTTGCTCTGACATGGCGCACCCGTCGCCCCTCGCCACGACGCTGGACTACCACGCAGCCTTTGAGTGGGCGCCCGTTGGCCTGGTGCTGTCGCGGCAGCGGCAGGTGATGGACTGCAACCAGGAACTGTTGCTGATGTTTGGCGCACGACGCGAACAGGTCGTGGGCCAGTCGCTGGAAATCCTGTACCCCACCCCGGTGGAGTTTGAACGCACGGGCCAGCGCATCGTCGCGCAACTGGACACCTTGGGCCGATACGCCGACGAGCGCGTGATGCGACGACTGGGCCGCGTGGACAGGCCGCCTCAAGCGGCCTCACCCGCCGCGCCATCACGGCCAACCGCAGCCGGCGATCTGTTCTGGTGCCATGTCAGCGGCCGCGCGCTGGACCCTGCCCAACCCCATGCCGCCGGTATCTGGGCCTTTGAAGACCTGTCGGCGCATCGGCAGTTGAGTTTTCAGCTGACGCCCAGAGAACGCGAAATTGCGGCGCAGCTGATCAAGGGCATGACCAGCAAATTGATCGGCCGTTATTTGAACATCAGCCCACGCACGGTAGACGTGTACCGAGGCCGCCTGATGCGCAAGACCGGCGCGGCGACCACGGCCGACCTGGTGAACCGGCTGCTGTCGACGGGCGGCTGACCACAGCACGCAAAGTGCAAAGGGCAGTGCACAGGTCGGGGAGCCTTCGTACTGACAAAAGAAGCCCAATTTGCCAGCCTGAGCGGGTCAATCAGGCCCCGATGTCGCCCTCCGAAGGTCTGGGGAATGGCCCCATCATGAGCCCTAACATGACGCTCATTCGCCCTATGCAGGACTGGAAATCCATGACCCGCACGTCCCGTCTGTTTCACCGGCCCCGCAGCGACCGGTTGTTGCCCATCCTGGCAGGCGCTTGTGTGCTGGTCATCCCACAAGGACTGCCCGACTGCGGCACGCGGCAGTCGCAGCGCGGGTGCGACGGGTCGGGCGCGGGCTGCGCACGGCCGCGCAACCTACGCCGCAGACCATGAAAGAGGCCGTCATCCTGGCTCGGGCCGGCCTTGAGCGTCTGTCGCTGAGCGCACAGACCCGGTGCGCGGTCATCGCAGCCGGACTTCTGGTGCTGCTGGCCCACAGTCAGCTTGCCCTGGCCGGCAACAGCCACACGGCGTGGTGGCTGGTCGCCATGCTGGCAGCATGTGGCCTGGCCAGCGGATGGCCTGCGCAGCGCGCACGTCGCCAGCTCGCAACGGACAGACAGGGCATACTGGCCGAAGCGCCCGATTCAGGCCTGGACAAGGGGCTCACGCTCAACGCTGTCATGCGCCGCGTCGTGGCATCGGCCCAGCAGCAGCAAAGCCCGCCTCAAGCTTTTGCCTGGCAACCGACCACCAGCCATGTGCGGGCTCTGGATCCCTTTGATGACATGGCCTGCGCCATTGAACACAACCGGCACGCGCGTGATTTGCACGACAGTGTGTCGCAGACGCTGTTTGCGGCCAACCTGCTGGCCGGCGCACTGGCGCGCTCGCCCGATGCGAGCACGACCGCGCGGGCGCAGGGTGAAGTTCTGCAGCGACTGAACGGCAGCGCACTGTCGGAAATGCGCATGATGCTGTACGAACTGCAGCCGGACACGCTGCATGGCGTGCGCATGCCCGAATTGTTGAGCCACGCCGTGGGCGCGCTGGTCGGCCGCGGCAGCATTGAAATCAGCACCGATATTCAGGATCGGCTGCCGCTGCCCACCGCGCAGCGTGTGGAGGTCTACCGCATCGCCCGGGCGGCACTGTCCAATATCGGCCGCCACAGTGGCGCCAACAAAGTCCATCTGCGGTGGCAGACCA
The DNA here is from genome assembly GCA_024641925.1 of Betaproteobacteria bacterium. Lineage (GTDB taxonomy): Bacteria > Pseudomonadota > Gammaproteobacteria > Burkholderiales > Burkholderiaceae_C > Rubrivivax. The sequence continues at coordinate 23,063 of JAHECB010000005.1, forward strand.
GTCCAGGCGAATCGTCGGTGCTGCAGATCACCGACAACGGCTGCGGCTTTGATGCCGCCGCCGAATGCCATGCAGGTACCGGCGTGTCCACTATCCGCGATCGGGCCAGAGCGCTGACGGCCGCGCTGGTCATCCAGAGCTCCCCAGGCCAGGGCACAGACATCACACTCACACTCGAACCGAAAGAAGCCTTCGCATGAACCCGATCCGAATCTACGTCGTCGACGATCACCCGATGATCCGCCATGGCCTGTTGTCCATGTTGCGCGCAGAGTCCAGCATGCAATGGGTCGGTGAAGCCAGCGACGGCGCCGAGGCCGTGCGCTCGGCCCCAGCTACAAAACCCGACATCGTGCTGGTTGACCTGGTCATGCCCAAGATGGACGGCGTGGCCACCATCCAGGCCATGAAGCCACTGCTGCCCGAAACACGATTCCTGGTCCTGACCAGCTTGCTGGACCCTGCCGAAGTACGCAGGGCCATGGCGGCTGGCGCGTCAGGCTACCTGCTGAAAAGTGCGTCACCCCAGGAACTGGTCAACGTCATCCTCAGTGCCGCCCGGGGCCAGCGCGTGATGGCACCAGAAGTGACTGACGCGTTGATTGCTGACCAACGCGAACCCCGGACGGGCGAAGAACTGACTTCGCGCGAGCGCGAGCTGTTGGCGCTGATGGCTACCGGATTGTCCAACCAGGATATCGCTACCCGCTTGTCCATCGCCATGCCCACGGTGAAGTTCCATGTCACCAACATCCTGGCCAAGTTGCACGCCGACAACCGCACCGAAGCAGTGCTCATCGCATTGCGGCAAAAGCTTGTAACACTTGAATGAGGGGGGTCCAACCCCATCACCTGTTACAGACGCCCCTCGGAGCAGGGGGTGTCCGGTTGCAAGTTGGCGGTTGGTGGCTTCTGAAGTTGTGACTTACATTGATTCAACGCTGCAGTGAAGCAGTTCCTTGACTTAACCAAATCTTTAGGATAGGGCGAGACAAAAGCCCCGTCAAGCTGGTGCCCCAGTCGCGCTGTTGAGCGTTGCAGCCGAGTCCGCTTGGTGCTTTGCACTGGCCACCATGCCAGACGGCCCGCGGACGCTGACCGGGCAGCCCCTGGGATCAATTTCTAAGGCACGGATTTTCATGAATGGCTATTACCAACTCATCGAAGGACATGAAGGCGGGTTCATGTTTTCCCTTCGCGCCGGAAACCACGAAACCATCCTGGAGAGCCGCGTCTACTGGTCACGCAAGGCGGCCTTGGATGCGGTGGACAGCCTGCGCATCGCATCGCAGAACATCAACAATTACGTCCGTCACGAAAACAGTGATGGCACGCATTTTTTCGAAGTTCGCGACAACCAGTCGCAGATGTTGGCGCGCAGCCCCGGATGCGCTTCCAAGTCCGGGCTGACGGCCGGCATTGCCTCAGTGCAGCGCAATGCGCCGTCTCAAACTTTTCGCGGGCTGGTGCGGCGCGCTTTGAGCATGGGCTGACCCAGGTCAGCCTGGCGCAGGGGCTGTGGCGGCACACAGCGCCGGCACGACGAGGGCCCGTCGAGACCTTCATCGGCCACCTTCAACGGCTACAAGTCGACACCTCACCCGCTGGGCGGCTGGTTCAAATTCAAGCCTTGCACCATCCCTGAGTCGAGGGGTCACCACCAGCGATGCCGGCACCGCCAGGGCGGTGCAGAAGCGGTTCAGCCCATCAAAAACGGCCTGAACCAGTCGGGCAAAGCCACCGACTGCTTGCGCCCGTAGTGTGACCATACAGTCTTGGCGCCGCCTTCGGCGTACACGACGCCCGGCTCGTCGGTGCGCTCGATGGTGTGGTAAGTCTCGAAACTGCTGCGCCCCGGCTTGGCCACATACATCTTCACAACCGCGTCACCCGGAAAGGTGAGTTGGCGCAGGAAATTGCAGAAGGCGTTGATGATGACGGGGCCTTCTTGCGACAGGTCGTGTTCCGCGCCGCAAGCAAAGATCCAGTCCAGCCGCACCGACTCCATGTAGCGGAAGTAGACGGTGTTGTTGACATGGCCCATGGCGTCCATGTCGCCCCAGCGGATGGGTATGGTCATCTGATGCACCAACAGGACCTGCGATGGCAATTCAAAACGCATGGTGTGTCCGTTCTGGCCTGGCTTGCGAGGTTCAGGCGCCTTCAGGGCGGTCTGCGTGAACGTTGGCGGTCAGGTCCACGCCCAGGTCCTGGGCCAGCCGCTGCAGTTGCCCGCGCAGTGTGTGCAGTTCGCGTGACAGCCGCAGTTGTTCGCTCTTCACCGCTGCCAGTTCGCCGGCGCTGACGCTGCCCGCGGCATCGGCCTGGCCAAACGTGTTGTCCGCAGGGCCAAGCCCGGCCTGCGCGGATGCCGCGGGCTGTTCTGGTTCACCACTCAGTGCATGAGCCCATCGGGACTCACGCGCACCCGGCGCACGCGCCAGCTTCACCACCATGGGGGGCTGTTTTTCCGCCAGCTCTTCCAGGAAACCTTCAACCGATGAAATGTCGGCAAAGCGGTGCAGACGCTCGCTGCTCAGGCGCAACTCGGCCGAGGTCTGCGGCCCGCGCAGCATCAGCACCGCCAGCAAGGCCACGGCCTGCGAAGGCACACCCAGCACACGGGCCGTGTTGTGTTCAAACTTCAGCACCCGGCTGCTGCTGCCTTCAAACGCCAGGCTCAGCGCCTTCAGGCCGTCAACAGCGGTCACCACCTCGGCGTCGGTGGCTTCGATGACCGGGTGGCGTGCGGTTTTCTGGTTGCAACCGGCCACCAGCGCATTGATCGACAGCGGGTAGGTGTCGGGCACCGTCACCTGCTTTTCAATCAACACGCCCAGCACGCGGGCTTCGAGAGGGCTCAGGGGCCGGCTGATCACGCTGAACCTCAGACGCCGAAGCCGTCGTCCGCCGCGATGATGGCGCCGTTGACAAAGTGGCTCTGGTTGGCGCACAACATCATCAACACGGCGTCCAGGTCCTGCACACCGCCGACCCGCTTGCGCGGCAGCATCTGGATCAGCTTCTTGCCGCCTTCAGTCTGCCAGTGGTGGTGGTTGATCTCGGTGTCGATGTAGCCCGGGCAGATGGCATTGACGTTGATGCCGTAGCGGCCCCACTCCAGCGCCATGGCACGTGTCATGTGCACCACCGCCGCCTTGCTGACGCAATACACACCGATCTGCGACAACACTCGCAGCCCGGCCATGGACGCCACATTGACAATGCGCCCCCCGGTAAAGGTGCCCGGTGCTTCGCCCTTGCTGCGCGCAATCATGCGCTTGCCCACCGCCTGCGCCACAAAAAAAGCACCACGCAGGTTGGTGTCCATGACGAAATCGAAATCCTCGGGCGTCACGTCGGTCAGCTTCTGTGTGCTGCTGACACCGGAGTTGTTGACCAGGATGTCGATGCCGCCCATTTCGGTTTCGGCGTGCGCCACAGCCGCCGCGATGCTTTCGGGACTGGTGACGTCCAGCGCCACCACATGCGCATCACCGCCATCGGCTTCGATTTCGGCACGCAACGCCTTCAGTCGTTCAACGCGGCGCGCGGCCAGCACCACACCAGCGCCCGCAGCCGCCAGGGTCTTGGCAAACTGTGCCCCCAGGCCGCTGGAGGCACCAGTGACAAACGCCACCCGGCCTGAAAGATCAATCTGATACGCCATGGCTGTTGTCCTTTTGGAGTGCAGTGGCCTTGAAGCAGGGGCTGCGACAAGACGTTGCAAACAACGATAGCACGCAGCTTTTGCGCCAAAGAGACCGGAAACGGCTGCAATCGCCCCCACATCCCAGCGGCCCAAAACCCAGTCGCCCTGCGGCCCGAATGCAGCGCCGCGCACAGCAGCGTGCCGCCTGCGGCATCATCAGGCGCTTGATGCTGACCCTTAGCCAACTGCGCAAACACTTTGGCACCACACCCGTTTTTGACGGGGTGGACCTGCAACTGAACCGCGGCGAATTTGTGGCCCTGCTGGGCGAGTCGGGCGTGGGAAAGTCGACGCTGCTGAACTGCATTGCCGGTCTGGAAGAGGCGGACGCAGGGCAGGTGCTGATCGACGGCGACGCACTGGCACCCATGAACGATGACCAGCGTGCTGCCGTGCGGCGCGAGAAGCTGGGTTTTGTGTTCCAGGCCTTCCACGTGTTGCCCCATCTGACCGTGGCCGAAAACGTCAGCCTGCCCTTGCGCTTGCTGCACCGGTACGACCCCGCGCGCGTGCTGGCCGTGCTGGACGCCGTGGGCCTGCAAGGCCTGCAGCTGCGTTTGCCGGCGCAGCTGTCGGGCGGGCAATTGCAGCGTGTGGCCATCGCGCGCGCGGTGGTGCATGCACCGGGCCTGATCCTGGCCGACGAACCCACGGGCAATCTGGACCCCGACACCGCCAGCCGCGTGCTGGGCGTGTTGCGCCAGCAGGTTGAACAGGCCGGCGCGGCCTGCTTGCTGGTCACGCATTCCGCAGCTGCCGCCGCCGCCGCCCACCGCGTACTGCGGCTCACGGCCACAGGCATACAGGCTGAAATGATGCGGGGTGCGGGCACTTGAACGAACCGGTCGTCGCCGCCCCGCTGGCAACAACTGGCCAGCCCCAACCGCACCGCTGGCAGCCGCCGCTGGCCTGGTTGCTGATGTGGCGTGAATGGCGCCACCACCCCTGGCGCCACGGCATGGCGTTGCTGGCCGTGGCCTTGGGCGTGGCCCTGGCCAGTTCGGTGCACCTGATCAACAACTCGGCACTGAACGAGTTTTCGCAGGCTGTTCGCACCGCCAACGGCCAGCCTGATCTGAGCCTGCGCGGTCCGCAACTGCCCGACACCTGGTTTGAACAGGTCGCCATGGACACGGCAGTGGCCCTGGCCAGTCCGGTGCTGGCGCTGGACACCTACGCACAGCGCAATGACGGCGAGCGTGTGGCGGTGCAGGTGCTGGGCCAGGATGCGCTGCGCAGTGCCAGCCTGGCGCCGCAATTGATGCCGCGCCTCACATCAACCGCCAACCGCCTGTCGTTTATGGACCCCGACGTGGTGTTTCTCAATGGCCCCGCTCTGCGCGCCCTGGGCTTGTCGGCCCTGCCCGAAACACTGGCACTGCAATCGGGCACAGCCTATGTGCGCTTGCGTGTGGCCGGCACGGTGCAGGCAGAAGGTGTGCCCCTGGTGGTGATGGACCTGGCCGGCGTGCAGCACCATTTCGACCGCGCCGGGCAGCTGTCACGCATCGACCTGCGCCTGGTGCCGGGCACGGACCATGCCGCCTTGCTGCTGCGGCTGGCGCTGCCCGAAGGGGTTGTTGCCCAGTCGCCCGACGAAGCCGAGCAGCGGGTCTCCAACCTGTCGCGCGCCTACCGCGTGAACTTGACGGTGCTGGCGCTGGTGGCGTTGTGCGTGGGTGCCTTCCTGGTGTTTTCGGTGGTGTCCCTGTCGGTGGCACAGCGCACACCGGCTTTTGCCTTGCTGGGTGTGCTGGGCATGAGCGCGGCGCAGCGCCGCCGCGCCGTGCGGCTGGAATGCGCCTGTATGGGTCTGGCCGGTGGAGTGCTGGGCGTGATGGCCGGTGCGGCCATGGCCCTGGCCGCCCTGCACTACATGGCCGGCGACCTGGGCGGCGGCTACTTTCCCGGCGTGCGCCCACGCCTGATCTGGACCTGGCCCCATGCACTGGTGTTTGTGGCGCTGGGTGTGGCGGCTGCCTTGGCAGGGGGCTGGTGGCCTGCACGACAGGCCGCTCAACTGGCGCCGGCGCAGGCCTTGAAAGGATTGGGCAGCACCGACGCCAGTGCGCCCGCGGCCTGGCCGGGCCTGCTGCTGCTGGTGCTGGGCGGTCTTTCGGCGCTGCTGCCGCCCATGGCCGGCCTGCCGCTGGCCGCTTACGCCGCCGTGGCATTACTGTTGTTTGGCGGCGTGGCGCTGGTGCCAGCCGCCGTACACCTGCTGCTGAGCCGCGTGCCCACCCCGGTCGCTGCCCTGCCCTTGCTGGCGCTGCAGCGCGCCCGTTTTGCCAGGCGCACGGCTACCGCAGCCATGGCCGGCGTGGTGTCCAGCCTGGCCTTGTCGGTGGCGCTGACGGTGATGGTGGGCAGCTTTCGCCAGGGCGTCAGTGCCTGGCTGGACAGCGTGCTGCCCGCAGACCTGTACGCACGCACCAGTGGCAGCCCACGGGCCGCAGACCAGGCCTGGCTGCCGCCGGCGTTTCTGGACAGGGCCGCTTCGGTGCCCGGCGTGGCCCGAGTGCAAGGTTCGCGCCAGCGCAGCGTGCAACTGGCGCCCGGACAACCCGCTGTCAGCCTGATTTCGCGGCCGCTGGCTGACGTGGCTGCCAGCCTGCCGCTGCTGCAAGCGCCATTGCCGGCGTCCACCCTGCAAGCCGGCGAAACCGCCGTCTACGTCACCGAAGCCATGGTGTCGCTGTATGGCGCAACTGCCAGCAGCGTTTTGCGACTGCCGCTGGGCGACGCGGTCATCAACGGCCGCGTGCTGGGCGTGTGGCGCGACTACGCCCGCCAGTTTGGCGCCGTGGCGGTGGCGGACACCGACTACCGCCGCATCACCGGCGACCAGCGCATCAACGACCTGGCTTTGTGGCTGGAACCGGGCACGGCTGTGGCCGATGTGCAGGCCTCGTTGCGCACCTTGCTGGGTGACCCGGCGCTGCTGGAATTTGCGTCCAGCGCTGAACTGCGCAAGATGTCCTTGCGTATCTTCGACCGCAGTTTTGCCGTCACCGTCTACCTGCAGGTGGTGGCCATCGTGATCGGGCTGGTGGGCATTGCGGCCAGCCTGTCGGCACAGGTGCTGGCGCGACGCAAGGAATTTGGCCTGCTGACGCACCTGGGCCTGACACGTGGGCAGATCGTGGCCGTGGTGGCTGGCGAAGGCGCCGCCTGGGTGGCCGCCGGTACGCTGGTCGGTCTGCTGCTGGGTCTGGCCATCAGTGGCGTGCTGGTGTGGGTGGTCAACCCACAAAGTTTTCACTGGACCATGGAGCTGGTGCTGCCTCTTGGCAGCTTGGCATGGCTGTGTGCGGCGGTGATGCTGGCCGGCACCGCCACTGCCGCGTTCAGTGCCCGGCATGCCGCGGCGCGGCAGGCGGTGTTATCGGTGCGTGAAGACTGGTGATGGAATCGCGCGTGTTCAAGCCGTACCGATTCACCAGCCGCCGCCATGCGCTGCAGCGGCTGATGGCTACGCTGGGCGCACTGGTCCCGACGGCACAGGCCGCAGCCCGTGGCGCAAACGGTCAATCGGCAACCGCCGACATGGACCGTGTGCACCGGGGCCGAGTGCTGCAGTTCCCCCGCGACCACGGCGCGCACCTGAACAGCCGCATCGAGTGGTGGTACGCCACCGGCTGGCTGGGCACCGAACAAACACCCACACATGGGTTTCAGTTGACCTTTTTCCGCAGTGCCACCGGCCTGGCGGGCCATGTGGGTGGCCGGTTTGCAGCACGCCACCTGCTGTTTGCCCACGCTGCCGTCACCACCTTGCCACAAGGCGGCAGTCCCGGACAGCACCGGCACGATCAACGGCTGGCGCGCTGGTCAGGCGAACCCGACAGCCGACTGGCCAGCGCCGGGCTGTCCGACGCCCGCCTGCAACTGGGCGACTGGTGGCTACGTCGCGAAGCTGAAGACCCTGCGCGCAATCTGCCGGCGCACTGGCGCGCCAGACTGCCGGCCGACGGCTTCACACTCGATGTTGAACTGAGCCGAACGCAACCCCTGTTGCTGCAGGGCGACCGCGGTTTTTCACGCAAGGGCCCGGCCCCCGAATCAGCCGGCGCTGACAGACCAGCCGATCCCGACCGCCACGCCAGCCATTACTACAGCGAACCGCAGTTGCAGGCGCAGTTGCAACTGGCGGTGACCGGCCAGGCCCGTGCAGCCGGTACGGGCCGCGCCTGGATGGACCACGAGTGGAGCGATGCCCTGCTGCACCCCCAAGCCGTGGGCTGGGATTGGCTGGGCATCAACTTGTTTGACGGCAGTGCGCTGACGGCCTTTGTGCTGCGGCGTGCCGACGGCAGCCTGCTGTGGGCGGGTGGCAGCTACCGCACTGCCGACGGGCAAAAGCAGGTCTTGTTTGGGGCGCAGGACGTGCAGATGCAGGCCCTGCGCCGCTGGCGCAGCCCCGTCAGCGGCGGCCACTACCCGGTGCAATGGCAGCTGCGCTGCCCGGCGGGCAACTTCGAGCTGTCAGCGTTGCTGGACGCGCAGGAACTGGACGGCCGCGCCGGCACCGGTGCGGTGTATTGGGAAGGTTTGAGCGAACTGACCGACAGCAACGGCCAACGTGTCGGCCTGGGCTACCTGGAAATGACCGGCTACACCGGTCCGCTGACGCTCGGTTAAGGCGCCGCGGCCTGCAGACGTCAGGGTTGCGCGCGTGAGCCGTCGCGCCAGCCGCCGCTGTGGCGCAAGCCCGGGCCCCTGTCGACCGGGGCTGCGCGCACGCAATTGCCACCGGCCTGGCGCGCGGCATCCACGGCGGCTACCGCATCTTCGTTCAGCGCCTGCAGGTTCAGGTGCGCAGGCCGCAAGTGCGCCACGCCGACGCTGACAGTCACACGCAAACGTTGCGCGGCGTTACCGCCAAAAGCCACTTCCAGCTGTTCAGCACGTTCCCGAATGCGCTCGGCCACGTCCAACGCGCCGGTGGCATCGGCCTGGGCCAGGAACACCGCAATTTCGCATTCTGAAAGGCGGGTCAACAAATCGACACCCCGCAGCGTGGGTGCGGTTTGCCGCAGCAACTCGGTCAGCGCCGCCTCGGCAGCTGGCGCGCCACGGCCTTCAACAAGACGCGCAAACCGATCCAGTTGCACGACGAGCAGTGCCGCACCGGTGCCATACCGACGCGCACGCGACCACTCGCGCGCCGCCAAATCGTCAAACAGCGCGCGGGGCACGCCTTCGGGGCCCATGGCGGCGGGTACCGGCATGGGCAAGATCAAACTGGGCGCGCCCCGCAAACGCATGGCCAGCAAGGCCAGCGGCACGGCCGCCACCACCACACCCAGGGCCGCCGCGGCCGGAGCCACCCAGTTCAAGTCGTTGTTTTTGCCCAGGCCGGCGTCCAGAACCAGACCCAGGCCCCAGGCCAGCGCAGCCGCCAGGCCCATGGCACACAACAGCAGGCCAGCAGCCACGGCGGCCAGCGGCAACCGAGTCTCATGCGGCGGTTCCGTGCCTGAAGGGATACCACCACGCGGCAGGTCAAGGCCGGGCAGTGGCGGCAGACCGGCTCGGTCGTTGTTTTTAGACGCCCCAAGGTTCAGGCCGAATCGGCGGCGGCTGCCCGCCTGACCTGACACATGCGATGGGCTGGGCGTGGGCGGCGCGGGCTTGTGAGGTTTGTTCATCGAGTCTGGCTTTCAGCCCCCGTATTCGACCACAAGCGCATCAATCTGTAGCGTCCCGGTTCGCGGGGGTGTGAACCTTGACGGGTGTCAGGCATTTCCCTGATGGACAGCCCATGCGGCGGCGACCGAACGCAGGGTGGCGCGTGGCATCGAAAGCGGCCCAGGGCGGTCCAGGGCCGCCTCGTCCAGCGCCTAGACTCTCGTCCATGAAAGAAGATTCCAAGCGCGCAGCCGCTGCCACACCCAAGTCGCTGTCGGGGCTGGGCCCCTTCATCCGCCCTTACAAGCTGCAGGTGGCGTTGGCGGGGGTGTTCCTGGTGGCTGCTGCGCTGAGCACGCTGGCGTTTCCCCTGGCGCTGAGAGAGTTGATCGACCAGGGCCTGGTGGCGACCGACCCCGGCGCCCGCGCCATGGCGCTGCAGGGACACTTTTTGGCACTGTTTGGGGTGGCCGCGGCTCTGGGCCTGTTTTCGGCCGCGCGCTTTTACGTGGTCAGCTGGCTGGGTGAGCGCATCACCGCCGACCTGCGCAACGCCGTTTACGCCCATGTGCTGCGCCAGAGCCCGGAGTTTTTTGAAAGCACCAAGACCGGCGAGGTGCTGTCGCGCCTGACCACCGACACCACGCTGGTGCAGACCGTGGTCGGGTCGTCACTGAGCATGGGCCTGCGCAACGTCGTCATGGGCATCGGCGCCTTGATCGTGCTGGTGGTGACCAACCCGCTGGTCATGGGCCAGGTGCTGGGCATCCTGGTGCTGGTGGTGCTGCCCAGCATCTACTTTGGCCGCCGCGTGCGCAAGCTCAGCCGCGCCAGCCAGGACCGCGTGGCCGACAGCAGCGCCATCGCGGCCGAGGTATTGGGCGAAATCCCCGTGGTGCAAAGCTTTGTGCAGGAAGGTGCCGAGGCCAAACGTTTCGAGAGCAGCACCCAGGACGCCTTCGAGACCGCCCGAAAGCGCACGCGCGTGCGGGCTTTTCTGGTGGCCTTCATGATCACCGCCACCTTTGGCGCGCTGTTGTGGGGCCTGTACCAGGGCACGCAGGCTGTGATCGCGGGCGATATCAGCGCCGGCCACCTGGGGCAGACGGTGGTGCTGGTGATCATCTTTGTGGGTGCCGTGGCCGTGCTGTCGGAGGTCTATGGCGACTTGCTGCGCGCGGCAGGCGCCACCGAGCGGCTGATGGAACTGCTGGCCGCACGTTCGCCCGTGGAAGACCCGGTGCAGCCGATGGCCTTGCCGGCGGTGACCACAGGCTCCACCGTCAGCTTCAAGGGCGTTCGTTTTCACTACCCATCGCGGCCCAAGCAGGCGGCGCTGGCCGACTTCAACCTGCAGGTGCGCGCCGGCGAAACCGTAGCCCTGGTGGGCCCCAGCGGCGCCGGCAAAAGCACCGTGCTGCAGTTGCTGCTGCGCTTTTACGACACCCAGGCGGGCCAGGTGCAGATCGACGGCGTGGATGTGCGCAAGGCCTCGCTGGCCGACTTGCGCCAGCGCGTGGGCATCGTGCCGCAGGACAGCACGGTGTTTTCCACCAGCGCGCTGGAAAACATCCGCTACGGCCGCCCCGGCGCCAGCGACGCCGAAGTCATGGCGGCCGCCAAGGCGGCGTTTTCACATGAATTCATCACCGCCTTGCCCGAGGGTTACAACACCTACCTGGGCGAACGCGGTGTGCGCCTGTCGGGCGGTCAGCGCCAGCGCATCAGCATCGCCCGCGCCATGCTGAAAAATCCGCCGCTGCTGCTGCTGGACGAAGCCACCAGCGCGCTGGATGCTGAAAGTGAACGTGTGGTGCAAGCTGCCCTGGAAGCCGCCATGCACAACCGCACCACCATCGTCATCGCACACCGCCTGGCCACCGTGTTGAAGGCCGATCGCATCGTGGTCATGGACGTCGGCCAGATCGTGGACATCGGCAGTCATGATCAGCTGGTGCAGCGCGACGGCCTGTATGCCCGCCTGGCCGCGATGCAGTTCGACCTGGAAACGACGGCCTGAACACCTTTGGCGCCCGCGCACACAAGCCATCTTTCAAACCTCACAAGTACACCTGCACGACCATGAGCCCTGTCATCAACACACCCTACGAAGACCTGCTGCGCCATGTCACCGCCCATGGTGTGAACAAGGGTGACCGCACCGGCACCGGCACCCGCAGCGTGTTTGGCCACCAGATGCGTTTTGACCTGCAGCAGGGCTTTCCGCTGATCACCACCAAGAAGGTGTTCATGAAGGCGGTGGTGCTGGAACTGCTGTGGTTCCTGCGCGGCGACAGCAACGCGCGCTGGCTGCAGGAACGCGGCATCACCATCTGGGACGAATGGGCTGCGACCGATGGCGACCTGGGCCCCGTTTATGGCGTGCAATGGCGCAGCTGGCCCACGCCGGACGGCGGCCACATCGACCAGATCGCCGAGGTGGTGAAGCAGCTGAAGACCAACCCCGACAGCCGCCGCATCATCGTCAGCGCCTGGAACGTGGCCGAGCTGCCGAAGATGGCGCTGATGCCCTGCCACGCGTTTTTCCAGTTCTACGTGGCCGACGGCAAACTCAGCTGCCAGCTGTACCAGCGCAGTGCCGACCTGTTTCTGGGGGTGCCCTTCAACATCGCCAGCTACGCCCTGCTGACCCACATGCTGGCGCAGCAGTGCGACCTGCAACTGGGCGACTTCATCTGGACCGGCGGCGACTGCCACATCTACGACAACCATCAGGTGCAGGTGAAAACCCAACTGTCGCGCGAGCCGCGGCCCTATCCGCAGTTGCGGCTGGCGCGGCGGCCGGCCAGCATCTTCGACTACACCTATGAAGACGTGGTGGTGGAAGGCTACGACCCGCACCCCCTCATCAAGGCGCCGGTGGCGGTTTGAGGGGGGTTGAGGTGGTCACAAAGCTGAGTCTGATTGCCGCCGTCGACCGCAACGGCGGCATCGGCAAGGACAACGGTCTGCTGTGGAAAGAGCCGCTGGACCAGCGCCACTTTCGCCAGACCACCCTGGGCTGCCCGGTGGTGATGGGGCGCAAGACCTGGGACTCCTTGCCAGCGCGTTTTCGACCTTTGCCGGGACGGCAAAACGTGGTGGTCACCCACAACGCGTCAGCGGTGTTTGACGGTGCATGGGCTGCCAACAGTCTGGCCCAGGCGCTGGCGCTGCTGGCGGGCGAAGCCCATGTGTTTGTGATCGGTGGTGCGCAGCTGTATGCCCAGGCGCTGCCGCTGGCACACACGCTGGTGCTGACCGAAATCGACCAGATGCTGCCGGCCGATGTGTTTTTTCCGGCCTGGAACCGGCAGGACTGGACCGAAGTCAGCCGCGTGCCGCACCACGACGCCCAGGGCCAGCCCTTTGCGTTTGTCACCTACCAGCGCAAAGCCTGATCAAACCCCCAGGTTCAGCGACACCCGCGGCGCCTGGCCCGGCAGACAGTCCACCTGGATGGCGTGGTCGAACACTGCCTCCAGCACGCGGTGCACCGCCGGGTCGCGGCTGCCACCCACGGCCGCAATCTGGCCCTGCTGCATCACCACGATGTGGTCAGCCAGCAGGGCAATCGGCAGGTCATGCAAGACGGTGACGACGGCGCGTGCTGGCGCTGCCGAGTCGGTCGCCAGTTGCCGGAACAGGCGGGCCAGGGCCACCTGATGTGGGGCGTCCAGGTGCGTGGTGGGTTCGTCCAGCAGCAGCACCGGGCAACCGGTGGCCAGCACCCGCGCCAGCAGCACACGCTGGCGTTCACCACCCGACAGGCTCAGCAGGCGGCGCTGCGCAAAGGCGCTGCATTCGGTGTCTGCCATGGCCTGAGCGACAGCCGCCGTGTCGACCGCATCGGGCGCTTTCAACCAGGCTGACGGCTTGCCACCCTGGTGCGCCAGGCGACCCAGCGCCACGGTTTCCTGCACGGTCAGGTCGCCGGTGACTTCGCCTTGTTGAGCGAGCCAGCCCAGCCGCTGCGCTTGCGCTGCCCTTGGCAGCGCAGACAGCGCTTGACCTTGCAGCATCACCCGCCCGCCCTGCAGCGGCAACAAACCAGCCAGGGCCCGCAGCAAGGTGCTTTTGCCGGCGCCGTTGGGGCCGACCACCGCGGTCCAGCCGGTGTCAAATCGAATGTCCACGCCGCCCAGCACCATGCGGTCGCCCAGGCGGACGGTCAAGCCCTCAGCCGACAGCAGCGGCGGGTTCATGAAAAAACCCGCCGCCGCAGCAGCACAAACAGGTACAGGCCGCCCAGCACGCCGGTGACAACCCCCACGGGCAATTCCTGCGGCGCCAGTGCTGCACGCGACAGCACGTCGGCCGCCAACAGCAACAGCGCACCCATGGCCGCACTGGCGGCCAACAGCCAGCGGTTGGGCCCGGGCGCATGGTGGCGCACCAGGTGCGGCGCCACCAGGCCCACAAAAGCCACCAGGCCGGCCTGCGACACCGCCAGCGCCGTGGCCAGGCTCATGGCCAGCACCAGCACCCAGCGCACCCGTGGCAAGTCCACGCCCAGGCTGCTGGCGCTGTCCGCACCCAGGGTCAAGGCGTCCAGCGCCGGCGCATGGCGAAGGCTCAGTGCCAACGACACCAGCAAGCCCACCACCATCAGCACCAGAGACTGCCAACCCAGGTAACTGGTGCTGCCCAGCATGAAGGCCTGCTTGCCGCGCAGGGCTTCGGGCGACAGCACCGTCAGCAGGTCGGTCATGGCGCCCAGCATCACCGCCACCACCACGCCCGCCAGCAGCAGGCGCAGCGTCTGCACCGCCCCTTGCGCCAGCGCCAACGTCAGGCCCACGCCCAGCAGCGCGCCGACAAAGGCCGCCAGCACCAGGCCGCTTTGTTGCAGCCAGCCCATGGGCAGGGCCGACAGGCCCAGGCCAGCCAGTGCCGAGGCCGACAGCACCAGCACCACGCCCAGGCTGGCACCGGCGGCAGAACCCAGCAGGTAGGGGTCGGCCAGCGGATTGCGAAACAGGCCTTGCGCCACCGCGCCACTCAGCCCCAACAGCGCGCCCACCAGCGCAGCACCCAGGCTGCGCGGGGCCCGGATCTGCCCCACGATCAGTGAGGCCTGTGGCGACGCCATGTCCTGCCAGAAACCCAGAGGCGCAAAACCCTGATGGCCGGTCATCAAGCCGGCCAGCAGCGCCAGCAGCAACAGGACCAGCAGGGTCCAGCCCAGCCGTCGCCGTTGCGTCGCACCGGTTGCCGGGGCGGGCAAAAGGGCGCCGGCAGGCTGCGCTGTCATGGCGTTGCGCTGTGTCGGCCCAAGCGCTGCAGACAGTCGGCCAGTACGCCCGCCGCTTCGCCCAGGCGCGGGCCGGGCCTTGTCAGCAGTTCGTAGTGCGCATCACTGAAGGTGCAGACCTGGCCCCGCCGCACCGCGCGCAGCTGTTGCCAGCCGGGCCGCGCCAGCCGCGCCGCCTGCACCGTGGCCAGGCCGATCACCAGATCAGGATCGGCCTGCAGCACAAATTCAGGGTTCAGCCGGGGAAACGGCCCCAGCGCGGCGGGCACCACGTTGTCCAGGCCCAGCCGTGCCAGGGTCTGGCCGATGAAGGACGAAGTCCCTGCCGCGTACGGCCCGCCGTCCAGTTCAAAGTACACACGCTGCCCCCGCAGTACGGCGGGCACCCGCGCCGCTGCGCGGGCAACAGCGGCTTCTTGCTGAACCCACAGCTGCTCGCCCGACTGCGGCTGGCCCAGCAGTTGCGCCACCACAAGCATCGCGCGATGCACGTCTTCATGGCGGTCGGACTTGAGCCGCACCACACGGATGCCCAGTGCCTCCAGACGGTCCAGCGAGCGCGCCGAGGTGCTGGCCAGCACCACGTCGGGCCGCAGCCGCACCACCGCTTCCAGCGGCGTGTCGTCCAGCCCACCCAGGCGCGGCAGGCGGGCCACCTCGGCAGGCCAGTTGCTGTAGCGGTCCACACCCACCAGGCGCTGCGTAGCGCCCAGCGCAGCCACCACCTCGGTCAGCGACGGCAACAGCGAAACGATGCGCTGTGCCGGTGCTTCCAGGTGATGCTGCACACCGCGGTCGTCCTGCACGTCGATGCCTTGCGCCGGCACCTGCGTTTGCGCCAGCGCAGGCGACATCACCATGGGCAACAGACAGGCCAGCCACAGCCCTTGCCACCAGCGCCTGCGACCCACTTCGGATTTCATGCGCAGCACCTTCGCCTTTACAAGCTGCCGTAGCGCAGGCTCAACAGCCACTCACGCCCGGGCTGGTTGTAGCCCAGCACCGTCTGGTACTGCACGTTGGCCAGGTTGTTCAGCCGCAGCTGCAGCCGCCAATCCGGGCTTATCACCAGGTCGGCTCGCAGGTCGGCGATGGTGTAGCCGGGCAGTTCGATGCGCTGGAAGTTGCCATCAAAGTCCGGCCGCGAACCGACGTTGTGCAGCGACGCGCCCAGACTCCAGGCCCCCAGGCGCCGGTCGGCTGACAACCGCAAGCTGTCCTTGGCGCGGCGCGGCAAGGCCTGGCCGTAGTCGGGCGAACCGGTGGTGCTGTTGCGCGCGTCGATGAGGTCGGCCGACGCCGACAGCGTCCAGTCTTCTTGCTGCAGCGACCACGCCAGGGTCAAGCCTTCGATGGTGGTGCGCGGGATGTTTGCCGGCCGTGCACCGCTGCTGATGTAGCCGCGTATGCGGTTGTCGAAGTAGGCCATCCGCACCTCTTGACCCGCTTGCAGCCAGCGCAGGCTGACTTCCTTGTGCACGCCCTTTTCGGGCAGCAGGTCGGGGTTGCCATACAACGGGTAATACAACTGGTTGAAGCTGGGCGCGATAAAGCTGTTGGCCAGCGACGCCCCCAAACGCAGCTGGGTGCTCAGGTCAAAGCCGTAGGCCGCCGAACCCGTGGTGGGGTTGCCAAACTGCGAGTTGTGGTCACGCCGCAGTGCCGCCTGCCAGTGGTGCACACCGGCGCTGCCGTTCAGGCCCAAGGCCAGGCCGCTGATGCTGCGACTTGAAACTTCAAACGGATCGGCTGGCTTCTTCACATCCTGGCGCAGGTGTTCGGCCAGCAGCAACACGCGGCCCATCCCCGTATCCACGGTATTTTCCCAAGTCAGTTGCTGCTGCACGGTGCCGATCACACCCAGTTCGGTCCAGGGTGACGCACTGACCTGCGTGTCCAGTTCGTCCACCGAACGCGACAACCGCAGACTGCTGCGCCACGAGCCCCGCACCACACCAGCGGCCTGCATCGACACCACCTGGGTCAGCAAGCCCGCCCGGCTGTCGGCACCGATGCCGTCGTCGTAGTGCGTGGTGCCCTGTGTGTGCTGGCCTTGCGCCTCCACCCGCCAGCCACCCGGCAGCGCCAGGCCGGCTTGCGCGGTGAAACTTTGTTGCCGGAAACCGTCGCGGTCGGGGTCATAGCTTCCAAAGGGCTCGGCGGCGTTGGTGGCGGAAAAAGCGCGTGTGCGCTGCGTGTCCAGCGACAGCGCCGCATCCCAGGCACCAGGGCCTGCACCCGAACCCAAACGCAGGTTGCCACCCGCTTGCCGCCAACCGTTCGACCCGATGCCCACCTGCGCCTGGGCCCGCAGCCCCTGCGCTCCCCGGCGCGTGAAGATCTGGATGACACCGCCCACGGCGTCGCTGCCGTACAAGGCCGCCATGGGGCCGCGCACGATCTCGATGCGGTCGATCGACTCCAGCGCCAGGTTCTCGAACGGCGGTATGCCCAACGTGGCCGAGCCATAACGCACGCCGTCGATCATCAGCAGCGAGTGGCGTGCCTCCAGCCCGCGAATGGACACCGAAGAAGCCTTGCCCGGCCCGCCGTTATTCCAGAACTGCAAGCCACTTTGCTGCGCCAGCAATTCCGCCAGCGTGCGACCGGTCGCCGCTTCGATGTCGGCGCGGCCCAGCACCGTGATGTCGGCCAGGGCCTGATCCATGCGCTGTGGCAATCGCGCACCGGTGACAACGATGGCGTTGTCGCTGGCAGCGGCGGCCGAGGTGGTGAGCACCTGCGCAGCGGTGTTGCCTGCCAGCGCCGCGAGGCAAGCCACGGTGCAAGCCCGCACGACCTGCGGCAGGGCTCGGGCGCCAAGGCCCGGGGATGAACCATTCATGTTGAAGTCAGAACCCGCAAAGTCGTGCACCGCCGCTTCCCCGCAGCTGCACACCGTACGGTGACGCCACAAACATGACGCACCACTGCGTTGGCCGGTATCCGGGCTGGCGGAGACAACCCATGTGTCCTTCCCAGAAGCAGCGACGCTTCCAGTGGCTTCGACATGAGCGAAGGCCCGGCATGCCTGTTCTGCACACAAGACCCCGTCCGCTTACCGTTGCGGGGGCAGCTCAGATTGAGGATGTTTCAAAGGCCTGCGGCCCAAGACCCACCCTGACTGATTCCCGTTGAACTGCTGACGGCACGAACACCGACAGCGAGCACCAACAACGTTGGATCATAAGGCGCCCGATGGCAGGCCGGCGGTGCTACGCTTTCCGGCATGACCACCAGCCCATCCCACAACCTGCTGAGCCAACTGCGCACCGAGCTGACCGCCTTTGCACCCTTTGCACAAATGGCGGCCGAGCACGTTGAGCGTTTTGTTCTGCTCAGCACCCAGTGTTATTTCGAGCCTGGCGAAACCGTTTTGGCGCCTGCGCAAGGTGTTGTGCAGGCGCTGCTGTACATCCGGCGCGGTCGCGTCAGCGGCCAACCGGCCGGCGATGGAGCCGATGCCGGCAGGGGCTCGCCCGACGACGCGCGTGGCGAAGCGGGCTTCGAGTTCGAGGCAGGTGACCTGTTGCCCATCGGCGCGGCGCTGGGCGCACGGGCGGTGACATCGACCTACACCGCCCAGGCTGACACCTTTTGCCTGGCACTGCCCCTGGCCGCGATGCAGGCATTGGCGCAAGACAGTGCGCCGTTTGCTGATTTTCTGAACCACCGCATCCAGCAACTGCTGGATGAGTCGCGCCGGGCGCTGCAGGCCTCGTTCACTGCGCAGTCGCTGGCGGCGCAGTCGCTCGAAACACGTCTGCGCGACCTGTCTCTGCGGCCGGTGTCCACCGTGCCACCGGAAACCCCGCTGGCCCAGGCCTTGCAGGCCATGCACGACCTGCACATCGGCTCCATGCTGGTGGCAGACCCGGCCAGCGGTGTGGCGCTGGGCATCCTGACGCGCCATGATGTGCTGGGCCGCATCACCCTGCCCATGCTGCCCCTGAACACGCCTATCGGCGAGGTGATGAGCCAGCCCCTGCAGGCGCTCAGCCTGGACGACACCGCACAGGACGCGGCCTTGCTGATGTCGCGCCACGGCATCCGGCATGTGCCCGTGGCCGACGATACCGGGCGCGCCGTGGCCATCGTGTCGGAGCGCGACCTGTTTGCGCTGCAGCGGCTGTCGTTGAAGCAGCTGAGCACCGCCATCCGTGCCGCCCCCGATCTGGACGGCCTGGTGCAGTGCGCGGGCAACATCCGCCGCTTTGCGCACACACTGCTGGGCCAGGGCGTGATGGCGCGACAGCTGACCCAGCTGATCAGCCACCTCAACGACGTGCTCACCGAACGCCTAGTGGCCTTGAAGGCAGCCGAGCACGGTGTCGACATGGCCAAGGTGTGCTGGCTGTCTTTTGGCAGCGAAGGCCGCAACGAACAGACCATCTCCACCGACCAGGACAATGGCATCGTTTTTGCTAACGAGCAGCCCGACACCGAACGCCCCAGATTGCTAGCCTTTGCACGCGACATCAACGAAGCGCTGGACCGCTGCGGCTACCCGCTGTGCAAGGGCAACATCATGGCCAGCAACCCGGCCTGCTGCCTGACCACACAGGAATGGCTGCAGCGCTTTGAGCGGTGGATCGACAAGGGCGGGCCCGAGGACCTGCTGAATGCCAGCATCTACTTTGACTTCCGGGCGCTGACTGGGGCCGAGGACCTGGTGGAACCCATGCGTGCCTACGTCACCGCCGCGGCCATGCAAAACGCGCGCTTCCGCAAACAGCTGGCCACGAACCTGCTGCGCCGCAGGCCGGCGCTGAGCTGGACCGGCGGCATCGACACCGAAACCCGCGGCTCGCGCGAAGTGATCGACCTGAAAGCCCGCGGCACCGCCATCTACGTCGATGTGGCCCGGTTGCATGCGCTGGCGCACGGCGTGCAGGCCAACTCCACACGCGAACGGTTCGAAGCCGCGGCCAAGGCCATGAAAGTGTCAACCCGCCAGGCCGAAGCCTGGAGCGACGGCTTTGAGGTGCTGCAGATGCTGCGCCTGCGAGTGCAACTGGACCACCACCGCAGGGAGGCCGTGGACTCGGACCCGGACAATCCCAACCTCATCGACGTTGAAGCGCTGAACGACATCGACCGGCGGCTGTTGAAAGAAAGCCTGCGGGTGGCACAGCGTTTGCAAAAGCGCGTCGAGATGGACTACCCCGGCTGAGCATGGGCCTGCTGCAACGCCTGTTCGGCACACCCACACCCCCGGCCAGCAACCCCGCCCGTTGGGTGGTGCTGGACGTCGAAACCACCGGCCTGGACACCCGGCGCGACGACCTGCTGGCCATTGCCGCGCTGGCCGTGCACTTCAAGCCCGATGTCGCACCTTGCCTGCCGGTGCAGGACAGTTTTGAAGCCGAACTGCACCGGTCCAGCGACCACAACAACAAAAACAACATCCTGCTGCACGGCATTGGTGTGGGTGCGCAGCGTGCCGGCAGGCCACCGGCCGAGGTGCTGACGGCCTTTGAAGCCTGGGTGGGCGACGCGCCACTGGTGGCCTTCCACGCCCCGTTTGACCAGGCCGTGATCGGCCGCGCCATGAAGCTGCACCTGCAGCGTGAATGGTCAACAAGACCCTGGCTGGACCTGGCGCCCATGGCCGCGGCGCTGTTTCCCCAGCAAGGCGTCCGCTTTCGGTCACTGGACGACTGGCTACAGCATTTCGGCATACCCAACGCCGTACGCCACCAGGCTGCGGCCGACACCTTGGCCACCGCTGAACTGCTGCTGCGACTGTGGCCGGCCGCGCGGCAACGGCAGTGCACCAGCTTTGCGGCCTGGGCCTCGCTGGCACGGCATCACAAAATGGTGAGCACCGCCTGATGAACTGAGTCCCTCGCCTTGTTGGCCTCGGCATGATCCGCACCGTCGAGGCGGACCACCTCATCTGGCAAGATGCCGGCATGCCCAACGAAGCAGCACACACGCCTGCTGACCCCGCAGGTCCGGCCCGTTTCAGCGCCGAGCCCACTGACGAAGACATCGTGGGCCTGTTCAGTCCCGGATACATCCAGGCACGCCAGCGGTTTGTGCACGCTGCCACGCTGCGGCAGTTGCCGGTTGAAACGCACGTCCATCCACTGCGCGGCGCCGAAGGCGAGGTTCTGTCGATGGACGTGGTGCGCGACGGCCCCGTTGGCGCGCCCAGCGTGTTGCTGCTGACCAGCGCCGTGCACGGCGTGGAAGGCCACGCCGGCAGCGCCCTGCAAACGGGCCTGCTGACCTGGTTGACCCTGCGTGACGACACCGCGCGCATGGCGCTGGCCGTGGTGCATGTGCACGCAGTCAACCCCATGGCTTTTGTTTCACCCGCAGGGTGAACGAAGACAACGTGGACCTGAACCGCAACTTCATCGATTTTTTGCAGCCGCTGCCCGACAACCCGGATTACCACGCGCTGCATGATCTGGTGCTGCCACCGACCTGGCCGCCATCGCCCGAGATCGCGGCCGAACTGCAAGCGCCACAGCAACGCTGGGGGCCCAGGCGCAGCCAGTTGGCCCTGTCCGGCGGTCAGCACAGCCATCCGCTGGGCCTGTTTTACGGCGGCCAGAAGGCCAGCTGGAGCAACACCGTATTCCGCCAGTCGACCCCATGCTTGAGCGCCAGGTACTGCCAGGTCCAGGCGCGAACGACATTGCCCGCGTCGAGTGCCCGTTCCGCAGCAGATCGCAGCCAATCGTCATCGGCCCACTCCGCGACCCGGTCTTCGGCCCATGCGTCACCTTTGGACGCGAGTGCTTCCATGGCCGTCCGCGACCCCTGCTCCGCCGCCGTGCGAAGCCACCGCTCGCGCGCTTCGTCACTGGAAGCATGTCGGG
>JAHECB010000156.1 GCA_024641925.1 Betaproteobacteria bacterium
TCTGGCTCAGAAACGGTGCCGAACGCCCAGACTGTAGTTCTTGCCGCCGGACAGGCCTGTGATCTTGTCGTTCATGTAGACCGCATACAGATCGGTGCGCTTGGACAGGTTGTAGTCGTAGCCCACCGTCAGCGTGCTGCGCTTGGCCCCAGTCTTGGGCTTGATCTGGCCCCACTGCAGCAGCGCCTTGCCGGCGCCCAGCGGTGCTGAGGCACCCAGGCCGGTGATCTTGTAGTCGTTGTTGGTGCTGGTGTTGTCCACCTTGCCGACCTGAGCAAAGAGCTTGACCGCCTTGAAGTCGTAAGAACCACCCAGCTGCCAGGTCTTGGTGTCGGCCACCGTGGCGCCTTTTTCGACCTTCTGCCATGCGGCCGACAAGCCCAGGCCACCCCCAAAGTACAAGCCGCTCAGCCCGGTGTTGCGGCCGCCGTTGCCTTCGCCGGCAGCGACATGTGCGGTGAAGCTGGCGCCGCCAAAGCGCGGGCTGCTGTACTTGACCGAGTCACTCCAGCCGGTGTCACCGGTGGTGGTGCCGCTGGTGAAGTAATGCCGGATGCTGGGTGAAAAGCCGAACGAATCGCCGAACGCGTTGAAGATCAGGGTGTTGACAAACAGTGGCGTGGTGTTGCGGCCCAGCGTTACCGTGCCCACGTCGCTTTCCAGACCCACATAGGCGTTTCGAGCCCAGAACGGGTCGGCTTCAAAACGGCCGGCGCTACCGGTGTCGGCGCGCATGAAACTTTCGATGGCGAAGATGGCCTTCAGACCCGAGCCCAGGTCTTCACTGCCCTTCAGGCCGAAGTAGCTGGTGGTCATCTTGCCGCTGTCAACACCCTTGGTGGCGGTGCCGCCGGGGGCCTGGGTGCTGCCCACCGAGACGTCCAGCAGGCCGTACATCGTGACAGCACTCTGTGCCCAGGCAGGCGACGCCAAAGTGGCCGCTGCGGCCACGGACAACAGAACATGAAAACGGGATTTCAAGGGGAACTCCTCAGGAGATATTGGAAGGACAGTGGAAAAAAGTGGCGCGCTACCGGACGCCGGGGGGCGGTGCCATGCGTTGATTTTGTGGCGGACGACCAGGTTCGATGACAAGCACAACCGCCCTCTGCCGGGCGCCCGGTGCCCTGTGCAAAAGGGGGGGCATGCCCAAGGCAAAAGCAATCAGCGTGCCAGATGTCGACGGCGCAGCCAGCCCTTTGGTGGCTGGCGCTGTTCTGCCGACCGGTGTGTTGTTGATGCAGGTCAGTCTGCAGCGCAACTTGCTCTGAAATACTGGGCGTTGACCTGTTCATGAACACGACCCCCGCTTCGGATATACCCGTTTTTACCGCCCACGGCCTGACCAAGACTTACGGTGAAGGGCAAGCGGCCGTGCATGCCTTGCGCGGGGTGGATCTGGACATCAGGCGTGGCGAGTTTGTGGTCTTGCTGGGGGCCTCGGGCAGCGGCAAGTCGACGCTGCTGAACATCCTGGGTGGGCTGGACACGGCCACCAGCGGCTCAGCGTGCTGGCACCACGACGGCCAGGCCCATGAACTCATCGGTGCCGATGACGCCGCACTCACCCGCTACCGGCGTGAACACGTGGGTTTTGTCTTCCAGTTCTACAACCTCATCCCCAGCCTGACGGCGCGGGAAAACGTGGCGCTGGTGACGGACCTGGCCCAAGACCCGATGAAGCCCGAAGATGCACTGGCGCTGGTGGGGCTGGGGCCGCGCATGAATCATTTTGTGTCCCAGCTCTCGGGGGGCGAGCAGCAGCGTGTGGCCATCGCCCGCGCCATCGCCAAAAAGCCTGAAGTGCTGCTGTGCGACGAGCCCACGGGCGCGCTGGACTGTGCCACTGGCATCGTGGTGCTGCAGGCCATCGAGCACGTGAACCACGAACTGGGCACCACCACGGTCGTGATCACGCACAACGCACCCATCGCCGACATGGCCGACCGCGTGCTGCGGCTGGGTGACGGGCGCATCGTCGAGACCCGCGTGAACACGCACAAGGTGGCGGCGTCGTCGCTGCGCTGGTGAGGCCCGATTGAAGACCCTGACCATCAAGCTGTGGCGCGACCTGGGGCAGATGCGGGCGCAGGTGGCCACCATCGCCGTGGTGGTGGCCATTGGCGTGGCCGGCTTTGTGTCCATGTTTTCGGTCCACGCGTCATTGCAGGGCGCACGTGATGCGCTGTACCGCGACAACCGCTTGGGCGACGTGTTTGCCAGCGTCAAGCGGGCGCCCCTGCACCTGCGCGACCGCCTGGGCGCCCTGGAGGGCGTGGCCGAAGTCAAGCTCGACGTGGTGTTCGACGCGCAGATCGACCTGCCGGGTGTGCTGCCCCCGGTCACGGGGCGTTTCATCGGCCTGGACCTGGCACGCGTGCACGCGGCTCGCCAGGGCATCAACGCACTGACCCTCAAGCGCGGACGCTGGCCCGAACGCGGCGGCGCGCTGGAGGCGCTGGTCAGCGACCGCTTTGCCGCGGCACGCGGCCTGAACCCGGGCGACACGGTGCACGCCATCCTCAATGGCCGACGCGAGCGTGTGCACCTGGTGGGCACGGCAGCATCGCCCGAATACGTGTTTGCCTCGCAGGGCGGGGCGCCGGACGATCAGTCATTCGGCATCTGGTGGATCGACCGCGACCGCATGACTCAGGTGTTCGACATGCAGGGTGCCTTCAACCAGCTGTCGCTGCGCCTGGATGCTGGCGCCCGTCTGGCGCCCGTGCTGGAACAGGTGGACCGGTTGCTGGAGCCTTTTGGCGCCATCGGCGCGACCGGGCGCGACAAGCTGCTGTCGGCCATGATCGTGGATGACGAGCTGTCGCAATTGAAGGTCATGGGCACGGTGTTGCCTTCGATCTTCCTGGCTGTGGCCATGTTCATTCTCAACGTGGTGCTGAGCCGCCAGGTGTCCACGCAGCGCAGCCAGATCGCCGCGCTCAAGGCACTGGGCTACAGCGACGGGGCCATCGCCTGGCACTATATTCAACTGGCCATCGCCATTGCCGGGGTGGGCACCTTGTTCGGCCTTGTACTGAGCGTGGCCATCGGCAAGGGCATGCTCGGTATGTACGACGAGGTGTTCCGGTTCAACCGCCTGGTCTACGTGACCTCACCCTGGCTGGTGGTGGTTTCGACAGGACTTGCTGCGGCGGCCGCCGCGACCGGCACCTGGGCGGCGATCCGTGCCGTGGTGCGCTTGCGACCCGCGCAGGCCATGCAACCGCCCGCGCCGCCCGCCTTCCGCCCGACGGTGGTTGAACGCCTTGGGCTGGCGCGCTACCTGAGCACGGGCGCGATGATGGTGATCCGGAATTTCGAACGCCGTCCGCTGCGCGCGGCATTCACCGTCACCGGCATCGCACTGGCCGTGGCGCTGCAGATTTCGGGTGCCTTCTGGCTGGACGCCATCGCCCACATCGTCGATGTGCAGTTCCGCCAGGTCCAGCAGGGCGACGTGCTGGTCAACTTTCACCGGTCGGTGCCGGTGCAGGTGGTGCGGGACCTTGAACGGCTGCCGGGCGTGATGGACGCCGAGCCGTACCGTGTGGAGCCGGTCCGTGTGCGTGCCAACGGGCGGGTCGAGGACACGGCCCTGACGGGTCTGCTGGTTGACGCCAGGCTGATGCGGGTGGTCGGCGAGCAGCGCGGGCCGGTGGCCATGCCGGGCCAGGGCGTGGTGCTCAGTGCCCTGCTGGCCGACGCCCTGGGCGTGCGCGTGGGCGACCGCCTGGCGCTGGACTTTCGCCTGTGGAACCGGGCGCAGGCCGAGGTCACCGTGGTCGACGTGGTGCACACGATGTTCGGCAAGCAGCTCTACATGGGCCTGGAGGCCATGAACCGCCTGGCCCGCGACGGCGATGGCGTGGCCAACGCAGCGCTGCAGGTGGACCCGCACCAGATGGCGGCCTTCTGGGCTGCGGTCAAAGCCGCGCCGGGCATCAATTCGGTGTTCGACAAGGCCGGCACGATGGCGGCGTTCAACCAGACCACGTCGCGCAACATGGGCGTCTTCAGCGGCATCCTGACCTTGTTTGCCGTTGCCATGGCCGTGGGCATCATCTACAACTCGGCCCGCATCTCGCTGTCCGAGCGCGCCTGGGAACTGGCCAGCCTGCGGGTGCTGGGCATGACGCGGGCCGAAGTCTCGGTGCTGTTGCTGGCCGAGCTGTGCGGTGAGCTGCTGGTGGCGCTGCCGATCGGCGCCGCACTGGGCTGGGCCCTGGCGTCGCTGATGATGCACCTGATGTCCTCGGACAGCATCGACTTCCCGGTGATCATCGAACCGTCAACCTACGGGTCGGCGGCACTCATCGTGCTGGCGGCGGGTCTGGCCAGCGCGCTGCTGGTGCGGCGCAAAATTGACCAGCTCGACCTGGTCGCGGTGTTGAAAGTGCGCGAATGAACGACGACAAATCGAACTCGAGATCGCTGCGGCGCGGGCTGATCTGGGCCCTGTTGCTGGGCCTGACGGCTGCCCTGGTCTATGCTGTCTACCGCCCGCGGCCGACGGTGGTGGAAGTGGCCCGCGTCAGCCGTGGCAGCTTCGAGCAGGTGATCGAAGAGGACGGCCGGCTGCGCCTTAAAAACCGCTACACGATGGCCGCGCCCACACCCGCCGACTTGCAGCGGCCGCTGCTCAGGGTGGGCGATACGGTGAAGGCCGGCGACGTGGTGGCCACGTTGTTGCCCGCTGCGCCGCAGATGATCGACGCGCGCACACGCACCGTGCTGCAGCAGCGCGTGGGCAGCGCCGAAGCCGCGCGCCGTGCCGCCGCTGCGCAGGTGCAAGGCGCACAGACAGCGCTGGACCTGGCGACGCTCGAGGCCCGGCGCGCTGATCAATTGGCCCAGGACAAGTTCATCGCGCCTTCGGCGCGCGATCAGGCTGCGCTGGCGCGACAGGCGTCGGAGGAGGCGCTGGCCGCCGCACGGGCCCGGCAGTCGGTGGCCGACTTTGCGCTGGCCGAAGCCCGTGCTGCGCTGAGTCGGTCGCAGCCCGCCGCAGGCGCAGCGCCCGCGGCGGGCCTGTGGGCGCTCAGAAGCCCGGTGAACGGACAGGTGCTGAAGCTGTATCTGGACAGCGCGGCACCGGTGGTTGCCGGCCAGCCCTTGCTGGACATCGGGGACACTGCCGCCATGGAGGCTGTGATCGACGTGCTCTCGTCCGAGGTGCTGCAGATCAGGCCCGGTGCGCCGGTGGCGCTTTCAGCCGGCAGCCGGGCGCCGCCGCTCGCGGGCCGGGTCACGCGTATCGAGCCCGTGGCCTTTACCAAGGTTTCGGCCTTGGGCATTGAAGAGCAGCGCGTGAATGTGATCGTGGATTTCAGCTCCGGCCCCGACGCGCTGAAGGGCCTGGGCGACGGCTTTCGGGTGGACGCCCGCATCACCGTGGCCGCCGAAGCCGGCGTCCTGCTGGTGCCCACGGCCGCCCTGGTGCGCGACGGCAGCCATTGGCGCGTGCTGGTGATGGTGGGTGATCGTGCGCAGGCGCGCCCGGTGCAGATTCGGCAGCGCAACGCCGACGTGGCCTGGGTGCATGACGGACTGCAAGAAGGCGATACCGTGCTGCTGTATCCCGGCACCACCATCTCCGACGGCCAGGCGGTGCGCCTGCGCTGAAACCAGCACCCGGTGCTACCGCTGCAGCGGCATCGTGCGCCGCCGGCCTGGTGGCGGATTCAAGCCAGCCAGTGCAGCAGCAGTTCAGCCACTTCAGGGCGGTTCAGCAGCTGCAGGTGGTTCATGTCGGCAAAGCGGGCTGTCCGTGCCGGGTCAAAGCCCAGCGTGCGGCTGTTGTCCCGGTGCAGTCCCAGCGCGCTGGCCAGCGGCACCAGGCCATCGCCCAACGCCCGGCTCTTCAGGTCGGTTTCTTCCGCGCCGGTGACGGCCGCGATGGCGTAGCAAC
Source organism: Betaproteobacteria bacterium (assembly GCA_024641925.1). Classification (GTDB taxonomy): domain Bacteria; phylum Pseudomonadota; class Gammaproteobacteria; order Burkholderiales; family Burkholderiaceae_C; genus Rubrivivax. The sequence continues at coordinate 5,912 of JAHECB010000156.1, forward strand.
GCGAGTCAACCGGCAGCGGCACAACGCGGGGTCTGGACGACAGCGGTTCGTCCAGCAAGCGGCCAAAACGCAGGTCCGTGATGCCCGCGCTGCGCAGCTTGCCCAGTCTGGCCAGCGGTGCGGCGTAGGGCAGGGCGCCCAGCAGCAGGTCCACACCATGGCCCACGCGTTCCAGCGGCGCGCCCTGGTGGGGCGTGCCCAGGAACACGATGTCGTCCACCTGCGCAGGCCAGGACTGGCTTTCGCTGCGGGCCTGGTGCAGCGCGCTGCGGGCCACCAGCCCGCCCATGCTGTGGCACAGCATCGCCACCCGCGTGACGGCCTGCGGCCATGCGGCCAGCAGTTGCGCCATCAACCCTGCCAGCTCGGCGCCGTTGGCGTGAATGGGTCTTCCGCTGTTGTAGTGCAGATAGACCGGCGTGTAGCTTGCCGCCGCGGCCAGCGCGGCGCCATGGTCGTGGCCATCACGCTGCCATTGCAGGTGGTTCATGCACAGGCCGTGCATCAGCACCAGGACGCGGCCGGTGGCGGCGGGCAGTGCGGCCCGCAGGGCGTCAGGCTGCAACACCAGAGGCTTGCCCTGGTGTTGAAACGTCATCGGCGTGGCCAGGGGGTTGTGGGTGGCGGCCAGATGGTCGCCCAGCACCCCGTTCAGCGCGGCCAGTACCGCCTGCCGTTCGCGCGCGGGCGCCTGGCCCGGATCGGCCGCCATCAAAGGCGTCAGCGCCGCCAACAGCGCCTGCACACTGCCGCCGGCCAGGCGGGTGACGCCGCGCACGGTCTTGTAGACCAGACCGGTGATGCCCGAGGTCGATGCCGGCCCACGGAGCCCCGGAGGGCTGGCGATGCGTGCATGCATCGCTTCAACCAGCGCCACCAGGCCCAGCGTGGCATCCGTGGCCAGGCGGGTGCCACCTTGCAGGTCGCGCAAGTGACGGGCGTGCACACGGGCGGGCGGTTCAGGTGCGGCCTGAGGTGCGGGCACCGAAGGCAATGACTGTTCAGGCGGCACAGGCGGCAGGTTGGACTTTCGGCTCAAGAGACGCGCCTGTTCAGGCGCCGGGCTCGGCGTTGGTGCGGTGCGGTCACATGCAGCATGCCTGCAGGCTACACCACACAAGGCGGGCCGGGTTTGATACAGGCCGCGGCATGTCCGGTTGTCAAGGTCGTCTGCCCTCAGGCCCGTGGGTAGACTCCAGCCATGGCATCGCCCACACCACGCCAAACCCGCAAACCCACCGCTGCGCGCGACCCCGAGCAGACGCGTGCCCGTATCCTGGCCGCGGCCAAGGAAGAATTTGCGCGGGTGGGTCTGGGCGGCGCCCGGGTTGACCGCATTGCCGAACTGGCCGGCGCCAACAAGCGCATGCTGTATTACTACTTCGGCAACAAGGACGAGCTGTTCCAGGCGGTGCTGGAGGCCACCTATGAACACATCCGCGAGTCCGAAAAGGCCTTGCACCTGGACGAGCTGGACCCGCCCGAAGCCATCCGCCAGCTGGTGGCTTTTACCTGGGACTACTACCTGGCGCACCCCGAATTCCTGAGCCTGCTGAACAGCGAAAACCTGCACCTGGCGGCGCACCTGAAGGGCTCCAAGACCGTGCGCCGCATGCATTCGCCCTTTGTGGCGCTGATCGGTCAGATCCTGGAGCGCGGCTGCCGCGCCGGTCTGTTCCGCGAAGGCGTGGACGCCGTGCAGCTGTACATCTCCATCGCCGGGCTGTCTTACTTCTACCTGGCCAACAACCACACACTCTCGGCCATCTTCGGCCGCGACCTGAAAGCCAAGGCCGCGCGCACCGCGCGGCTGGCCCACATGACCGATGTCGTGCTGGGCTACCTTCGAAAGGACAGCACCGATGGACTTGCCCGCACGCTTTGAAGACACCGATCACCTGGACGAGGTGATGAGCACCCCCAGCCCGGCCCTGGTCAGCACACTGGCTGAGCTGGAGGGTGACATCCTGGTGCTGGGCGTGGGCGGCAAGATGGGGCCCACCTTGGCGCGCATGGCCAAGCGCGCCGCGCCGCACAAGCGCATCATGGCCGTGGCCCGCTTCACCGAGGTGGGCCTGATGGACCGCCTGCAGCACCAGGGCATCGACTGCATGGCCGCCGACCTGCTGCAACGCGAAGAACTGGCAGCACTGCCCGACGTGGCCAACGTGGTGTTCATGGCCGGGCGCAAGTTTGGCTCCAGCGGCAGCGAATGGCTGACCTGGGCCATGAACGGTTTTGTGCCGGCGCTGGTGGCCGAGCGTTATGCCGCTTCGCGCATCGTGGCGTTTTCAACGGCCTGCGTGTACCCCTTTGCCGACGTACAGGGCCCGGGCGCTGATGAATCGTGGCCGCTGACACCACCGCCCGGTGAATACGCCAATTCCTGCGTGGCGCGCGAGCGCATGTTCCAGCACTTTTCAAATGCCCGCGGCACCGCAGGCCGGCTGATCCGATTGTCCTACGCCATCGACATGCGCTACGGCGTGCTGCACGACGTGGCGCAAAAGCTGGTGGCGCGAGAACCCATCGACCTGCGCATGGGCCACGCCAACGTCATCTGGCAGGGTGACGCCAACGACTGGGCGCTGCGTGCGCTGGCGCATTGCACAAAACCCTGCAGCGGCCTGAACGTCAGCGGGCCCATGGTCAGCATTCGCGATGTGGCCACCGGCCTGGCGCAGCGCCTGGGCGTGACGCCGCAGTTCACCGGCACCGAAGCGACCACCGCCTGGCTGGTGGACACGCAAGAGGCGCAGCGCCTGTTCGGGTCGCCCACGGTGAGCATGGACCAGATGCTGGACTGGACCGCCGACTGGGTCAAACACGACGGCACCAGCCTGGGCAAGCCCACCCACTACGAAGCACGCGACGGCAAGTATTGACCGCAGGCGAAGCGCAGACACCATGCAGATCAGCGACATTCCCGCCGACGTGCTGGCGCTGCTGCGCCAGGGCACCGTCATTCCCGCGCACCTGCTGGCGCTGGACGCACAGCGCCAGCTCGACAACCGCCGCCAGCGTGCCCTGGCCCGTTATTACCTGGACGCCGGCAGCGGCGGCTTGGCCGTAGGTGTGCATTCCACACAATTCGCCATCCGGCAGGTGGGCCTGTACGAACCCGTGCTGGCGCTGGCCATGCAGACCGCGCGCGAATGGATACCGCTGGGCGGCCGCCGCCCGCTGGTCATGGTGGCCGGCCTGGCCGGGGGCACGGCGCAGGCGGTGGCCGAAGCCGGCATTGCACGCGGCCTGGGTTACCACGCCGGCCTGCTCAGCCTGGCGGCGCTGAAGGGCGCGGGTGAAGACGAACTGATCACGCATTGCCAGGCCGTGGCCCAGGTGATGCCGTTGATCGGCTTTTACCTGCAGCCGGCCGTGGGCGGGCTGGACCTGCCGGTGTCGTTCTGGCGCCGCTTTGCCGCCATTCACAACGTGGTGGCCATCAAGATGGCGCCGTTCAACCGCTACCGTACGCTGGACGTGGTGCGTGGCGTGGTGCAGGCCCAGGCCGAAGACCGCATCACCCTGTACACCGGCAATGACGACCACATCGTGCTGGACCTGCTGCTGCCCTTTGTGGTGCGCCGCGGTGGCCAGGACGTGACCGTGCGCATCCAGGGTGGCCTGCTGGGCCACTGGAGCGTGTGGACGCAGCGGGCCGTGCAGTTGCTGCAGCGCCTGCAGGCCGCCCGCAGCCAGGGCGCCATACCGTCTGAACTGCTGGCGCTGGATTCGCGCGTGACCGACTGCAACGCCGCGCTGTTTGACGTGGCCAACAACTTCCACGGCTGCATCGCTGGCTGCCACGAAGTGCTGCGCCGCCAGGGCCTGTTGCAGGGCATCTGGTGCCTGGACCCGGACGAAGGGCTGAGTCCGGGCCAAGCCGAGGAACTGACGCGGGTGCACGACGAGCATCCCGATCTGCACGACGACGCCTTCGTCGCCCAGCATCGCCAGCGCTGGCTGGCCTGAGTGCCCTGCGTTACGTTGACCGCTGGCGCACTGGACTGTTCAGAGCCGGTCGTTGAATTGCCGGGACCCGGCATGTCGGGTCAGCCGCACTGCGCGACAGGCTCAGCGAAGCGGTTGCACTTGCGCAACGGAAGGCGATGCAAAAAGCGCCCCTGAACGCGGTGATATTTCCCCCGCCACTATCAGCGGGTTTGTGTCACCTTGCGCAGCGACGGGTGTTCGTCGGGATTGATGCCGTAGCGCGCGGCCAGTTGTGTGCAGGTCAGTTGTGCCATGTACGCCAGCATGGGCGCCGCAAATCTGAACAGCGCGATAAGTGGAAACTCTGGGCGTCAAGCCGGGTCGAGAAGGACCTGGCGAGAAGGAGTTTTCGATGGTCAAGAAGTCAGCGCGCCGCACGCGGCGCACCCACAGTCCGGCCTTCAAGGCGCAGGTCGCCCTGGCCGCCTTGCGTGACGACAAGACGATGGCCGACCTGTGCAAGGAGTACGAGGTGCATTCCAGTCAGATCCTGGACTGGAAGCGCCAACTGCTTGAAGGGGCTGCCGACGTGTTCGGCTCTGGCAGCCGAGTCGTGCCGCCAGTGGACCTGGCGCCACTGCACGCCAAGATCGGCCAGCTGGCGCTGGAGAATGATTTTTTAGAACGCGCGCTCACCAAGGCGGGATTGCTGAGCGCAAAGCCATGATCGACCGTGATCACGACCTGCCCATCACGCGCCAGGCCAGCCTGCTGGGCATGAGCCGGGGCTCGGTGTACTACCTGCCCAGGCCCACCAGCGCGGCCGACCCTGAGCTCATGGGCCGCATCGACGAGTTGCATCCGGAGTACCCCTTCATGGGGGCACGCCTGCTGCGTCGCCAATTGCATCGCCAAGGCGTGGACGTGGGCCGGCGCCACATAGCCACGTTGATGCAACGCATGGGCGTCCAGGCCCTGGCGCCGCAGCCCGGCACCAGCAAGCGCGCGCCGGGCCACAAGATCTACCCGTACCTGCTGCGCAAGCTGGCCATCGAGAGATCGAACCAGGTCTGGGCACTGGACACGACCTACATCCCGATGGCGCGCGGCTTCGTCTACCTCACAGCGGTGGTGGACGTGGCCAGCCGCCGGGTATTGGCGCACAAGGTGGCCATCACGCTGGAGGCCTGTCATGCCACGGAAGTCATCGAGCAGGCCTTCGCACGCTGGGGCACACCGGCGATCGTCAACACCGATCAGGGAAGCCAGTTCACCGCCTCCGAGTTCACCGACGCCGTGTTGAACCAAGGCTGCAAGCTCAGCATGGACGGACGCGGCGCCTGGCGCGACAACGTCTTCGTCGAGCGGCTGTGGCGCAGCGTGAAGTACGAGCGCGTGTACCTCAAGGCCTATGACAGCGTCAGCGCCGCGCGGGCCGACATCACCGATTACATGGGCTGGTACAACTCGGCGCTCGCGCACTCGCGTCTGGCCGACCTCACGCCCGACGAGCACTACTTCGCCAAGCTGCCGACCCTGGCGCTGGCCGCACAGGATGAGTCCCCTGGTGCGCCCCGAGTTGCCCACCGCGTCGGCCGGTTCGTCGCAAGCGCCGACCGCCGCCGTGGACAACTCTGCACCGTCCGCAACCCGCCCGCAGTCCACTTATAAATCGGGGAAAGCTGTTCAGACAAACGAGGCCACTTCT
>JAHECB010000157.1:0-4448 GCA_024641925.1 Betaproteobacteria bacterium
GGACGCACCGGCGTTGTCGTCTCCAGCGAAGCCTTGCTGCGCTGGCAGCACCCCACCCGCGGGCTGCTGGCGCCGGGCGCTTTCATGGATGTCGCCGAACAAAGCCAGCTCATTGTGCCCATCGGGCACTGGGTGCTGGAAGAAGCCTGCCGCCAGAACCAGGCCTGGCAGCACAGCGGCGAGACACCGATCACCGTGGGCGTCAACGTCTCGGCGCATCAGGTGTGCCGGCGCGACTTTGTGCCCAGCGTGGCGCGCGCGCTGGAACTCAGCGGCCTGGCGCCACATTGGCTGGAGCTGGAAGTCACCGAGTCGGCCCTGATCATGGACACCGCGGGTGCCTTGCGCAGCCTGGCAGCGGTGAAAGCGCTGGGCGTACGGCTGGCGATTGACGACTTCGGCACCGGCTATTCGTCGTTGAGTTACCTGCGCGACTTTCCCTTTGACGTGCTGAAGATCGACCAGTCGTTCACCCGACGGCTGCCGCAGGACGAACGCACGGCGGCGATCACCCAGGGCATCATCGAGTTGAGCCGGCGCTTGGGCATGGAGGTGGTCGCCGAAGGCGTTGAAACCGAAGCGCAGCGGCAAGCCCTGCTGAGTCTGGGCTGTGTGCAGATGCAGGGTTTCCTGTTTTCGCGCCCCGCGGCGCCCAGTTCGCTGACCAGGCTGTGGCGCCAGGCCAAGGGCGGTTAGGCGTCTGCTGCAGGCCTTTCACGTTCGGGCGATGTGACGCTTTTGCCAACACAGGGTGAACGGGCCCTGTGCGCCCGCCCTGGCACATGGGCAACGCCCTAAAATGCGGGCAGTTACGGCGCAGTTACACCCCTGGTTTTGTCGGCGCCGGGCTTGCAGCACTTGCTGGCGGGTGCTGCGGGTCAACCGTCTTGTCCTGAACTCTGGAGCTCAACATGCCACTCGTTTCCATGCGCCAACTGCTCGACCATGCCGCCGAGCACCGTTACGGCATACCGGCCTTCAACGTCAACAACCTGGAGCAGGTGCAGGCGGTGATGCAGGCTGCGGCCGAAGTGGGCGCCCCCGTGATCCTGCAGGCCAGCGCCGGCGCGCGCAAATATGCGGGCGAGTCCTTCATCAAGCACCTGATCCAGGCGGCTGTTGAAGCCTATCCGCAGGTGCCGCTGGTGATGCACCAGGACCACGGCCAGAACCCCGAGGTCTGCAAGGGCGCCATCGATCTGGGTTTTTCCAGCGTCATGATGGACGGCAGCCTGATGGGCGATGGCAAGACCATCGCCAGCTACGACTACAACGTGGACGTGACGCGACAGGTGGTGGACATGGCCCACAAACTGGGTGTCACCGTGGAAGGTGAACTGGGTTGTCTGGGCAGCCTGGAGACCATGAAGGGCGACAAGGAAGACGGCCACGGCACCGACGCCACCATGACGCGCGAACAGCTGCTGACCGACCCCGAACAGGCGGCCGACTTTGTCAAGCGCACGCAGCTTGACGCGCTGGCCATCGCCATCGGCACCAGCCACGGCGCCTACAAGTTCAGCCGCAAGCCCACGGGCGACATCCTGGCCATCGACCGCATCAAGGAAATCAACCGGCGCATTCCGACCACGCACCTGGTGATGCACGGCAGCTCCAGCGTGCCGCAGGACCTGCTGGCGCAGATTCGACAGTATGGCGGCCAGATGAAGGAGACCTATGGCGTGCCGGTGTCCGAAATCCAGGAAGCCATCAAGTTCGGTGTGCGCAAGATCAACATCGACACCGACATCCGCCTGGCCATGACCGGCGCGGTGCGCAAGTTCCTGGCCGAAAACCCCGAGAAGTTCGACGCCCGCGAATGGCTGCAGCCGGCCCGCGAAGCGGCCTACAAGATCTGCAAGCAGCGGTACCTGGAATTTGGCTGCGAAGGCCAGGCGCCCAAGATCAAGGCCATGGCCTTGACCGAAGTGGCGGACCTGTATGCCAAGGGGCAGCTGGCCCAGTTGGTGCAGTGACCGCGGTGCGGTAGACGACTCGCCAAACAACAAAAAAGGCGGCCAGCGGGCCGCCTTTTTTTCATGGGTGGGGTGAGCTTCAGCCCTGGGTCATGGCCAGCAACGCGCCGTCAAACCGGTGGTTCTGTGGCCCGCGCTCGGCAACCTTCACCGCGCCGATGTGGTTGCCCAGTTCAGCGCAGCGCCGCAGGCTCCAGCCGCGCTCCAGGCCAAACAGCAGTGCAGCGCGGAAGGCGTCGCCACAACCCGTGGGGTCCAGCACCTCGGCAGCCTTGATGCCGGGCACTTCGGTGCGCTGGCCGTCGATCCACAGCTCGCAGCCCTGTTCTGCCAGGGTCACCACCACGCCGTCGATGTTGTTGCGCTGTGACATCTGCGCCGGGGTTTCGCCCGTGCGCTCCTGCAGCATGCGGGCTTCGTAGTCGTTCACCGCCACCCAGCGGGCCAGGCCCAGGATTTCGCGGTGTTCGTCGCCGTTAAACTGCGGCAGCTGCTGGCCCGGGTCGAAGATGAAGGGCACACCGGCCTTGGCCATCTGGTGCGCGTGTGCCCACATGGCGTCGCGCCCGTCGGGCGAGATGATGCCGATGGCCAGGTCGTTGCGCTGCCCTTTGTCGGGCACCGCCATGTGGTGCGCATGGCTCATGGCGCCGGGGTGAAAGGCAGTGATCTGGTTGTTGTCGCGGTCGGTGGTGATGTGGCACTGCGCGGTGTGCAACTCGGCATCGCGGTAGATCAGCGAGGTGTCGGCACCCCAGCCCTGCACACGGGCCAGGTATTCACCACCGTCCACGCCCAGTGCAGCCAGGATCACCGGCTGGCCACCCAGGGCCTGCAGGTTGTAGGCGATGTTGCCGGCGCAGCCGCCCCATTCGCGGCGCAGGGTGGGCACCAGGAAACTGACGTTCAGGATGTGCACCTGCTCGGGCAGGATCTGCTCGGCAAATCGGCCCGGAAACGTGGTGATGGTGTCAAAAGCGAGCGATCCGCAAATCAGGGCGGGCATGAGGTCTCCGTTTCAAGGTGAACAAAAATCGGGCAACCGCCCGCGATGGGCAGGGCGCCAGGCCGATGGGTTTGCCGGGTTGGGTGGCAGCGGCCAGCCGGGCCCTTCGCCGCGGCGGCCAGGGCCGGTGCGTTTTCAGGGGTAAAACAGTTCTACGGTATAGCCCGACACCAACTCGGGTGAAGGGCCGGCACCTTGCAGCGTGGTCTGAAGTGTGACTTCGCGGCCGGCACCCAGGGTGTCGATTGTGCTGCCCAGATCGGCTGGTGTGATGACCTTGCGCGAGATGACAGCGCCCCGACTGTCGGTAAATGTGACATCCAGCGCCGGCAAGGCCAGATCGAGGCCGGCACGGTTGCGCAGGGTGACCTGCAACTTGTACAGGTTGGTCTTGTCCACCCGCACCAGTCCGCTGCTTTCAACGGCCATGTTTTCGATGGCGCGGGCGGCATGAACGGTGCAGCCCAGCATCGAACAGGCAGCTTGCAAGGCCGGCTTCAGGGTGGGAAAGCGCGCCGACATCAGGTCGCGGTAAGCCAGGGATATCTGAAAAGCCAGGGCCAGCGATCCCGCGACTGCACCGGCCACCAGCAACCTGCGCATGTGCGGTTTGCGCCAGTGCTGTTCGCGTTCGGCACGCCGCATGAAGCCCGGCTTGTCGGACGCCGGCAGTGTGTCCTGGCGCAAGCTGGACTCTAGCGGCGCCACCACTTCGGTGGGGGCCCAGGCCTGGGACGGCGTTGCCGGTTCTTCGTACAGCGACGGTTCGAAGTCGCGCTGCACGCCGCGTGATCGTTTGAGGGTGTCGCCAAAACGCGATTCGGCGCGGGGCGCGGGCTCCCGTGTCGAGGCTTGGAAGTCGGCACTTTCGGCGTCTTCAGGTTCCGGCGACAGCCGCACATCAGCCCGGTAAGCGGGTTCCGCGGCTGCAGGGGCCCCGCCCGCTGACGCGGGGCTGGCTCGGCGCGGTGACCAGCCCGGTGCCGATGCAAAGGGATCGGCGGCTACCGCACCCGGCGGCAGTGTGTCGGGCATCCAGCTGCTGGCGACTGCATCGGCGAAGTTTTTCGCTGGTTCGTGGGCATCGGCAGCACCGCCCGTTGTCGGTGGCTGTTCGTGCAGCGCGACGCCGCGCGGGGCGTCCTTGGCCAGTGGGCCCGCGAAGGGGTCGACGTAGGGGTTGATGTAGTCGTCAGGGTCCGGCGCGCGCGGTGCGGGTGCAGGAGGGGCGCTGGCAAGAGGCGGTGGCGCAGGCGGTCCGGCGGGTCGGCCGTCTCCAAATTGCGCGGAGCGCGCCATGTCGAAGGGGTTTGTAGCCGGCCGCTGAAACGTGCTGTCGGGTGGCAGGGCTGCTGCTGTTGGCGCTGGTGCCGGTGTGGGCTTGATGGCGGGTGGTGGTTGCAGAGGCGGTAGTGGCGGCAGTGGTGACGGCGCGGCGGGCATTGCAGCATGGCCTGGCCGGGTTT
>JAHECB010000157.1:4458-11484 GCA_024641925.1 Betaproteobacteria bacterium
CTGCGCCTTGCTGCGGGCCTGGCCCCAAGTGTCGCCAGCTGCAGGCGCCTGCGTATCGAGCCCGGGCCTCGTGTCGCGCTGCGATCGGGTCAGGGCCGCTGCGACCTTGGAGGCCAGGCGATCGGTGTCTCGCCGTTCCAATGCCTGCGGGCCTGCAACAGGGTCATGCGAAGACGGCAGCAAGCCGTCTTGTCGGGCTCGGTGGGCCGATGCAGCGCGTGCAGGTTCGCCAAGGCTTGCCGGTCGGGTCGGGTGGGCTGCCGGGTCTTCGGAAGGCCGCAACCAGCTGCCATCAGCCGTCATCATCTGCAGTGTGGCGTCAAACACCTCGGAGCAGCGACCGCAGCGCACCCAGCCGTCTGAAACCCGCAACTGGTCTGCCACCACCCGAAAAACGGTCTGGCAGGCAGGGCAGCGTGTAGCCTGGCTGGTGCTGCGTGGGGTCGTGGGTGCCATGGCCTGGCGCGGTCAGCGGGCCGGGGACTGCACGGGCTCTGGTACGGAGGCCGTACCGGCCGCCGCAGAAAGCGCGCCTGCTTGGGCATGCATCAGGATCCAACCCTCCTCACGGTCGACCACCGTCAGGCGCAGCCAGGGCGCGTAGGCGGCCTGCAATTCGGCCTCCTGGCGGTCCAGGATGCCGGCCAATACCAGGTGCCCGCCGGGCGCAACATGGGTGCACAGCAATGGGGCCAGCAGTTTCAGGGGCGTGGCCAGGATGTTGGCCAGCACCACGCCATACAGCCCCTGGGCGTGTTCGGGCAGGGCGGCCTTCAAGCGAACACCGTTGTGGGCTGCGTTGTCGTTGGTGGCCTGCACCGCGGCAGCATCGATGTCCACGGCGTCGATATCCCCGGCACCCAGCAGCCCGGCGCCAATGGCCAGAATGCCCGAGCCACAGCCGTAGTCCAGCACCCGCTGGTTGGCCAGCCCCGCTGCCTGGTGGGCCAGCCAGCGCAGGCACATGCGGGTGGTGGGGTGGGTGCCGGTGCCAAAGGCCAGGCCGGGGTCGAGTTGCAGCACCCAGCGGGCTTGTGGCGGTGCCTGGTGCCAGCTCGGCACGACCCAGAAGTGGTCGGTGATGGCCACGGGCGTGAACTGTTGCTGGGTCAGCCGCACCCAGTCTTGTGCGGCCAGCGGCCCCAGCGCGTGCATCGACAAGCCGCCCTGCGCCCAATCCTGCGACAGCAGCCAGGCGGCCGCCGCGTCAGCCTGGGCTTCAGTGTCAAAAAGCGCCTGGATGGTGGAGCGCTCCCAGCCGGATGCTGGCGCGGGCAGGCCAGGCTCACCAAACAAGGCCTGTTCACCGTCGGTGCCGGCATCGGCGTCCTGAACCGACACCGACAGCGCGTCCAGTTCGTCCATCAGCGCATCGGACACCGGTTCCACCAGGTCCTGGGGTGCGCGCAGCGTGAGTTCGAACATGGCGGGTGGGCAGCAGGCAGGTTGGCGCTGGTGGCGCTGGGAAGGTGGGTCGACGTCGGTTTGCGATCAGCGACGGTGCGCCGACAGCCAGTCTTCCAGGTAGTGGATGGTGGTACCGCCTTCGATGAACTTGGCGTCCGTCATCAATTCGCGATGCAGCGGGATGTTGGTGTGGATGCCTTCGACCACGGTTTCACTCAGGGCCGTGCGCATGCGGGCCAGGGCCTGGTTGCGGGTGTCGCCGTGCACGATGACCTTGCCGATCATCGAGTCGTAGTGCGGCGGCACGTAGTAATTGGTGTAAGCATGCGAGTCAACCCGCACGCCGGGCCCGCCCGGCGGATGCCACAGCGTGATGCGACCCGGTGAGGGCGTGAACTTGTACGGGTCTTCAGCGTTGATGCGGCACTCGATGGCGTGCCCGCGCAGTTGGATGTTGCGTTGGGTGAACGGCAGCTTTTCGCCCGCCGCCACGCGAATCTGCATCTGCACGATGTCGATGCCGGTGACCATTTCAGTGACCGGGTGCTCCACCTGCACCCGCGTGTTCATCTCGATGAAAAAGAACTCACCGTTTTCGAACAGGAACTCAAAGGTGCCGGCGCCGCGGTAGCCCATCTTCTTGCACGCCGCCGCGCAGCGGTCGCCGATGCGTTCGATCACCCGCCGCGGAATGCCCGGCGCAGGTGCTTCTTCGATGATCTTCTGGTGGCGGCGCTGCATGCTGCAGTCGCGCTCGCCCAGCCACACCGCGTTTTTGTGCGTGTCGGCCAGAATCTGGATCTCGATGTGCCGAGGCTGCTCCAGAAATTTTTCCATGTACACGGCTGGGTTGCCGAAAGCCGCGCCGGCTTCGGCGCGGGTGGTCTGCACGGCATTGATCAGGGCCGCTTCGGTGTGCACCACGCGCATGCCGCGCCCGCCGCCGCCGCCGGCGGCCTTGATGATCACCGGGTAGCCGATGGCGCGTGCCTGCTTGATGATTTCCTTGGGGTCGTCACTCAGGGCGCCGTCGCTGCCGGGCACACAAGGTACACCGGCTTTGAGCATGGCCTGCTTGGCGGCCACCTTGTCGCCCATGGTGCGGATGTTGTCGGGTGATGGCCCGATGAAGACAAAGCCGCTGCGCTCCACGCGTTCGGCGAAGTTGGCGTTTTCGCTCAGGAAGCCATAACCCGGGTGAATGGCCTCGGCGTCCGTCACCTCGGCGGTGGCGATGATGGCGGGCATGTTCAGGTAGCTGTGGGTCGACGCCGCCGGGCCGATGCAGACCGCCTCGTCGGCCAGTTTGACGTATTTGGCTTCGCGGTCGGCTTCGGAATAGACCACCACCGACTTGATGTCCATTTCGCGGCAGGCGCGCTGGATGCGGAGGGCGATTTCGCCTCGGTTTGCTATGAGTATTTTTTTGAACATGATTCGCCGGCTCAATCGCCCCGGTGCGCTGCGCGCTCCAGGTGCAATTTGGCTTCGCCGCAACGCCTGCGGCGTTGAGCGCCTCGGTTTGCCATGAGAAGCTGCTTGAACACGAGGTGATGTCCTCGTCATTCCACGATGTACAAGGGTTGCCCGAATTCGACCGCCTGGCCGTTTTCGCACAGCATGCGCACGATCTTGCCTTCGCAGTCGGACTCGATCTCGTTCATGATCTTCATGGCCTCGATGATGCATACCGGCATGCCGGGCTTGACGCTGTCACCGATGTCCACAAAGGCCTTTGCGCCCGGGCTGGCGGCGCGGTAGAACGTGCCGACCATGGGCGACTTGATGACCTTGTCGGTGGCGCGCGCGGCCGCTTCAGCCGCCGCCGCTGCCTGCAAAGCCGTCTGGGCTTCGTCCGTCGCCGTGCCAGGGGCAGAGGGCGCCAACGTGGTTGCGGGCAGGGCGCCTGCAGGCCCGGTGCCCGCGGCGCCGCTCTTGACGATGCGCACCTTGCCTTCGGCTTCGGTGATTTCCAGTTCAGAGATGTTGGATTCCGATACCAGGTCGATCAGTGTCTTGAGTTTTCGCAGGTCCATGACCTTGAGCTCCTCGGGGTTCTGGATGGGCCTCGCCCTGCAGGCGTGGCGGTTGTTGTTTTTCGGGACCGTTCGGTCAGGCAGCGCCCGTGGTGCGTAGTGACAAGGCGTGCTGAAGGGCCAGGCGGTAGCCGTTGACGCCCAGGCCGCAGATCACGCCCACGGCAATGCCGGACAAAAAACTGTGGTGCCTGAAGTCTTCGCGAGCATGCACATTGCTCAGGTGCAACTCGATGAAGGGCAGCGCAACCCCGGCCAGGGCATCCCGCAGGGCCACACTGGTGTGGGTCAGACCACCGGGGTTGATGATGATGAAGTCGGTGCCGTCAACCCGCGCATCGTGGATGCGATCAATCAAGGCGCCTTCGTGGTTGCTTTGAAAGGCATGCAGCAAAGCGCCTGCATTTTTCGCCATTTGCGCCAGCTCGGCTTCAACTTGCGCCAAAGTGATCGAACCATAGATGTGCGGCTCGCGAGTGCCGAGCAGATTCAGGTTCGGACCGTTGATGACAAGGATGCTCATGGAGGCCGCTTCAAGGGCATGAAAATGAACCGCTGTCTGGAGAAGGCGGTACTTTACGTGAATTTATTGAAAAATAGACGCCACTAAGTGCATTTGGCGCAATTAATGGTTACTTTGGCGTAGCGGCCCGTTCGACCCAGGTCTGCAGTTCAGCCCAGTGTGCAGCGCCGGTCTTGGTCAGGGCAATCGACCCATCGGGCCTGAAGACCACCGAAAACGGCATGGCAGCTTGTTCATTGCCCAGCTCACGCGACAAGCCTGCACCCTCGAACCCGGCCACGGCTATCGTATAGCTTACCGGTTTGCGCGCCAAAAACTCGCGTACTGCTTTGGGGTTGTCGACGGCCAGGCCCACCACGCGCCAACCTGCGGGCCCGAAAGTCTTGGCAAACCGGTCCAGGTCGGGCATCTCGGCCACACAAGGCGGGCACCAACTGCCCCAGAAGTTCAGCAGCAGCGGCTGGCCCTTGAAGCTGGCCATGCGGACCTCGCTCCCATCGGGGGCATCAAAGCGCATCTGCCACAGGCCAGCCGGTCCGCCGCCGGCCAGGGGCAGGACGGGTGACGCGGCTGTCTCGTGTCGGCTGCGCCACCAGACCCCCGCGGCGGCTGCCATCAAGGCGGCGGCAGCACCAGCACCCCACACCAGCTGGCGGCGCTTCATGGTGCCGGCGCGGCGGACGCGGCGCTACTCAACAGGTGTTGCAGCGCGGCCAGGTCACCCCGCCAACTTCGCCCGCGGGCGTCGGGCTTCAAGGCGCCGCGCTGGTCGTCGGCGTCGTGCACCAGCAGGTGCACGGTCACCGGGTCCGGCAGTGCGGGACTGCGGCTGGCCACCGTCAGCACCGTCATGGGTTCACGGCCATGACCGGGCTCGGCGCCCACGTCGAAGTCGACGCCGGCATTGATCAAGCTGATCTCGGCGGATTTGGGGTCGTCGCAATACAGGTCCAGGTGCACGGCCGACAGTTGGGTGGCGGTGCCGCGCCAGACAGCGCCGGACAGGTGCGGCCGAAAGGTCTGCAGACGCTGCATCCACTCGCAGGCGACCTCGCGCAGCGCCTGCAGCTCGGCAGGCTGAGTGTCAGCGCAGAACAGCGCAATGTGTTCACGCACCGCGTCTTCCACCTGTTCGTTGCTGGGCAGTTCGGGCCGGCCGCCCTGGTGTCGCGCGGCACGGCGCTTGGCGGCACCGTATTCCATGCCTTCGTCCACCACCAGCGCGGCGGCGGCGTGGGCGATGATCTGGGTGGTTTCAGGGGTCATCAGCGCATTTTGCCGCGCGTGCTCGAAAGACAGTCAGACGCTCAGGGCAATTCAACGTCGCCCATGCGTGCCGCCACAGTTTCTGCACGTGACAGCACATAGGCCGATGCGGGCGATCTTTCAAAACGTTTGGGTGCGGGCAGCATGACCGCCAGGCGTGCCGCTTGCAGGTTGCTGAGTTTGGCCGCATCGCGCCTGAAGTAGTGCCGGGCAGCGGCCTGGGCGCCGAACAGGCCTTCGCCGAACTCCACGTTGTTCAGGTAGATCTCCAGGATCCGGTTCTTGGGCAGCAGCGTCTCCAGCGTCAGCGTGATGACCAGCTCCTGCGCCTTGCGCAGCACCGTGCGTTCGCCACCCAGGAAGAGGTTCTTGGCCAGTTGCTGGGTGATGGTGGAGCCGCCCACCACCTTGGGTTCGCGTACCGCCTGGCCTTGGGATGCCGTGGCGCCGGGGTTGCGTTTCCTGGCGCGTTCAGCGGCTTGTTGGTTGCGCTGCCACGCTGAACGAATGGCCGTCCACTCCACGCCGCCATGGTCGGAAAAACCGGCATCTTCGGCCGCCAGCACGGCGCGTGTGATGGGCTCGCCCAGCGCTTCAGCGTCGACCCAGGTCTGGCTCCACGCCACCTGGTGCTTCTGGACCAGCAGACGCCAGATCTCGCTGCGCTGGAACGTGGTCGACTGGGGGTCCACCACGCGCATCAAGGCCACGCGGGCCACCCAGACGCCCTGTAAGCATGCGGTGCACAACAACAGCAGCAACAACAGACGCAGCAGGTGTTGTTGCCATGCCGGGCGGCGGGTGCGGACCATGCGTATTGCAGCCGCTCAGGCCCTGGCCTGTACGCTGGCGCGCAGCGCCTGCAAGACCGGTGCCGTCTGCGGCCTCACGCCTCGCCACAGAAAAAATGCCTCTGCCGCCTGTTCCACCAGCATGCCCAGGCCGTCGCGTGGCTGCGCGCCTTGCGCCTGTGCCCAGTCCAGCCAGGGCTGGGCGGCGGCGCCGTACATCAGATCGACGGCCAGCGTGCCGGGGCCCAGCACCGAAGCGGGCACGGGCGACGCCGCGCCTTGCAGGCTGCTGGAACTGGCATTGATGACCACGTCAAAGCGGTCCGAACCCAGCCCGGTGAGCCCGCAGCCCTGCAGCACGCTATTGTGCTGGCGCGCCCAGGCTGCGTGACTGTCCACCAGCGCCATGGCCTTGGCCGGTGTGCGGTTGCACACCACCACCTGCGCAGGCTGGCACTGCAGCAGCGGACCCAGCACGCCCGCGGCCGCGCCGCCCGCGCCCACCAGCAACACGCGGGCCAGTTTCAGCGGCATGCCGGCGCCGATCTGGATGTCGTGGACCAAGCCGACGCCGTCGGTGTTGTCGGCTGTCCAGCGGTCGCCGTCAAAGGCCAGCACATTGGCAGCGCCAGCCCGCTGCGCGCGCGCGGTGGGGTGCGTGGCCAGGGCCAGGGCGTCGAACTTGAAGGGTACGGTGACATTGCAGCCGCGCCCGCCGTCTTGTGCAAACTGCCGCACAGCCGCTTCAAAGCCATCCAGCGCACACAGTTGGCGGTCGTAGCGCAGGTGCTGATGGGTTTGTTCGGCAAACAGGGCGTGGATGAACGGTGACCGGCTGTGCTCGACCGGGTGGCCCAGCACCACGTAGCGGTCAGGCGGCTTTTTTGGCGGTGTCATGGTGGGAAGGTGTTGGTCTGGCGCGGCAGGCACCGGGTGGCGGACAGCGGATGACAGGCAGCGGGCAAGCGTCAGCGCCCGGTGAGCGACGTTTCCAGCCCGTCTT